>DASUFK010000362.1:0-9078 GCA_036274615.1 Gammaproteobacteria bacterium | reverse complement strand
CTTCCGAGCCCGCGAGCGCGTACGCCGCGACCACGCCCAGGCCGCGCTGCTTCTCGTACGTGTCCTGCATCGCGCGCTTGTAGACGTCGCCGGCCTTGGTCTTGAGCTTGATCGGCCCGGGCAAGGTGGACGACGGCAAGGCGAGGCCGGTCTTCACGATGTTGACCATCGCGGTGGTCACCTTGTCGATGAACGCGTTGATCTCGGCTTCCGTCTTGCCCGAGACCGCCACCTCGTTGGCCATGACGGCCTGCGCGATCGTGATCTTGGCGCCGTCGGCGTGCTTCTGGAGCTCCGCCATCGTGGAGTAGGGGTACTTCGGCGCGCCCTTCTTCGGCGGCGTGTAGCCCTTCCACTCGATGAAGCCGCCGCCGACCGAGTAGTACTCGAGCTCGTTGAGCACCTTGTCGCCCGCCATGAGCTTGCAGGTCATGGTGTTCGGGTGCGGGAAGTCGCCCTTCGGCGCGTCGTAGATGATGTCCTTGAGCGACGCCTTGATCGTTTTCGCGCCGAGCTTCACGTCGAACGTCTGGTTCGGGTTCGCCGCGAGGCCGTCCAGGAACAAGGGATCCACTGTCGCCGGCTCCTTGCCGACGATGCCGGCGAGTGAGGCGCGCTCCGTGCCGTGGCCCATGCCCGTGGCGCTCAAGCTGCCGTAGAGGTGCACCTTGAGCGCGGTCGCCTGCGCGAGCGTGGCCGCAGGCAGCTTCGTGCAGCGCTGATAGAAGTCGTAGGTGATGCGCATCGGGCCGATCGTGTGCGAGCTCGACGGTCCGGGGCCGACCTTGTAGAACTCGTCGATGACCGTCATCACGGGCTTCGACGCTTTCTTCACCACGTCGAGATCGGGCGAGAGCTTCACGGCCGGCGGCGGCGCGGTGGCGCCGGCGGTGCGCTCTTGCGCCGATGCCGTGCGGCCGGTCATGACGATGGCCGCGCCGATCACGGCGCTGCGCATCATGAACGTGCGGCGGTCCGCGTTCTCGGGCGCCGGGTCGAGCGCGTCGAGGGTCGGGGTTTGATCGTTGCGGGTTTCCGAGGTCATGACGAGGTCCTCCAGTGGGGCCATGGGTGGCGCGGGATCGAGATCCCGCGGACGCCGCTCCGCGCTGCGGTGATCGCGCGCAGGCGACGGGACGCGTTCTTTCGAGCCCGTGGTCTGCCCGTGAAAAGGGCGGCTCTGGGCACGCTACCCTGGAGCGACGTTCCCGAACATAAGCCGAACGGCCAATACTTCGTGCGGGAAAGGGTTCGGGTCGAGCCCATACCATGCATGGGGCGGCCGACTCGGCGGCGCGCGGCTCATGGCAGGCACCTGCCGGTGAGTTACGCGGCGGCGCTCACCACGAGTAGGTGATGTTGAGCATCGTGTGCAGCCAGTCGTCGCTGCCGCCGGTGATTCGTTTCGCGGCGTCGCCCGGTGACAGGAGGCCCAGCACCGCGACCAGGTAGACGTTGTCGTTGACCTGCCAGTCGAGCGTGAAGTTGTACTCGTCGCCCCAGTGGCGGCTGCTCGAGCTCAGGCGCGCCGGCTGATCGAGCGTGAACCGGTAGTACATTGCGTTGAACGTTACGCCGTCGAGCGGCGTGAATTGCGCGCGCAGGCGCTGGCTGTCGAGGTTGCCGTTGCCGAGCGCGTATTCGCCGGTGATCTCGCCCTGGTACCACGAGCCCCAGTCCGTGAAGCCGTAGGCGATCTCGCGGAAGCGCTCGTCCTTCGGCGTGCCGAGGTCGTCGCCGTCGAAGTGCGCGTAGCGGTAGCTGAATTCCGGCAGCCACGGGCGGTCGTCGCGCGCGTAGCTCACCTCCGCGAAGTAGCCCGTCGCGGCGATCTGGCTGCTGCTCTCGTCGGCATACTCGCCGGCGAGCCCGAGGCCGTTCGCGGCGCGCCAGTTCGCGCGCAGCGACAGCACGTCGAGCTTGGCCTCGCCGGCCACGTTCGAGTCGACCTGCATGTACGTTCCGCCGACGGCCGCGTCCTCGCCGAGCTTGCGCTCGGCGTTCGCGCCGTAGGCTTGGCCCTGCGTGCCGCCGGCGCGGGGCTGGTTCTTCACGTTGAACGCCTCGAGCAGCCACGTGTCGCTGTCGAGGCTTGCCACGAGCGACTCCGAGAACGCCTTGCGCAGCCCGAGATACCAGCCCCCGCGGTCGCCGCCGTCGGCGCCGCCGTCGTCCATGAGCAGGCCGCTGCCGATCGAATAATCGAGACGGCCGCCGGTGATGGTCAGCGTGTCGCCTTCGAGCCGGTCGAACAGGTCCTCGGCCGCCCAGCCGACGTAGCCCTGCTCGAGCGTGAACGCCGAGGTGTCGGTGAGACCGATGGTGAGCCCCGACGCGTCGTTGCCGGCCGTGCTCGTGTAGACGCCGGAGAGCGCCGCGAAGATGGCGCCGCCGCCGCGCGTCTTGGTCTCGAACGTGAGCGCCGGCGCGAGGCCGATCTCGGCCCAGTGATCGGTGTTCGCGCCGAGAAACGTTTCCGACGCGCCGAACCACGAGTCGTTGCTCTGGTACCAGCCGCCCACGACGTCGGCGCTGAGCACGAGCTTCGAGCCGTCGACGCGGCCTTCGAGAAAATCCATATCGGCTTGCGCCCGCGGCGCGCAGAGCGCCGCACCCGCGAGAATTCCTGCCACGATCGGGTGTGCCCGTCGATTCACTGTCTCTTGCCTTTGGCCCAAGCCCACGCCGCGATCCGCCAGCCGGTCGCGGTCTTGCGCAAGGCCACTGTGAACACCGCGCCCGATTGTGTCACGGGCGTGCCCTCCGGCTTCGGATCGCTGCTGCAACGTTCGACCCCGAACGCGTGCTCGAGCATTCGCTGGGTGGGCTGCGCCTCATTGTTCATGTTTCGGGCGGGACCGCGGATGGACTCTGGTCCCATGCAGAGGTTCCAGGCGACGCGTACGCACAAAGGGCACTATCGGACCCCCCGGCGTTTCTCGACGATCGCGCTGGTCGACTTGTTACCGCGCCGGCGGCGGTGGAGCACGCGGCAAACATTACATGCGACGTGCTCGTGATCGGCGCCGGCCCGGCGGGGGTGGTCGCCGCACTGCGAGCGGCGGATCTCGGCGCGAAGGCGACACTGGTCGCGCGCGACGAGTTCGGCGGCATGGCGGCGAATGACGGTCCGATCCCGGTGCGCACGCTCGCGCGCGCGGCCCGGATGATGCGCGACGCACGTCGGCTTGCCGACTACGGGATCGGTGTCGGCGCCCCGTCGCTCGACTACTCGAAGCTGCTCGAGCGGGCGCGCAACGTGGTCGCGGACGCTCGCGAGCACTCGTCGTTCCGCGCGCAGCTCCAATCGCTCGGCGCCACCGTGCTCGAGAAGACGGGCGCCGCTCGGTTCGTGAACCCGCACACCGTGGAGACCGCGAGCGGCACGCGCGTACGCGCCGAGCGCGTGATCGGACCCGCCGTCACTCCGCAGGACGCCGCCGCACGCTACTCTCCAGCGAATCGACGTTCCAGGGGTACTCGTTGCAAGTGTCGGCGTCGATCGGCTTCTAAAGAGAGGCACCGGCCCGAGGACATCCCGCTGCTCACTGACGCGTTCCTGGAGACGGCGGGGTGCTCGGTCGGCCGTCCGGGTGGGCGGGCGCCCGAGACGCGCGCCAAGCTGCTCGGCTACGCATGGCCGGGCAACGTGCGGGAGCTGCACAACGCGGTCGAGCGCGCGGTGATCCTTTGCGGGGGCGGGCACATCACGAGCGAGCATCTGCCTGTAGCATTGGGGTCGGCGGCTGCCCGGGCTTACGCGCGCGCAGCTGCGCTCGAGCATCGAGAAGCACGTCATCGCTTCGGACGCGCCGTAGTATCCTTACGTGCATGCCTCTCTACGACTTCAAGTGCCGCCAGTGCGGCAAGAAATTCGAGGAGCTCGTGAAGGTGGGCGTAACGCCCGCGTGCCCGAAGTGCGGCGCCGCGGGTGCCGAGCGGCTGTTCTCCGCCACCGCCGGGATCTCCACCACGACCACGCGCGACCGCTCCACGAAGGTGGGCCGCGCGAAGGCGCGCGGCATCAAGCGCGAGAAGGATCACGCGGACGCGCTGTATCGCAAGAACTATCTCAAGGACCACAGCTGACGACGGTGCCGGCCGATTCAGAGCGCTCCGAATCCGTGAGCCTCGTGCGCGCCACCGCGAGTGACGCGCCGCTGCTGGCCAACCTACTCGAGCTCTACACCCACGACCTCAGCGCGATCTTTCCCGTGGAGCTCGGGGCGGACGGCCGTTACGGCTACGACAAGCTGCCGCTCTACTGGCAGGCGCCGGCGTCGCGCTACGCGTTCCTGATCAAGCGCGCCGGCCGGCTGGCGGGCTTCGCGCTCGCGGCCCGCGGGTTGCAGCCGTGCAATGCCCCGGACGAGCTCGACGTGGCCGAGTTCTTCGTGCTGCGTGCGCACCGCGGCGCCGGAGTGGGAAGCCGCGCGGCCTTCGCGCTGTGGGATGCGTTGCCCGGGCGATGGGTGGTTCGCGTGCTCGAGCGAAACTCCGCGGCGCTCGAGTTCTGGCGCACCATCGTCAGGCGTTATACGGGCGGCGACTTCGTCGAACGGGAGCTCGAGGATTCGCGAGGCCCATGGCGCGTGCTCGCCTTCGACGGCGGCGGACGCGGCGCCTGACTCGACCGTGGAGTCGCTGACCTCGAGCACGAGGTACGTGTCGGCGCCGGTGGCGAATGCGCTGCGGTAGAAATCGGCCCGCGGCTTCAGCAGCACGACGTCCGGTTGCGGCTCCGAGAACTCGCTGAGCGCATGCTCGAAGACGCGCAGGGCTCATGGCGCGCGCTCGTCTTCTCCGGCGGCGGCGCTTGACCGGGCCGGCGCCGGGACCGCGGCGCCGGCGACGTCGGTTCGCTCCGACGTCCGATAAATCAGCATGTCCCTATTTTTGGAGGGCGGCGGCTTGGGCGTGGAGGTAGTCGCGCTCGGGGATGCTCGTCGTGCGCTGTGCCGCCGCGAGATAGTCGGCGATGGCGGCGCCGGCGTCGCCGGCCATCTCGTGGAGGTGTGCGCGCACCGCGGCGAGCCGGTAGTGCTCGGCTAGACGCGGATCGGCGCGCAGCGTGTCGAGCAGCTCGAGGCCCGCGCGCGGGCCGTGCACCATTGCCACCGCCACGGCGCGGTTCAGCGTGACCATCGGATTGTCCGACATCCGCTCGAGCAGGCCGTAGAGCGCGAGGATCTGCGGCCAGTCGGTGTCCTCCGCGCGCAGCGCCTCGTCGTGCACGGCCGCGATCGCGGCTTGCAGCTGATACGGGCCGACCGAGCCGCGCGACAGCGTCGCGCTGATCAGCGCCACGCCTTCGTCGACGAGCGCGCGGTCCCAGAGCGCGCGGTCCTGCTTCGCGAGCGGAATCAGCTCGCCCCCCGGGCCCGTGCGCGCGGCGCGGCGCGCGTCGGTGAGCAACATGAGCGAGAGCAGGCCGGCGACCTCGCCGTCGTCGGGCAGCAGCGTGCGCACGGCGCGCGTGAGCCGCAGCGCTTCGGCGACGAGATCGGCGCGCTGGAGCGCGTCGCCGATGCTGCTCGCGTAGCCCTCGTTGAAGACCAGGTAGAGCACGTGCAGCACCGACGCCAGGCGCTCGTCCGCCTCTCGCTCAGTGGGCATCGCGAACGGCACGCCCGAGTCCTTGATCTTTTCCTTCGCGCGGCTGATGCGTTGCGCCATCGTGGCCTCGGGCACCAGATACGCGTTCGCGATCTCGGCCGTCGTCAAACCGCCAACGGCGCGAAGCGTGAGCGCGATGGCCGACGCGGGCGTGAGCACCGGGTGGCAGCACATGAACAGCAGCAGCAGCGTGTCGTCTTGCTCGCCGAGCTCCGCGTCCTCGGGCGGCGGCGCCAGCTCGGACTCCGGCGGCTCGCGGCGCACGAGCTCGGTCTCGCGCCGGCGCCGCGCGAGCTCCCTGCGCAGCTGATCGGTGAGGCGCCGCGCCGCCACTTGGATGAGCCAGGCGCGCGGATTGTTCGGCACGCCCTCGTCGGGCCACTGCGCGGCCGCCGCCACGAGCGCTTCCTGCACCGCGTCCTCGGCCGCCGCGAAATTGCGGTAACGTCGCACGACGGCGCCGAGCACCTGCGGCGCGAGCTCGCGCAGCAGGTGCTCCTCAGAGTTTCGCAGCTTGCTCACCCGAAGGACGTGGGGTCGTCGCCGCTAGCCTTGGTGAACATCACGGGATGCACCTCGATCGGCATGTCGAGCGGCTTGCCGCCGGGGCCGGGCGCGGCCGACGCACGCGCGGCGAGCTCGTAGGCGCGCTGCGGAGTTTCCACGTCGATCACCCAGTAGCCGGCCAGCACCTCCTTCGATTCCGGGAACGGCCCGTCCGTGACCGCGGGCGCGCCGGTCTTCGTGGCGCGCACGATCTTCATCTGCTCGGGCCCGCCGAGGCCCTCGGTGCGCACGAACTCGCCCGCCTCCATGAGCTCCCGATTGAAGCGCTTGAGGAAATCGTAGTGGGCCTTCTGATCCTTCTCGGGCCAGAGGCCGAAACGCTGGCTTTTCCAGCTCGAGAGCGGGAACTGCATCATCAATATGTATTTCATCGCTTTCTCCTTGGGTCGCGGCGCACGGAGCGGCGCGTTCACGAGTAAGTCGGAGCCGCCGCCCGGCGCTCTACATTCCGCACCGGCTTTCACACGATAACCGGTGCGCACGTGCGCACGCGCAGAACGTCGACAGCCTTGCCAAGCAGTGGCGTCGTCGGCCGCTGTATCGAGGCGCCGGCGCTCGCGCCGGGCTGGGGCCCGCGTTTCACGACCACGTCTTGATGTTCCCGAAGCGCTGACCTCTGTCCCTGGGTAAGACCCGGTTGGTCCCTTGGCAGGCCCAAGGGACAGGTCTGGGACTTAGTTCTCACGCCGAACGGGAACGCCGCGCCTGCGCCGCCGTCTCATCTTGTATCGAGGGCCGCAAGGAGGCGCCCATGACGCTGCACATGGAAAGCGACGCGTTCGACGACGGCGGCATCGTTCCCGCGAAGTACGGTTGCTTCGGCGACAACGTGCAACCAGGCTTCTATCTGTCGGACGTGCCGGACGGCACCGTGAGCTTCGCGTTGATCTTCCACGACGTGGACGTTGCCCTCGACGGCCGCGTCGAGGATGGCTCGCACTGGGTGGCCTGGAACATCCCGGGAACCGTGCGCACGATTCCCGAAGGCGACCTGCCCGACGGCTCGGTGGTCGGCAGGAACGTCGAGGACCGCAACGCCTATCTCGGCCCGGGCGCGCCGCCGGGGCCGCGTTATCACCACTACATCCTCGAACTGTACGCGCTCGGCTCCTGGCTCGAGCTGCCGGTGACCGCGAGCCGCGTGGAGTTGCTCGCCGCGATGGAGGGCAGAGTGGTCGGCAAGGCCGCGTACGTGGGGCGCTACCGGCGCGCCGGAGTCACCGTGGCCTGACGCTTGCCCACGCTCGCGCTGGAGAACCTCAGGTCGCGTAGAACGCGGTGAAGAACAGCACCCGTGAAGCCAAAGCCGAGAGCGAGCCCTGCACGGAACAGCTCGGTGAGCGCGACCGTGCCTGCCGCGAGCCAGAGCAGCAGAAATCCGTAGGTGTAGAACGATGCGACGAGGTGCTCGGCGTAGAAGCGTCGTGCGCGCCCATGCAGTGCCCACAGGCCGAGCGCGAACAGCGGGACCATGAGCATTACGAGCGTCAGGCGGCGCCGCCGCTTTACTTGCGAGTCGTCCGGCGTAGACTCCGAGCGGTCTCCGGCCCGCGGAAAGCGGAACCACATGAGAGCCTTCCTGCTGCTCGCGTCCGCTTTCGCGCTGTCGCCCGCCGGTGCGCAGAGCCCGGCCGACCAGGCGCAGCAAGCTCCTCAGAAAATCCTCGACGCGCAAGCACGAGGCGCCGCGAGCGTCGTGCGCCCGGGCGATGACAAGATGACTTGCGAGGCGCTGCAGGCCGAGGTCTTTGCGATCGCGCGGAGCGAGGCGGCCGGCCCGGCCATGCGCGGTCAATATTTGTTCGAGCTCGCGCAGGCGCGCAAGTGTGCGTGGCTGCGTGAGGGTGGCGCGCCGGCGGTTGGCGGTCCGCCGGCCGCGGCGCACGCAGCGCCGCCGCCCGCAGTGCAGGCAGCGTCGCCCGGGGTGGTGCAACCAGGATCGTCGCGCCGAGTGCCGCCGGGCGGAACGCCGCCGCCCACACCCGGACCGGAGCCGCCGCGGAGCTCGGCACCGACGGGGATCATGCTGCCGTCGGATCGGGCGCGGCCGTCGCATTGAGCTGCGGTCGCCGCTCGGCTTTGTCGCGCTCCCGCCTACCGATCGACGCCGCCGAGCTCGCGGCTACGACGCGCGATTGCGTCGAGCAACCTCCGCTCGATCTCCTCGACGCCGAGCACCGTCGGCCGCTCCCCGCCGCGCACACGCAGCGACACACTGCCGTCGGCTTCTTCGCGCTTGCCGACGACGGCGATGTTCGGAACCTTGCGCTCCGCCGCGTCGCGCACCGCGCGCGCCACCGTGGCGCCGGACGGTGCGACTGCCGCCCGCACGAGCTTCGCGCGTAGCTGCCGCACGACGCGGTCGGCGTAGTCGCGCACCGCATCCGATACCGGAACGACGAGCAGCTGCACGGGCGCGAGCCACGTGGGGAAGGCGCCGCCGTAGAGCTCGGTCAGGAACGCGACGAACCGCTCGTGCGTGGAGAGCGGCGCGCGATGGATGCAGAACGGCACCGCGGGTTGCCCGGACGACGCCATGTACGTGAGACCCAGCCGTTTCGGCTGTGCGAAGTCGACCTGCACCGTGGACAGCGTTTCCTCCGTGCCGCCGAGCGTGCGCACTTGGATGTCGATCTTGGGGCCGTAGAACGCCGCGTGACCCAGGCCGTCGTCGTAGCGAACGCCGCGGGCGTCGAGCACGCGGCGCAGCAGCGCTTCGGCCCAATCCCACGATGCGTCGTCGTCGACGTACTTGCCGCGCGCGTCAGCGGGATCGCGCCGCGACAGGCGGAAGCGCGGACTGTCGATGCCGAGCAGCGCGTAGACCTCGGCGTACATGTCGAGCACGGCGTGAAGCTCCGGCTCGACCTGCTCCGCCGTGCAGTAGATGTGACC
>DASUFK010000361.1:0-18489 GCA_036274615.1 Gammaproteobacteria bacterium | reverse complement strand
CGAGTCGGCGGTGCTGATCGAGGTCATCAAGGACTTCTTCTATCAGAGCTACGTGCGCACCGCGAAGCTCAAGGCCGCGATGCAGATGCGGCGCTTCTTCGCCGGGGAGTCGCTGCGCAACGTCACGCCGATCGAGCGTGGGCGCCGCAGCTGACGCGAACGGGACACCGCGCGCCGTTCCGTCGGTGATGTAGTCAATCCGCGCGCAGCGCGGCCAGCGGATCGACGCGGGTTGCGCGGCGCGCGGGCAGCGCGCACGCCGCGAGCGCCACCGTCGCCAGCAAGACGCTGATTCCCGTGAGCGTCGCGGGATCCGCGGGCGGAACGATCAAGATCCGGCGCAGCACCAAGCCGAGCACGACGGCGCCGGCCAACCCGAGCGGCAAGCCGATCCCGACTTGCAGCAATGCGCGTCTCAAGACCAGCCACGACACTTGCCGACCGTGGGCGCCGATCGCCATGCGCACGCCGATCTCGTGGGTGCGCTGCGCGACCGAATACGCCATCACGGCGTAGAGACCGACGCACGACAACACCGTCGCGATCGACGCGAGCAAGCCGAACAACGCGCCGAACACGCGGTACGGCCACCTGTCCGCCGCGAGGAGCTGCTCGACGGTTTGCACGCCGGCGATCGGCAGGTCGCCGTCGAGAGCTTGGACCGCGGCCCGCAGAGTCGCGGCCACGGACTCGGGCGGAGCGTCGCTGCGAATCAGCAGCGAGACGGCGGCCGGAGATTCCTGCCTGTAAGGCAGATAGACGACCGGGCTCGCGTAAGACTCTCGCACCGAGCCATGCGGTATCGACGCGCTGATGCCGACGATCGTTCGCCACTCGTCGTCCTGCTGCCCGGGGCGAAAAAGGACGAACTTGTCGCCGGCCGCGGGGACCATCGCCTGCGACACCCGAATGCGCCGGCCGAGCGCCTCTTGCCCGGGGAAAAACATCGCCGCGAACCGCTCGTTGACGATCACGCTCGCGACGCCGGGCGCGCCGTCTGCTGCGTCGAAGCCGCGGCCGCGCAGGATCGGGCGCTCGACGACGTCGAAGAACTCGGGGCTGATCGTCACGGTGGAAACCAATCGCGGCGACGCGCCGGCCGAGTCGCCGGTGCGCTCCGCCTCAGCGCGACGCTCGCCGCCGTCGGCCGGCGGCACGCCCGTGGTCACGGCGTGCCGCTCTGCGTTCGGAGTCGCAGCGAGCCGCTCGTCCAACTGCTCGAGAAACGCGGCGCGCTGCTCCGCCGTGCCGTAGCGCGCTTCCGGCAGCTCGATACGCGACGCCATCAGGCGATCCACCTCGAGACCGGTGTCGAGACCGTACAGCGCGAGGAGACTGCGGCCCAGCAGCCCGGCGCCCGCGAGCAACGTCACGGTAAGCGCGAGCTGCGCGATCACGAGCGCGCTCGCGAGCCGCGAGCCGCGCGGTCCACCGCCCCTGCTCGGCGCGCCGGCCTTCAATACTTCGTTGCCGTTGCCCTCCGTCGCGCGCAGCGCCGGAACGAGGCCGAACAGCAGCACCGACCCGACCATAAATATGGCGACGTACACGAGCACGCGGCCGTCGACCGCGAACTCGAGCCACGCCGGCGCACCCGACGTCTGCAGCGCGTCGTCGAACACGCGCACACCGACTTGCGCGACGAGCAAGCCCGCCGCCGCGCCCATCCCCGCGAGCGGCACACCCTCCACGAGCAGCTGCCGTACCACGCGCCAACGCGAGGCGCCGACCGCCGCACGAACGGCGGCCTCGCGCGCGCGATGCGTCGCTCGCGCGAGCATGAGGTTTGCGACGTTGAAGCACGAGATCGCGAGCACGATCACGGCCGCCGCCATGACGGCGGCGAACATCGTGGCCGCCTCGCCGCCGGCGAAGCTTTCGGCGAAGCTCTCCACACGCAGGGCCGAGTTGTCGCCGTAGTCCCCAGGGTACGCCGCCGCCAGCCGGCCGCCGATCGCGGCCACCTCACTCGCCGCAGTGCGCTCGTCCGCGCCGGCGGCGAGCCGCCCGAACACGCTCACGACGCGGGCGCTGCGCGATTCGAGCGCGGCGTTCGGCGCGAGCGGCGCCCAGATTTGCGCGTTCTCCGGGAAGCCCATCCGCGGCGGCATCACGCCGACGATCGTGGCCGGCTTGGCGTCGACGCGCAGCGTCTTGCCGATCACGCTCGGGTCGCCTCCGTAACGGGATTGCCAGAGACTCGAGCCGATCACCACGACCGGATCGGCGCCGGCTTCATCCTCGCCCGGAGCGAAAGTCCTGCCGAGCAATGGGCGTTGCTGCAAGACGTCGAACGTGTTCGCCGTCACGAACGCGCCGGCCACACGCTCCGGTGACGACGCATCGCCGCTGATGTCGATGCCGGCCTCGCGATAACCTGCGAGCGCAGCGAACTCGCGGCTCTGCTCGCGCAAGTCGCGCAGGTCGGGGTACGAGGCTTCGTCCTGCAAGCCGAAGCGGCTCTGCCACGCGATCGTGTACAAGCGCCCGGCTTCCGGGAACGCCGGTCCCCGCAGAAGCGCCGAGTCGACGGCGAAGCCGATCGCGTTCACGCCCATGCCGAGCGCGAGCGTCACCACTACCGCCGCCGCGAACCACGGCTCCTTGGCGATCAATCGCAAGCTGAAACGCAGGTCCTGCCACATGGATCACCCCCGATGTGCGGCCTTTGCAACGACTGCGCCAAGCCCCCCCGAGCAGGAAGCCCTTGATTCCACTGGATCGCGCAATGACAGCCCCGGGGCGACTCGTCCCAGCGGCGCGCGCACGCTCCCGCCTTCGGGACGCCATGGGCTCTACCGTCGGCGCTGAAACGAAAAGTAGCCTGCCCCTAATTTCCGGGGGGCGGCTCGAGGCCTTCGGAGTAGAACACCTTGCCGGTCGCGTCGACGATGATCGTCTCGTAGTCCGGATAGTGCTTGATGAGCTCGAGGCCCTTCTCGACGCCGAGCACGAAGATCGCCGTGTCGAGGCCGTCGGTCATCGTGCCGTCGGGGCCGAGCACCGCGACCGTGAGGATTCCTTCGGTGGGCTTGCCGGTGGCGGGGTTGATCACGTGGTGATAGCGGTGACCGTCCTCCTCGAAGTAGCGCTCGTAGTCGCCCGCCGTGGAGAACGCCTCGTCCTCGATCGGCAGCTTCGTGACGATCTTGGTCGCGTCGCGCGGATGCTGCATCGCGATGATCCACGGCTTGCCACGCCGGTCGCCGATCACGCGCGTGTCGCCGCCGGCGTTGAGCAGCGCGTGCTCCACGCCCTTCTCCTTCAATAGCTGCGCCGCGTGCTCCACCGTGTAGCCCTTCGCGATGCCGCCGAGATTGATGCGCACGCCCGGCTGCGTGAAGCGCACGGTGCGCGCCTTGGCGTCGAGGATCACGTGCCGATAGTCGACGGCGCCCAAGTGCTCGGTGATCTCGCTGTCGGTAGGCCGCTTGTGCTCGTGGAAATCGTAGAGATAGCCCACGCTGTCGTAGGTGATGTCGAAGGCGCCGCGGCTCGCAACCGAGAGATCGAGCGAGATCTTGATCAAGGAGAACAGCTCGCCGCTCACGGCGATCGGCATCTCGGCGGCGTGATCGTTGACGCGCGAGATCTCGCTGTCGGGCTTGTAGGTGCTCATCTCCCGGTCGATGCGCCGGTAGTCCTCCATGACCAGCGCCACGAGCTCGCGGCCGCGCTGCTCGTCGTCGGCCCAGAGGTCCACGGACACGCGCGTGCCCATGAGGTCCATCGCGTCGCCCACCCACGCCGCCGAGGCGGGTGCCGCGGCGAGCGCGAGCCACGCTCCTGCAAAAGTCGCGAGCACGAGGCAAGCTCGTTGCCGCACCGCTTCGGAGCGGCGTATTCTCGGCGCCATCGAACTCTCGAGGAGCGCATTCGTGGGAATAGTGATCACGTTGGTCGTCCTGGCGCTGATCGTCTTCTGGCTCATAGGGATGTACAACAATCTCGTGAGCCTGCGCAACCGCGTGCGTAACGCTTTCTCGCAAATCGACGTGCAGCTCACGCGCCGCTACGACCTGATCCCGAATCTCGTCGAGGCGGTGAAGGGTTACATGAGCCACGAGCGTGGCACCCTCGAGGCCGTGATCGCCGCGCGCAACGCCGCCCATGCCGGGCTGAAGAAAGCCGCGGCAGACCCCTCCGATCCGGAAGCGATCAAGCAGCTCGCCGCCGCGGAGACGAGCTTGGGCGGCACGCTCGGCCGCCTGTTCGCGCTCACCGAGGCCTATCCGGACCTCAAGGCCAATCAAAACATGCAGGCGCTGCAAGAGGAGCTTGCGTCCACCGAGAACAAGGTCGCGTTCGCGCGGCAGGCGTTCAACGATGCCGTGCTCTCGTACAACAACGCTTGCCAAAGCTTCCCGAGCAACCTTATCGCGAACAACTTCTCGTTCAAGCAGGCCGAGTTCCTCGATATCGAGTCGGCGGAGAAGCGCGCCGTGCCGAAGGTGTCGTTCAGCTGATCGCGCCCGACTGACCGCCGAGCGGTGGACTTCTTCGCGCGCCAAGAAGCGACGCGCCGCACGAGCCGCGTGCTGGTGGGCCTGTTCGTGCTGTCGTTCGCCCTCGTGGCGGCCGCGACCACGGCGGCTGTGACCGCGGCCCTGCGCCTTTACGGCAACGACCTCTACGCCGGCCCGGCCACGTGGCAGGACTGGACTCTCGCCCACTTCGGGCTCGTGGCGACGATCGCAGCCGGCACGTTCGGGCTCATGGGCTGCGCGAGCCTCCTTCGCGCGGCGTCGCTCGCCGGCGGCGGCGGGCACGTGGCTCGCATGGTCGGCGCCACGCAGGTCACCGGCGGCGGCTCCGATCCGCTGCAGCGCCGGCTGCTCAACGTCGTGGAGGAGATGGCGCTCGCGTCGGGCGTGCCGGTGCCGGAGGTCTACGTGCTCGAGCAGGAGGCCGGCATCAACGCGTTCGCGGCGGGCACCACGCCGGCGAACGCGGCGATCGCCGTCACGCGGGGCGCACTCGAGCGGCTCGATCGCGCGGAGCTGCAAGGCGTGATCGGCCACGAGTTCAGCCACATCTTGAACGGCGACATGCGGCTCAATCAGCAGCTGATCGGTCTGTCGTTCGGGATCCTCGTGCTGTCGCTCGCGGGCCGCTGGCTGCTGCGGAGCACGCGCTTCCGGATGGGCGGGCGCGGCCGCAACAACGGCGTGGCCGCGATCGTCGCCATCGGCGTCGCCCTCACGGTCATCGGCGCCATCGGCCTGGTGCTGTCGCGGCTCATCAAGGCGGGAGTATCGCGCCAGCGCGAGGCGCTCGCCGATGCGTCGGCCGTGCAGTTCACGCGCGAGCCGCAGGGCCTGGCCGGCGCGCTGAAAAAGATCGCGGGTTACACGGGGAGCCTCACCACGGTCGAGACCGAAGAAGTAGCGCACATGATGTTCGAGCGCGCGTCGCGCTCGTTCAGCGGGCTGTTCGCGACCCACCCCCCGCTGCTCGAGCGGATCAAGGCGCTCGACCCGTCGTTCGACCCGCGCGAGCTCGTGCGCGCCGCGGCGCCGCTGCCCGAGCCTGCCGCACACTCAGCGTCCGCCGGCGACGCGGCGATCGCGCCGCTCGCGCCCCGCGCCGGCATGACGCTCGTGGAGCGCGCGGGCGTGATCGAAGCGCCCGAGGTGGGCGGCGCAGTGCGCGCGGCCCTTCCCGCCGAGATCCTCGACGCCGCGCGCTCGCGCGACGCGAGCCTGCTGCTCGTGGTGGCCCTCGCGCTCGCGAGCGGCGCCGGCCAACGCGCGCGCCAGCTCGGGCTCGTCGAGAGCCAGCTCGGCAAGACTCGCGCGGCGCAATGCGCGGGCTTCTTCGAAGCCTTGCAGGCCGTGCCGCGCCATCTGCGGCTGCCGCTGCTCGAGCTCGCGCTGCCGGCGCTGAAGCAGCGGCCGCGCGAGCAAGTCGCCTATCTGTTCGAGCTGCTCCGGCGACTCTCCGAGCTCGACGACGCGCAGCCCTTGTTCGATTACGTGCTGCTGCGCGTAGTGGAGGCCTACTTCCGCGGCCTCGGCGGAGCGCCGTTCGCCGCGAGCGCGGCCGGGCAACCGCGGCTCGACGCGCGGACGGCGCTGCAAACCCTGTTGGCCGGCGTCGCGGCGCACGGCACGAGCGATGCGGTGGCCGCGGGCGCGGCCTACGCCGCCGGCATCGCGACGCTCGGCTGGCGCGAGGCCGGTCCCGACCCCGTCTTCGAGCCGCTCGCGGCCGCTCGCGATCTGCGCGCGCTCGACGCAGCGTTGCTCGCGCTCGGCGCCGCGAAACCACCCGACAAGCAGCGCGTGCTCGAGGCGGTGCTCGCGACGATCCGCGCCGATCGCCGCATCGAGCTCGACGAGCACGAGCTCTTCCGCGCGATCGCCGCCGCCCTCGACTGCCCGCTACCCCCCGGCTTCACCGCCTGAGCCGCGGCCGTCTGGGAATTCGGCGCTGAGATCAGTGGTGGCGGCGGCCGCACCTCGAACGGTCCTCCCGAGACACGCCGGAAGACCATCCCTGGGGCTCGTCGCCGCACGTCCCTGTGCGGCGACGGTCTCGGGAGGACCGTTCGAGGTGCGACCGCCGCGTTCAGTGTATCGTGCGCCGAATTCCCAGACGGCCGCGGCGGCTGCTCACACGGCGCAGATTCGCTAAGATGCGGCGAGTCGAGGCAGTGGGAGCCACGATGCTCAAAGTCAATACGGTTTGGATTGCAGGTCTCTTGGCGCTCGCCGCAAGCTCGCTCGCGGCCGGCAATGCCGTGGCGCAAAGCGCTGACGACGTGAAGCTCGCGCAGGCCGAGAAGGTGCTGCACGACTTCACCCGCGACGAGAAGACGGGGATCCCGATCGATCTGCTGCAGCGCGCGCGCGGCGTGGTCGTGATTCCGAATCTGATCCACGGCGGGTTCTTCGTCGGCGGCCGCCGCGGGCGCGGCGTGCTGATCGTCCGCACTCCGAGCGGCGCTTGGAGCAACCCGGCCTTCGTCACGCTCACGGGCGGCAGCATCGGCGCGCAGTTCGGCGCCGAGGCGGCCGACGTGGTACTGGTGCTCGCGAACGAGCGCTCGGTCAAGAACATTCAGGACGGCAAGTTCACGCTCGGCGGCGACGCCACTGCCGTGGCCGGGCCGGCGGGCCGGCGAACCACCGCCGCGGTGACCGCGAAGTCCGAAGTCTATATTTACGCTCACGGCCGCGGGCTATTCGCCGGCGCCGCCTTCGAAGGAGCCCGGCTCGACGTGGACCAGGACGCGAGTGCCGCGTTCTATGCCGCGGACTCTCGCGTGGCATCACTCGGCGAGCCGAGCGCGGCAACGCCGGATTCGGCGCGCCGATTCCTCCAAGCCGTCGACGGGGCGAGCGCCGTGGTCGCGGCGGTTACGCCGCAGAGCCGCCGCGAGCCCGTGGATACGGAAGGCGTGAAGATCTATCCGCTCGGTCAGGTACCGCCGCCGTAATCGGCTTCGGTGAGCGGAGCTTCGAGGCGCGGGGCTAGCGAGGCGGCTGCGCGCCCTTGTCGGCGTCGGCCGGGCGGAACGGCCGCGGAATGATCGCCACATCGCTGCTCTTGAGCTCCGGCGCAACGATGGTGACGTCGCCCTTCGGCGGCGCAACGGCTGCGGCTTGGAGCGTCGGACGCGCCGGCACGAAATCGTAGTCGGTGCTCACGTCGTTCGCCGACGCCGTTCGGCCGGCAGAGCTCTGCTCGCGCCACTGAGCCTCGTAGTCGGCGTCGCTCTGCGCACGCGCCTCGGCTTCGGCTCGCGCCTCGGCGTGCTGCGCTTGCGAATCGCGCTCGCGCATCGCGAGCATCTTGCGCTCGGACTGGCGCGCGAGATCCGCCGAGTGCTTGTGATCGTCGGCCGCATCGGCGGCGGCGATTGCCGCCGCCGCGCGCCGCGCGTTGTCGCACTCGACGTCCGACTTGGACGCTTCCGCGTCCTGGTTGCAGCGGGCGAGAACGCCTTCCCTGGCGAGACCGTCGTCCATGAAACTGCTGACTGTTCTCGGCCCCCGCTCCTGCTGGCAAGCCACGAGCGTCGCAAGCGCAATCGTTGCGCCCACCGCTCGCAAAGCGGCGATCAGTTCGTTCCGTCCTGGAGCTCTGATCTTCGGCGACACGTGACTCGTCCGTCTTGGAGGGTTTACGTCAAACGCCGCATACCTTATCTCGATCGAGCCGATGAGCCCCGCCGCTCAGTTCACAAATTTGCGGAAAAAAGAGGATGGCGCGAACGAGACGAGTCCGCTAAACACGCCGCACTTAACTTATTGCGCCGTTATCGTCCGTCGACCACGGGCTCGCCCGCGTCGTCGATGCGCAAACCGAGCGCCGCGATCCAATCGCGGCCGAGAGTGTCGGCAACGGGCTGAGTGCCGCCCATGGCGGCTACATCGACTTCCACCGCGGTGAGCGCGCCGCGCTCGCCGACGCCGATCACGCGAACCTGCCCGCCGACGACGGCGCCGATGTGCGCGCCGGGTGCAAACCGCACCGAAGGCAACCGGCTACCGACGATCTCGAGAGCGTCGGCCCGCACCTCGAAGCCGTGCACCCAGTAGTCCGTCGCGGCGTAGAGCTTCCCGCCCGTCGAATCGAACGCGAGCCAGCGGACCGGGGCGGACAGCTGGGCCGCCGCGCCGGCCGCGGCGGCATCGGCCGCGCGCCACAGGCGCACGTACCCCGCGGCGTCACCGCTCGCGAGCAGCTCGCCGCCCGGCGAGAACGCGAGCGCGACCACGGCGCCGTCGGCTTGCGCCGCCAGCGCCGGCCCGCCGGCGAGCGGCATGAGCCGCAGCGCGCCGCGCGCGTCGCCGGCGGCGAGAAAATTCCCGTTCGGCGCGAACGCAAGCGCGCTCGCGCCCGCACCGAGCTCGAGCCGCGGACCCGGCGCGCCGTCCGCGGCGCTCCAAACCTGCACCGTGGAGCCCACGCCGGCGGCGATCGCGCGGCCATCGGCGCTGACGGCGACGGCGCCGACGCTCGCGCCCTCGGGCCGGGGTTCCCCCTCGCCGTTTCCGGGGCTTCCGCCATCGCCGGCAGCCGGCACGAGCGGCTCGCCCACCGGTCCACCGGTGGCGACGTCCCAGACGCGCACGCTGCCGTCGCCGCCGCCGGTGACGGCGACGCCTCGGGCGGCGGCGATGTCGGCGCTCACGATGGCGCCGCGCTGGCCGAAGTAGTCGAGCGCCGCATCGGCGCCGAGCTCGCCGCTCGCGCGCACGCGCAGCTGACCGCCGCGCGAGCCGATGGCGACGACGGCGCCGTCGGGCGAGAGCGCGAGCGCTCCGATCTCCGCGCGCGCGTCGGCGCGCGGCGGCACGCCGGCGTCGGGCAGTCTCCAGAAACGGAAATTCGCGCCGCTGCTCGTGACCAGCGCCGCGCCGTCCGCCGACAGTCGGGTGCGTGTCACGGGGCTCGCACGCGGCAGCCGCAGGTCGTGCAACAGCGCGCCGGTCGCCACGTCGAGCACGACGATCTCGCCGCTAGCCGCCGTGTACGCCACGTCGCGTCCGTCCGCGGACAGGCTCGCGCTCTCGGGATCCGCCGTCGTGCCGAGCACGCGCGCGGCGGGCGGCGCCGACGCGAGGTCCCAGGCGCGGAGGTCCCCGGCCGAGTCGATCGTGAGCAGCGACCCGCCGCCGGCGGGGGGCAACATCCGGCGAACCTCGCGCGGGTGCTGCAGCATCGCCAGCTCGACGCCGCGCCGCGGGTCGAACACCCGCACGCGGTCTTGCGGCCCGAGCAGAGCGAGATAGCGAGCGCCCGGCCCGAGCAGCCAGCTCTGCGCACCGTCCACCCCATCGACGCTCGCGAGCAGCGCGCCGTCGACCGCGCTCAGCAGGCTGAACAACGGCGCACCGCCCTCGACGCGCTCGGCGAGCGCGAGGTAGCCGCCGTCCACGGAGAACACCGGCGGCAGCAGGAACTCGGTCTGCGTGGCGAGCCGCGCCACCTGCAGGCCGTCGGCCGCGTTCCAGAGCGATACGGCGTTGCCGGCCACGGCGAGCAGCCGCGTCGCCGTCGCGTTGAGCTCGACGCGTTGCGGCACGGAGGGCAGCGTGAAGTCCTGCTGCAGCCGGCCCTCGGCGAGGTTCCACAGCGCTACCGACCCGATCGCGCTCGACTCCGTCGGCGCCGCAATCGCAAAACCACCGGCCGCCGTCACGCTCACCGCGTCGGTGCGCGCGGGATCCGGGATCGCGATCGGGAAGTCGGGCTCGTCCCGCCAGTCCATGTCGCCGAACGTGAGCTTCCAGCCGATGAGGATGCCCGCGTTGTCGGTGCGCCGGTCGACCACCGTGAGCCGCCAGATTCCGCGCCGGTCCTCGTCGGCCAGCGCCGCGAGCGTCGAGCCCTCGGCCGCGCTGAACGTGAGCTCCTCGGTGCGATCCGGCGCGCCCAGCGGGGCGCGCACGGTCGCCGTGGCACCGCTCGGCGCGGTGAGCGTGAGCTCGAGCTCGTTGCTCGCGGGATGCCGCACGGCGACCTTGAGATCGAACGCACCCGCCGACCCGACATCGTCGACCAAGATCTCGCGCGTGATCGGGCTGTGCTCGAGCGCGGTTATCGGTACCGGCACGGGCTCGGCGCTCGCACCCGAGAGCGGCCCATGCGCGATCCGGCGCTGCGCGTCGATCGTCAGCAGAGCGGTTCGAGGCCAATCGAAGCTCCAGTACGACGGCTGTTCCGGAAGGCGCACCGTGCGCTCGAGCCCGCGATAGTCGTCGGCCACGAGCTCCGCCACGAGCGAGCGCGCCGCTCCCCCGTTCTTTTCTACCGCGGCCGCCCGCAACGCGAACAAGAGCGCGGCATCGCGCTGCTCGGAATTCGCCGCGAGCTCGGCGCGCCGCAGCCAGAACTCGGCGAGCAGCGCGTCGGCCCTCGCTTCCTGGCCGGGCAGCTGCCGCAGCCGCGCGTCGGTGGCGAGCGCGGTCGCGAGCGTCGTCGCCGCCCCGCTCTGATCGCTCAACCGTCCGCCGAGCAGGGCTTCGGCGCGCGCCCCGAATCCCGGCATGCTGTGCAAGCGCCGGTACGCGTTCTCGACCGCCGCCCGGTCGGCGCCGGGGTCGATCAATGTTTCGATATACGGCCGCGGCACGTACTGCGTGTACCAGTAGATGGCGAGCGCGGCCACCGCGAGGATTGCGGCCGCCGCCGGCCATCTGCCGAAGCGCGTGGGCGCCACGGTCTTGAGCCAGCGCGTGCCGAGCAGCTCCCTGAAGATCCGATTGCGGTAGCGCAAGGCGCCGCCGGCGTCGACGCCCGCGACGCCCGAGAGCCGCAGCACGTCGAGCGCCGCGCGGTCGCGCGGCGGCGCCACCTTTGCGCCTCTCGCTATCTTGCGCAACGCCCTGCGCGCCTGGCGCGCCGGCGGGGTCTTCGCGCTCAACAGCGCTCGCGCGTGCTGGATCGGCGGCTCCTCTTGCAGCGCAGCCGGCACGAGCAGCTGCTCGCGGACCACGCGCTCGACGTCCTCGAGCTTGCCGCCCTTGCGCACGACGCCGCGCGCGACCCTCTGGGTGAGGTAGGGGTGGCCGTTGGTCCAGACGCAAACGCGATCCATGAGGGCCTGCGCGAGCGCCTGCTCGCCGCCGAAGCCGAGCGCGAGCTGGTACGACTCCTCGGGCGAGAAGTCGCCGAGCTCGATCGTCTCGGCCGACTTCAAATCCGCGGCGTCGAGCTGGCGCTGCGACGCCGCGCCGAGCAGGACGAACGTCAAGCGCTTGAAATCGGGCTCGCGGGCACGCCGGGCGTCGCAATCTTGGATGGCCGCGAACAGCTCCTTGGCGAACGGCAAGCCGATCGTCTGCTCGATGTCGTCGATGAACACCGCCACGGGCGCCGTCGTGTTGGTGAGCACGATCTCCCAGAAGAAGTCTGCGAGACGGCGCTCACGCGAGAGCGCGTTCTTCTCCCGCCACCACGCCGAGAGGTCGGCCTCGAGCTTGAGCTCGTGCGCGATCTTGTGGGCGATGCCGTAGCTCCAGAGATCCGCGTCGCTGCTCTGGCCGCGCGCGTCGAGCTGCGTGAGATCGACGAGCGCCGCCAGCCCGCCCCGCTGGCGGAACGCGCGCGCAGCGCGCCCCATGAGGCTCGACTTGCCGATCGCCCGCGGGCCGAGCACCCAGCAGTGCCGGCGGGCCGCGAGCGCGTCCGCGCACAGGCGGTCGGCCTCGCGCTCGACGTAGCACAGCCGGTCCGGCTGCACCGGTCCGCCGACCACGAAAAATTCGGCCACCTGGATGACCTTGGGCATGCGCCGGGATTGTAGCGTGCAGTTCGGTTAAGATGGCGCCCGCTTCTTCCGGCTGCCCCAACGATGGAAATCGTTCACAAGCACAATCTCTCGAAGCCGCTCGACGTGCCGAAACCGTACGGCATCCGCGTGAGCCTGCCGGCACGCGATACCTTCACGCGTCTCCTCGGAAACGGCTGGCAACAGCATCATTGGTTCGCCACGCGCGAGGAACGCGACCGCGCGCTGGCCGACATGGCGAGCGAGCATCTGTACTCCCGCCGCGGCGACCGGCCCACGGTGCGGTTCGAGCCCGTCGAGCAAGAGAGCAACTAAGCCCACTCGGTCAAGGTTTCTGAAGCCGTGCCTGTTTCGAGGCGAAACCGTCTCGGACTTGACACGGCTTGATCCATCTTCACCGTTCTTCAAACCCGTGCGGTCATCGGCTCCGTAGCATTTGCGTTGTGATTCGTGGGTTATCACTGATTCGGAGCAAGACGATGAATACGCGTGCAGGATTGACGATGGGTGCGGTGTTGCTGACGCTGTTCGGCGCGGCCGCGTCCGCGGAGCCCGTGATCGACGAGATCGTGGTCACCGCGAAGGTCGCGCACGGCTCCCCGGCCCCGAGCGCCGAGCTCGTAGCCGAGTCGAAGGACGCGCTCACGAACGCGGCGCCCGTGATCGAGTTGCCGAAGATCCAGATCGAAGCGCCGAAGCTCGCGCCGGAGCACGGCTGAGCTGAAGCGCACCGATCAGGCGAGCCGCCCGGCGCCGTGCCGGGCGGCGAGCGCTCGGTAGGCGGCGAGCTCGTCCTCCGCTCGCGCCGCGCTCCAGATGTTGAGCCGCGTGAGCGCGGCGGCCGCCGCACCGGCCACGTCCAAGCCGAAGTCCCCGTCGAGCCCCGCCATGCAGCGCCGCTGCAGGATGTCCGCGAGCGTGCGCGCCCATTCGTGCTCGAGCGCGTGCACGAGCTCCGCCACCAGTACGGTGCCCTCGCCATCGAGCGTGCTCTCGAGGCCACGCTGCTCGGCGAGCTTCGCCACGCGCTCCGCCGCGGCGCCGTACACCCGCCATAGACGTTGCGCCTGACCGGCGCCGAGACGCGCCGCCAAGCGTGCGAGCAGAGCGTCGCGCTCCGGCGGGGGCAGCGCACCGGGCAGCGGACGGTCGCGAGTCGGACTCTCGCGCGGAATCTGAGATCCTTGGGGCGGCAGATGCGGCCGCAGCACGCGCAACACGTCCACCGCGAGCGCGCGATGCGTCGTGAGCTTACCGCCGACGATCGAGTAGAGCCCCGCCGCCGACCGGTGACGCCGGATCAGATGACGCCGCGTGATCGAGCCCTCCTTGCCTCTCGGCCGATGCGGCAATGGCCGCACGCCCGTGTGCGTGTAGAGCACCCGCGCCGCGAGACCGGCCGCCGCGGGGAAGACGCGCTCCGTTTCGGCGGCGAGGTATTCGAGCTCCGCGCGGTCGATCGTGGCGGCGCCCGCGTCGCCGTCGTAACGCTCGTCGGTGGTGCCCACGAGCACGAGCCCGTTCCACGGCAGGATGAACAGCGGCCGTCCGTCGCTGCCCGCCTCGACGTAGACACCGCTGCGCGGCGCGTTCGGAAACGGCGGCACGATCAAGTGGCTGCCCTTGGTGCCGCCGATCAGCCGCGTGTGCTTGATCGGGCCGAGCACGTCGTCGACCCACGGGCCGGCGGCGTTGACCACGAGCTGCGCCGCCGCCCCGCCCGCGGCGCCGTCTGCCGTGCGCCAGTCGACGCCCGCGACGCGTCCGCGCTCGACGCGGATGCGCGTGGCGCGCGTGTAGGTCATGAGGCGCGCGCCGTTCTCCACGGCGTCGCGCACGTTCTCGAGCACGAGCCGCTCCGGGTAACGCGCCTGCGCGTCGAAGTAGCTGGCGCCGCCGAGCAGTCCCTCGGGCCGCAGTCCCGGCAGCCGCGCGAGCAGCTCGTCGCGAGACAAAGAGGAGTGGTTCGGTACGGACTTGCCCGCGGACAACCAGTCGTACAGTGTGAGGCCGAAGCGCACCTGCCACGGCTTGCGGCGCGCGCCTCTGTAAAACGGGATCGAGAGCTCGAGCGGCTCGACGAGGTGCGGCGCGGTGCGCAGCAGCCGCTCGCGCTCGGCGAGCGACTCGTGAACGAGACCGATCTCCGCGTACTCGAGGTAGCGGAGCCCGCCGTGGATGAGCCGCGACGACGCGCTGCTCGTGCCCGCGCCGACGTCGCCGCGGTCGAGCAGCAGCACGTCGAGACCACAGAGCGCCGCTTCGCGCGCGACCGCGGCGCCGTTGATGCCGGCGCCGATGACGATGAGGTCGTAGCGTTCTTCGCCGTGCAGCGGCGACGCATCGGCCGCGTTGGACGCGTTACTCAAGTGGGCCGAGTCTGACCGTTCCCGCGTACTTGGTATTTGTAGCTCGTGAGCTCGGCCGCGCCCACGGGGCCGCGCGCGTGGATCTTGCCCGTGGCGATGCCGATCTCGGCGCCCATGCCGAACTCGCCGCCGTCGGCGAACTGCGTGGACGCGTTGTGCACCACGATCGCGCTGTCGAGCTCGTTCAGGAAGCGCTCGGCGGCCGCGGCATCGTCGGTGATGATCGCGTCGGTGTGCGCCGAGCCGTAGCGGCGGATATGCTCGAGCGCGGCGTCGAGCCCGTCGACGACGCGCACCGCCGCGATCGCGTCGAGGAATTCCTTGCCCCAGTCGGTGTCGGCGGCCGCGCGCACGCGCGCGTCGGCGGCCTGGGTGGGCGCGTCGCCCCGGATCTCGCAGCCCGCCGCGATTAGGTCCGCCACGATCGGCTGCAGGTGCGTGGCCGCGCACGCGCGGTCCACGAGGATGGTCTCGGTGGCGCCGCAGACGCCCGTGCGGCGCATCTTCGCGTTGACGACCACCTTGCGCGCCATCGCGAGGTCGGCGCCCGCATCTATATAGGTGTGGCAGATGCCTTCGAGGTGGCTCATCACCGGCACGCGCGCGTCTTGCTGCACGCGCGCGACGAGGCCCTTGCCGCCGCGCGGCACGATCACGTCGACGTAGCCCGCCATGTCGCGCAGCAGGATGCCCACGGCCTCGCGGTCCTGCGTCGGCACGAGCTGCACGGCGGCGGCGGGCAAGCCGTTCGCCACGAGCGCGCGCACGAGACACGCGTGGATCGCCGCGTTCGAGCGCGCGGCCTCGGAGCCGCCGCGCAGGATCACCGCGTTGCCGCTCTTGATGCACAGCGCCGCGGCGTCGGCCGTCACGTTCGGCCGGCTCTCGTAGATGATGCCAATCACGCCGAGCGGCACGCGCACGCGCGAGATCGTGAGGCCGTTCGGCCGGCGCCACTCCGCGATGACTTGGCCGATGGGATCCTCGAGACCGGCCACGAGCTCGAGCCCCGCGGCGGTGGCCTCGATGCGTTTGTCGTCGAGCGTGAGGCGGTCGATCATCGCCGCCGTCAGGCCGCGAGCTTTCGCATCGGCGACGTCGTCGGCGTTCGCGCGCAGCACCGTCTTCGCGGCCGCCCGGAGCTCGCGCGCCGCGTCGCGCAGCGCCTGAGTTTTCGTTGCCGATGGCGCGCGCGCGAGCACCGCCGCCGCCTCGCGCGCGGCACGGCCGAGCCCGAACATGAGCTCGTGCAGATCTTGTTTCGGCTCGCGAACGCTGCTCATGGGTTTACTTGAGGAGCACCAGATCGTCGCGGTGGATGATCTCATCCCGGCCGCGATAACCCAAGACTTCGGCGATGTCGTGCGACTTGCGGCCGGCGATTTGCCGCGCCTCGTCGGCCGCGTACGCAATGAGCCCGCGCGCGAGCTCGCGGCCGTCGCTCGCCACCACGCGCACGGCGTCGCCGCGCTCGAAGCTGCCTTCGACGGCCTTCACGCCCGCGGGCAAGAGGCTCCGGCCCGACGCGAGCGCGCGCTCGGCGCCTTGGTCCACCTGCACGCTGCCTTTGGGCTTGAGCGTGCCGGCGATCCATTGCTTGCGCGCCGCGCCCGGCGTGGCGCTCGGCAGGAACCAGGTAGCCTTGCCGCCGGCGCGCAGGACGCTGATCGGCCGCATCGGCCGGCCGCTCGCGATACCCATGCGGCAACCGGCGCCCACCGCGATCCGCGCGGCGTCGATCTTGGTGCGCATGCCGCCGGAACCGTGGCTCGAGCCCGGACCGCCGGCCATGTCCCAGTGCTCGCGCTTGAGCTCGGTGACCTCGTCGATGTAGCGCGCGTTCGCGTCGATACGCGGGTCCGCCGTGTACAAGCCGTCCACGTCGGACAAGAGCACGAGGCAGTCGGCGCTCACCATCTGCGCGACGCGCGCCGCGAGCCGGTCGTTGTCGCCGTAGCGGAGCTCTTGAGTGGCAACCGTGTCGTTCTCGTTGACGACGGGAACGGCGCCGTAACCGAGCAACGACAACAGCGTCTTGCTAGCGTTCAGGTAGCGCTTGCGGTCCTCGCTGTCGTCGATCGTGAGCAACACCTGCGCCGCGGTGATGCCGAAGCCGCGCAGCACGTCTTGATAGGCGTGCGCGAGCACGATCTGCCCCGCCGCGGCCGCCGCCTGACTGTCCTCGAGGCGCGCGCGGCGCGGATCGAGCTTGAGCTCGCCGATGCCGAGCGCCACGGCCCCGGACGACACGACCACGACTTCCTTGCCTTCGCGCTTGAGGTCCGCGACGTCGGCGCACACGCCTTCGAGCCACGCGCGGTTCATCGCGCCCGTGGTCTGATCGACGAACAGCGCCGAGCCGATCTTGATGACGAGGCGGCGCGCGCCGGCGAGCTTCTCCGTGTTCGTCAGGAGCGCCGAGCCGGTGGTGGGACTGCTCTGCATGCGACCGCCCGCTCGCGCGTGCTCCAGGCGCGGCGCTTCAGGAGCCGCGCTGCGCAGCCGCGCCGCGCGTAACCGCCATCGCGCCGCTGCGGACCACGGTGACCACGTCGGTGATCGCGGCGACGCGCTTCAGGAACCGGTCGACGTCCTGGCTGCCGCCGACGACCTCGACGGTGTATTGGCCCTGCGTGTCGTTGAGCACGCGCGCGTCGAATTGTTGGATCGCGGCCTTGAGCTTCTCCTGCGCGCCGTTCGCGACTTGAAGCTTGAACAGCGCGAGCTCGCGCTCGATGTGATCGGAGCTCGTCATATCGGCGATCTCCACGACGTCGATGAGCTTGCCGAGCTGCTTGCCGATCTGCTCGATGACCGAGTCGGAGCCGGACGTTACGAGCGTGAGACGCGACACGGTCTCGTCGGCGGTTGGAGCCACGTTCAAGCTCTCGATGTTGTAGCCGCGCGAAGAGAACAGATTGGCGACGCGCGCGAGCGCGCCGGCCTCGTTTTGCAGAAGGATGGAGATGATATGTCGCATCGACGGTCTTGCGGGCGGCGGCCCCGTGAACCGGTCATGTTGGCTTAAGCCCACAGCTATTGCAATGCGTTGTCTTTTCGTCAAAACTCCGAGGGCTCGACGGCTTCGAGCCGCTCCTTGAGTCCCCGACTCGCCTCACGATGGACACGCTGATTCAGCCGAAACTCGAACGCGCCCACCCGCTCGCGGGGACCAAGATGTCGGGCGCCGACATCATCATTCAGGTGCTGGCCGACGAAGGCGTCGACACGATCTTCGGCTACAGCGGCGGCGCGATCCTCCCGACCTACGACGCGGTCTTCCAGTACAACAAGTCCCACAGCCGCGACGGCGTGGAACCGATGCCGTTGATCGTGCCGGCCAACGAGCAAGGCGCGGGCTTCATGGCGGCCGGCTACGCGCGCGCGAGCGGCCGCGTCGGTGTCGTGCTGGTCACGTCGGGCCCCGGCGCCACGAACTGCGTAACGCCGGTCCGCGACTCCATGGCCGACTCCACGCCGATCGTGGTGATCTGCGGCCAAGTGTCCACCGGAGCGATCGGCACCGATGCGTTCCAGGAGGCTCCCGTCACCGCGATCATGGGCTCGGTGGCGAAGCACGTATTCCTGGTCACCGATCCGCTGCGGCTCGAGGCCACCGTGCGCACGGCTTTCGAAATCGCGCGCAGCGGCCGGCCCGGTCCCGTGGTGATCGACGTACCGAAGGACGTGCAGAATTGGCAGGGCACGTTCCAAGGGGAAGGCCATTTGCCGATACCGGGCTACCGGCAACGGCTCGCCAACGTGGAAAGCAACGAGCTGTCCGACGATCGCTGCGGCCAGTTCTTCGCGATGCTCGGCGAAAGCAAACGGCCGCTGATCTACGCCGGCGGCGGCGTGATCAACGGCAACGCCAGC
>DASUFK010000360.1:0-12378 GCA_036274615.1 Gammaproteobacteria bacterium | reverse complement strand
GCGCGGGACCTGATCGGCCGCGCGCCGGCCGCCAACTGGAAGCACGAGCGAGGCGGCAAGAATTTCGTCGACTACTACGATTGCCGGCTGCGCTTCCCGATCCGCCATCCGAACAGCATGGTGTCCGCGGCTCAGCAGCTGATCCGGCAGGTGTTCTCCGTGAGCACGCGGCCGCTCGACGCCAGCGTCGACGTCAACTGGTTCATGCAGATCCGCGACAAGCGCGCCGATTTCGCCGTGCCCCACAACGACCTCACCGAGAACGTGCGCCGGTCGTTCACCTGCATCGTGTACTTGAACCGCCGCGAGGAGTGCTCGGGCGGCACCGCGTTCTTTCGCTTCAAGAAGTCGGGCTCGCTCGTGCTCGACGAGCCCTACGCGCGGGCGCTGAAAGCCGACCCGCGCATCGCGGAGACCGGCCTCGACTATTGGGGCGGCGCGGCGGGCGACTGGTGGGAAAACGTGGGCACCATCGACATGGCGCCGGGACGGTTGTTGATCTTCCCGTCGGAGTACTTCCACGCCGCCTACCACCCGAAGAGCTCGTTCTACGAGTTTCCGCGTTTGACGCTCGCGTTCTGGATGGTGTCTTGACGCGATTAATTGAACGATCGGGCGTCCCGGCGGCACTCACGCGATAGCCGCAGATGGATCCACGGTTGCGACAGGCGAGCCCATTGGTCGTGATCGGAATGCACCGGTCGGGCACGCGGCTGCTCGTACAGGTGCTCGAGAAGCTCGGCGTTTTCATGGGGGCCGATCAGCAGGCGGATTCCGAGTCCGTTGCGTTCATGCTGGCGAACGAGGAGATCCTTCATCAGTGCGGGGCGTTCTGGTCCGAGCCCATGTCCGCGCACTTCATGCTCGCGCACTCCGGCGCCGCCGAGCAATTGGCGCTCGACGCCGCCGACGCGCTCGACGCGCGGCTCGACCGGTACGTCGGCCCGTCCGGCTGGCATCGCGGCACGCCGCTGCCGCCGTTCGGCTGGAAGGACCCGCGGAACACGTTCACGCTGCCCGTGTGGAAGCAGGTCTTCCCGAACCTGCGGACCATTCACATCGTCCGCCATGGCGTGGACGTGGCCGCGAGCCTCGCGCACCGGCACGCACAAGCGTTGCGCGCCGCCACCGGCGAGGCGGTTCCGCCGGCGCTCACGGTGATCCGCGATCACGCGTTCGGCGTGCTGTCGTCGCGGCGCGGCTCCACCTTGGCGGAGGCGCTCACGATGTGGGAGCAATACGTCGAGAAGGCGCGCGAGGAGTCGGCGGCGCTCGGCGACCGGGCGCTCGAGATCCGTTACGAGGAGCTGCTCACGCACCCGGAGCGGGTGATCGCCGCGGTCGCCGAGTTTTGCGCGGTTCCCGCACCTGGCCGCGACGCTCCGCCGCTCGAGGGGCTGGATCCCGGTCGAGCGTTCGCGTTTCGCGGCGACGCGGAGCTGGCGGCGTTCGCCGCAACGGTGCGCGAGGCGCTCGCACGCCAAGGTTACGCGGCGTGACGCCGGGTCCGTGGGGGGCGTGGTACCCTCTTTCTCGCGAGCCTCTTCCTGCCGCGATGGACCGTCGGAGGGTGAACAGATGAGCAGAAACCGTGTCGGCGCGCTCGTTGCGCTGTGCATGCTGGGGCTGCCCGTATCGGCTGCCCTTGGCCAGCGGTTTTTCGGCGGCACCTCGGCCAACGGCCCCGACATCAGCCGCCCGGGGCAGGTCAGCGACGACGCCGACGGTATGTGCAACGGCACCCCGGGGGGCTCGCGGATCAGGCCCAATTGCGACGCAGTGGCGACCGCGAGGATGCGGGCGGAGGCGAACAAGGTCCCGGTCGTTCCGCCGATCGTTCCGCAGTGTCAGGCGTCCACGGAGATCGCCTACACGCAGCGCCAAAGCGCGGTGCACCTCGACGGCAGCATCCTCGTGACGAGCTGCCCGGCCGGGTCCACGGGTGCCTACACCATCGTGCTCACCGTCAAGAAGGAAGGCGGGGAAACCACGCTCGAGCTCGCCGAGACCTGGCCGGGCAACGACGGCCCGACGGTGAAATTCACAGCCGACTATCCGATCGGCGATGGCGCCGAGCTCGCCGACGTGCGGCTGCGCGACTTGACCTGCACCTGCGCCGAGCCCACGCCGCCGGCGGAGTCGGCGCCCGAGCAGGTAACCTCTCCCGGCACGGAATAACGGCCCGCCGAAGGCGCAAACCGGTGCTGCGCCGGTACCGCCGCCCGCAGCGCCTGCGCCGCCTTTAGCCTCCCCAGAAGGCGGGCGGTTTCGGCCTGTCGGAGTTTGGAGAAGGAGGGTCACCTCTCGCTCGCCGAACAGGATACGATCGTCGCCTACCGGCGTTACCAAGAAGAGATCAAGCGCCGGGAGGCCGTGATCAAATCGAGCCCGCGCGGTTTGTGAGGTCGCCCGTCCGACGGGCGCGGATGCGGTCGCCAGGGGGAAGGGGATGGGTCGAATGACGTTGTGGAAGGCTGTGACGTTGGCGTTGGCCGCGGCGGCGTACGCGTGGCCGGGCAATGCTCAACAGACCGCGGATCCGATCAAGCAAGTCGATGCGCTCACGGAGCAGTGGACGAGGCTCGAGCATCAAAAGGACCAGCTCCGCTCCGGCTGGCGCACGCAGAAGCCGGTCCTCGAGCAGCAGCTCACGCTGCTCGAGCGCGAGAGCAAGGAGCTCAACACGCTCATCGAAACCGCCGCCCAGCAACAAGGCGACGTCGAGCAGCGGCGGCTCGAGATGCTCGAGGAGCAAACGCGGCTCGAAGAAGAAGGCGCGGCGCTCGAGACGAGTCTCGCGCAGGCGTCGGCGAGCTTGCACTCGCTCCATCGCGACCTGCCGCCGCCGTTGTCGAAAACGTGGGACGACGAGCTCGCCCGTCTCGACAATCCGCTCGAGACCGTCACCGAACGCTTCCAGAAGCTGCTCGAGCTTCTCAAGCAGCTCGACGACTTCGACGCGAAAGTCACTCTGAACGAGACCGTGATGACGCTCGGCGACGGCGCCGACCACGTCGTGAAGCAGGTGTATCTCGGCCTGTCGCACGGCTGGTACGTCACCGCCGACCAGCGGTTTGCCGCGGCCGGCATGCCGGGCGCCGACGGTTGGGCATGGACGCCGGTGAGCGAGGGCGCCGCGATCGCGAAGATCGTCGGCATCCTCGAACGGCGCGTCGACCCCGATTTCGTGTCGATCGGCCTTACGCTCGGCGAGCCGCCGGGCGGAGCGAACTGAATGCGGCGCCCGAGCACGACGGTTGCCGCGCCCGCGGCCTTCGCGCTTGCGCTGCTGCTCGCTGCAAGCGGGGCGGCGAGCGCCGATCTCGACGACGTGCGCGCGGAGCTCACGCGCAACATCCAGACGTCGCAGCGCGAGCTCAGCGCCGCGGAGGCCACGGTGGCTAGGGAGCGCGGTGATCTTGCGCAGCGGCTCGCGGCCGCGCAGAACCGCGTGCTCGACTTGCGCGACAAGGCGGCCGCCGCGCGCCGGCTCGCCGACGAGAAGACGCTCACGCTCCAGCAAATCGAAACGCGCCTCGATACCTGGCGCGACCAGAGCCGCTTCCAGAAGAACCTGCTCGCAGGCTTCCTCGACAGCACCGGCCAGCGCCGCCTGTCCGAGCAGCAGGGCGAGATCGACGTGCGCAAGGAGCTCGCGTTGCTCGCCGAGCACGTCGGCGCGCAGCAAGCCAGGCTCCATCCCCACTGGCAGAAGGGCCGCGTGGTGCTGCCCGAGGGCGACCTCGCCGACGGCGACGTGCTCACCGTGGGGCCCACGGCCTGGTTTCACCGCGCGGAGCCCGGTCTGTCCGGCCTGATCCGCCAGGACAAGGACATCACGCGCTTGAGCCTGTCGTTCGCGGGCGCCGCCGACGCGGGCATCCGGGATCTCTATCGCGGCGCGGCGGGCGTCGTCACGTTCGATCCAACGCTGTCGCGCGCGATGCTGCTCGCCGAGCAGAACGAGCCGCTGCTCCAGCATCTGCGCCGCGGCGGTTTCTGGGCGGTGCCGATCGTCCTGTTCGGCGTGTTCGCGCTCGCTATCGCCGTGCTCAAGGCCGTGTACTTGTATCGCCTGCCGGCGCTCGTGCCCGCGCTCGCCGAGCGCGTGCAGTCGGCGGTCGCGCGCGGCGGGGACGCGCGGCGGGCGCTCGCGGAGCAGGTCACGGGTCCGCAAGGCGAGCTCGTGAGCGTCGCGCTCGCCTCGCAGGCGAGCGGGGATCGCGACGACCGCCTGCACGCAACGCTGCTCAAGCAGCGGCTCGGGCTCGAGCGCTGGCTCGGCGCGATCGCGGTCACGGCGTCGGTGTCGCCGCTGCTCGGCCTGCTCGGTACGGTGTCGGGCATGATCACCACGTTCAAAGCGATGAGCCTGTTCGGCGCGGGCGACGCGAGCGCCGTGTCGGGCGGCGTGGGCGAGGCGCTGATCAACACGGAGCTGGGACTCGTGGTCGCGATCCCGGCGCTGCTCGTTTACGCGTTGATGTCGCGCAAGGTGAAGAGCTATCTCGCGCAGCTCGAGAGCGACGCGGTGCACTTGAGCCGGCTGTCGCTGGAACCGGTCGCCGCATGATGAAGGGATTTCTGCTGGTCACATTCGCCCACAACCCGGTCGTCTGGGGCATCGTCGCGTTGGCGCTCCTCTGCTACATCGTCGAATTCGACTTGCTGCTCGGCGAGCGCGACGGGCAGTGGAAGCGCAAGGCGGGCACGTGGCTCAACGTGCTGCCCACGCTGCTCGGCGCGTTGCCGCTGCTCGGCTTGCTCGGCACGGTGAATGGCTTGCTCACCACGTTTCGCACGCTGGCCGGCTCCCCCGTGCGCAACGAGCTCGACTTCGTGAGCACCGGCGTCGCCGACGCGCTGGTCACGACGCAGCTCGGAATGATCACGGTGATCCCGGGATTGCTGATCTACACCTACCTCCGTCGCCGCCAGCGGGAGCTGCTCGAGCCGTGAGACCGTCGCTGCAAGAGCGCTTGGAAGAGGACCATGCGTCGAGCATCAACCTCGCGCCGATGCTCGATACCGTTTTCAATCTGCTCATCTTCTTCATCATCACGAGCGCGTTCATCCACGAGTCCGGCATCCAGGTCGAGAAGCCTCAGGCCGTGTCGGCGGCGCGGCTCAAGAACGATTTCATCGTGCTCGCGATCACGCCCACCGGCGAGGTCTGGTACGACCGCAACAACATCGGCGTGGCGGGCGTGCGCTCCACGGTGCAGGCGCTGCTGCTCGCCCAGGAGCGGCCGGTGGTGATCCAGGCCGACAAGCACGCCACCACCGACGTGCTCGTGCGCGTGATGGACGAAGCGAAGCTCGCGGGCGCGAAGTCTCTCAACATCGCGACGGCCATAGACCAATGACGCCGCGGCAGCGGCGCTGGCTCGCGGCCTCGCTCGGCACCGGGCTCGTGCTGCTGCTGCTCGTGCTCGCGTCGCTCGACACGCTCGGCAACCTGGGCGCGAAGAAAGCGTTCGAGGTCACCGAAGTCGCGACCTTCGAGCCGCCGCCGCCTCCGCCGCGCCCGCCGGCTCGTCCGAGCACGGCGCGCAACGGCGGCTCCACGGGCACGCAGCTCACTTTGCGGAGCAGCCGCGCGCCGGTCGTGCTCGACAAGATGCAGCTCGACGTGCAGTTCGCGGCCGCCGACCTCGGCAAGGTCAATCTCGCGGGGCTCGGCAACGGCATCGGCGTGGGCACCGGCGACGGCACGGGCGACGGGAGCGGAGGCGGTCTCGAGCTCGCTCTTCTCTCCGAGCTCGACCAGCAACCGGCGGTGGTGTCCGCTCCGTTGTTCGGCTATCCCAGAGTGGCCACGGAGGCGGGAGTCGCGGAGTTCGACCTCGAGTTCCACATCTTGATCGACGAGGAAGGCCGCACCTATCCGATCGAGATCACCAAGAACCCGTTTCCGGTGTTGACGCCTCAGCTCCTGGAGTACGCGTCGCAAGTGCGCTTCACCCCGCCCACGAGGCTCGGTATCCCGGTGCGAACGGAGTACCTGTGGCCCGTGAGGATCAAGCGTTGAGCGGCCGATGATGCGTCGCGCGTGCGCCTGGCTCGCGATCGCCGCGCTTGCGCCGGCGGCGTACGCGGTACGCGCGGCGGAGCCGGAGCTCACGATCGAGCTGCCCGCCATCGAAGTTTCGGTGTCGCGCGTGAGCCCGCCTTACTTTCAGAAGGAAGGGCTGCCCTACAACACGGAGAACGAGCTCGTTACCGAGATTCTCACGCGGGTCGGTGCCGAGGACTACGAGGGCGCATTGACGGCCGCCAAGAAGAAGCACGCCGCCGAGCTCCAGCTGCTCGAGGCCGGCGATCCGGGCGGGGTGGTCGCGGGGCGCGCCGGGCCGGGGCGGTTGCCGATACCCGTACCGGCCGGCGGCGACGAGATCAGCGCAACGGTGCTGTACCTCGTGGGCGTGGCTTACATGGAGCTCGAGCGCTACGTGCCGGCCGAGGCCGCGCTCAAGGCGGCGCTCGTTCCGTTGCCGGATTATCTACGCGTGCACGAGGCGCTCGGGCTCATGTACTCGCGGATGGAGCGGTTCGCGGACGCGCGCGCTCACTTCACGCGGGCGGCGGAGCTCGGTTTGAACACCGCCGGTCTCTACGCCACGCTGGGCTACTTGAACAGTGCGACCAAGAACTACTGGGGCGCCGTCAGCGCTTACCAGCAAGCGTTGACGATGGACCCCGACAATCGAAGCGTGCAGTCCAGCCTTCTGCACGCTTTGAACGAGACCCATCAATACGCGGCCGGGTTGGCGCTGGTCGAGCAAATGCTGCAGGACGATCCGAACGATCCCCGCCTGTGGCTCTACCGCGCGCAGCTGTCGCTGAGCGCGGATCGGCGCGACGCGGCGCTCACGAGCTTGGAAACCGCCATCCGGCTCGGCGACGACTCCGTCGCCAACAAGCAGGTGTGCGCTACGCTGCACATGGAAAGAGGCAGCGTCGCGCGCGCGGTCGAGTTGCTCAAGAGCCTGCCGCCGGAGGCTCTCGATTTTCAGTTCTTGGACCAGGCCTTGGCCTGGCTCGCCTACGAGAACCGCTGGGAGTATTTGCGGGATCTATTGGCGGCGGCCGTCGAGCGGCGCTCTTCGCTCACGGAGCCGCAGCGCAGCCATCTGCTCACGCGAAGGGCCGCGCTCGAGCTCAACGACGGCGATCGGCAGGCCGCAAGAGCGACGCTGCAGGAAGCCGTAGGGCTCGACGCGACCAACGCCGAGGCGCTCATGGTTCTCGGGCAAGCGTACCTCGACGATCGCGACTACAACCGCGCGGAGACGACGTTCCAGCGCGCGAGCGCCTTTCCGGAGTATGCCGACAACGCGCGGGTATCGCTCGCGCAGCTCGCCATCGACCAGCAGGACTTCGAGCGCGCGCTCGCGCTGCTGCGTGACGTGTTGAGCCGCAACCCCGCGCGCACCGATCTGCAGCGCAATGTCGATACGCTCGAGAGCCTCGTGCAGGAACGGGCGAGAAACTGACGCTTGGCTGCCCGACACCACCGCGCGCGATCGCGACCGAAGCAGTGGGCTCGACTGCTCACGGCGATGGCGCTGCTCGTTCGATTCGCGCACGCGGCCGACGTGCAGCTCGAGATCACACCGCCGGAGCCCGAATGGGTGATGCCGCCGCTGATCTGCCGGAATTCGTCGATCACGTTCTTGGTCTGCCTCGACGCCCAGGCGACCAACCGAGAATTGAGCGCCTTCAGCGTTCCGCAGCAGGTGCAGCCCGAGGGTATTCCCACTCCGGAAGAGGAGCAGATACTTCTCGACGTCTCGCCGTTCATCTACAGCGGCAACTACGCAGCGGTGATCGATCGCCTCAAGACGAGCTACGGCAGAGAGCTGGCGCTGCTCGAAGAAGGCGATCTCGAGGGTTTTCTTCGGATGCGCACGCCGGCCGACGGAGCTCGGAGGCTGACGCCTCCGCCGACCGCGCAGCAAGCCCGAACGCGCGCGCGAGGCCAACAACGCGCCATCGAAGGGGGCCCAGACCCTAGCCTGCGCACGGTGCGGCCATCGGCTAACGGCGGGTTCCCCAATGGGCCCGTCCCCGCGCCGGCTGTGCCACGCACGATCAGCGCGAGCATGCTTTACCTGATCGGCCACAGCTACTTTTCGTTGCAGCGACACGTGCCCGCGGAGGCCGCGTTCGAGGCAGCGCTACGGGGTATGCCCAACCACGTGCGCGCGCACGAGTCGCTCGGGATGTTGTACTTGAGAACCGAGCGCTACGCCGACGCGCGCGCGCACCTTGCGCGGGCGATCGAGCTGGGCCGCAACACGGTGAATGTCTACACCGCGATCGGGTACCTCGACGAGAAGACTCGGCACTACTCGAGCGCGGCGAGCGCGTTCCAGCAGGTGCTCGTGCTCGAGCCGGGCAATCGCAGCGCCCAACGCGGCTTACTCGACGCGCTCACGCAAACCCCCGAACACCCGAAGGCGCGTGCGCTCGTGGAGCAGTTGCTTCGTGCGGAGCCGAACGATGCGGATCTCTGGCTCTACCGAGCGCAGATCGCGCTGTTTGCCGGCGACCGTGCCGCGGCGGTCGCGAGCCTCGAGACCGCGCTCAGGCTCGGCGACGACTCCGCCGCGAACCGTCGAACGTTGATCGCATTGCATCTCGAAAGCGGCAGCGTCGCGCGGGCGGCGGATCTGCTGCGCGGCCGGGCGGGTGGGCTCGAGTTTGCGCTCTTGAGCCGAGCGCTCGACTGGCTCGAGGGCGCGGACGATTGGAACCGTTTTCGCGAGCTCTCGACGTCGGTCGACCGTGCCGGGCTCGGCGGCGCCGAGCAGAGCCTCCTGCTCGCGCGACGCGCGGCGCTCGCGCTCCACGACGGCAACCGCCGGGCGGCCGCCGCGGCGCTCGAGGATGCGCTGACACTCGATCCGTCGAACGCGCGCGCGCTCTTGGCGCTCGGCCAGATCTACGCCCAAGATCGCGACTACGGGCGCGCCGAGCTCTTGTTGCGGCGCGCGAGCGCCTACCCGCAGGTTCGCGACGACGCGCAGCTCGCGCGCGCCGCCGTCGCGATCGGCCAAGAAAATTTCGACGGGGCTCTCGGCCTGCTGCGCGATTCGGTGCTCGAGAACCCCGCGCGAGCCGACTTGCAACGCAACGTCGATTTGCTGGAGCGGCTGGCTCTATTGCAGACGCAGCGTTGACCCCTCGTCCTCCCGGAACCAGCCGAACCCGGCGGTTCGGTGGCGGGCGCGCGGGACTCGACCCGGGCACCCGCTCGTACGGCTGGAACAGTCCAGTGCCGATTCGCTAGGATGTTTGCTCGGCCGCTTCATGCAGCCGTCACCAGGGGGGAGGACTCGGAATATGCGTCTTGGCAAGTTTTGGTTGTCGTCGTTTGCGCTCGTGCTGCTATCGGCCGCCGGCATCGCCGCCGGGCAGGACAATGGGGTTGCCCTCGCGGGGGTTTGGCAGGGGTCGTACGTCCCGAAGGCGGACCCCAAGGCCGGACCGGGGGCTTCGGGCGCCACGCGCAGCCGCGAGCTCGGATCCAAAGGCGGCACCATGAGGCTGCCCGTGACTGTGATGATCGGCGCCGGCGCCGACGGCAAGCTCACCGGCATGTGGAATACCACCGCGGGCAAGCAAGCCGTGTCCGTGCCGATCGAGATTGCAATGGACGCCGGCGTGATCCGCTTCACCATGGCGGGGCCGCCTCCGGCCTCCTGGGAAGGTAAGCTCAGCGCGGACGGCTCCACGCTCGACGGCAAGTGGCAGGGCAAGGGTTTCGGGGGCGACCAGACGGCGCCTCTGGTTCTGAAGCGCCAGAAATAGCTCGAGGCGGGCACCGGCCGCCGTCATCGCGAACGGCGGCGCTACCGGCACCGCCCGTCGAGAATGCTTCTCGAGCCCGCCCGAGCGCGCGTGCCAGGGGCCACGCGCTCGGGTAGGCTTTCGCACCGATGGCGACGGAAACACAAGCGCAAGAGCTGCCGTACTTCCAGCCGTTCGCGACGGCGCAGAAGTTCCTCGCCGACCGAGAGATGGACGCGTTGATCGCCGAGCACGCTCCGTCGATTCAGGAAGGCAGGCTCGGCTTCGGCAACACCGACGCCACGATCCGGCGCTCGCAAGTGGTGTACCTCGGCCTCGGCGACCAGTATCGCTGGCTCTACGAGCGTGTGTGGGCCGCCGCACAGGAATGCAACCGGCGGTTTTTCGGCGTGGACGTGGGCGGCGTGGAAAGCGAGCTCCAGCTCGCTCGCTACGACGCGAGCGATCAGGGCTTCTACGGCTGGCACACCGACTTCGCGGGCAACCGGCCGCTGCGCAAGCTGTCGATCTCGATTCAGCTTTCCAACGGCGACGATTACGACGGCGGCGACCTCGAGCTGCTGTACGAGAAAGAGCCGCACGCGCTCGACCGAAGCAGAGGCGCGTTCCTGGTGTTTCCGAGCTTCATGCCGCACCGCGTCACGCCGGTAACCCGCGGCACGCGCTGGAGCCTGGTGGCGTGGATCGGCGGGAGGCGTTGGCGCTGAGCCTTCCGGTTCGCGCGGTTAGCGCATGGCCCACCAGCCGCAACAAGACCTGCCGCTCTTCCAGCCGTTTGCGGTCGCCCAGAATTTTCTCACGGAGCAGCAGATCGAGCGGCTGATCGCCGAGAACGCTCCGTCGCTCGGCGACGGCAAGCTCGGATTAGGCGACAGCAACGCCGCCGTCAGGCGCTCCAAAGTGGCGTTCCTCCCCGCGGAGGAACGACACCGCTGGATCTACGAGCGGTTGTGGCGCGCGGCTCAGGAGGTCAATCGGCAGATGTTCTGCGTGGATCTCGCGGACATCGAGGCCAACGTTCAGCTCGCGCGCTACGACAGCGCCGACCAAGGTTTTTACGGTTGGCACACGGACTTCGCGGCGGTGCGGCCGCTGCGCAAGCTCTCGATCTCGATCCAGCTGTCGCATTCGGAGGACTACGACGGCGGCGATCTCGAGCTCATGTTCGGCGCGGAGCCGCACAAGCTCGACCGCACCCGAGGCGCCTGCCTCGTGTTCCCGAGCTTCATGCTGCACCGCGTCACGCCGGTAACCCGCGGCACCCGTTGGAGCCTCGTGGCGTGGATCCTCGGGAACCGCTGGCGCTGAGTTTCGCTCGAGCGAAGGTTTGAGACACGCACGCCTTGCACCCTATAACGACGGAGAACACCCATGCGCACCGCTATCGCCGCCATTACCGCCATCACGCTGAGCTTGCTCGCGTCTGCGAACGCGTTCGCCGAAGACGACCTGAGCTATGCCGCCATCAGCGCGCGGCACCCAGTCGTGAAGATGAGCGAGGCCGAGCTCGCGAAGATGAAAGCCGAAGGCGAGTGCCTCGCCGGCATCAAGGCGATCGGCAGCCTGCCGATGGACCAGTTCCAGCCGAACATCGAGTGGCTCAACATCCGCACGCAGGCGATGCTCGCGCTCGCGAAGCCGTGCGAGGTGCTCGTGATGCTCGAGGCCGCGCACGACGCGCTCGCCACCTCGAACGCGCCGAGTCATCGACGCTGACGCCCATGGCCGAGGCGAGAACGGAGCTGGCTCTCTTCCAGCCGTCCGTGACGGCGCACGACTTCCTCACCGCCGAGCAGATGGATTGGCTGATCGCCGAGCACGCCCCGCGGGTGAACGAAGGGCAGCTCAGCCACGGCGGTAAAGACGCTTCGCTGCGGCGCTCGCAAATCGCGTTCCTCCCGCCGGAGCAGAAATATGCCTGGCTCTATAACCGGCTCTGGGCCGCGTTGGAGCACTGCAACAGGCAGTTCTTCGACGTCGAGCTCGCCGGCGTGGAACCGAATCTTCAGGTGGGACGCTACGACGGCTCGAACAGCGGCTTCTACGATTGGCACACCGATCTCGGCCCGTCGAGCCCCAGGCGCAAGCTGTCGGTGTCGGTGCAGCTTTCGGGCTCCGCGGACTACGACGGCGGAGACCTCGAGCTCATGTACGGGCCCGTGCCCACCAAGCTCGACCGGGCCCGGGGCAGCATCATCATCTTCCCGAGCTTCGTGCTGCACCGCGTGACGCCGGTAACCCGCGGCACGCGCTGGAGCTTGGTGGCGTGGGTGCTCGGACGGCGGTGGCGCTGAGCGTCCGCGACGGCCCGCCGTCGTATCGACGGTCGAGCCATTCGGGTGCCGAGGGCGCACCGCCGCGCTATTCCGCCCTCAAGGTCTCCGTGGGCGAGATCGCCGCCGCGCGCCGCGCGGGTAAGTGGCTCGCGATCGCGGCGGCGCAGAGGATCACGGCGAGCGCCGCGGCGTAGGTGGTGAGGTCGAGCGGTCCCACCCCGTAGAGCACCGACCGCATGAAGCGCGCGGCGCCCGCGGCGATCACGAGCCCCGCGGCGGCGCCGAT
>DASUFK010000359.1:0-10473 GCA_036274615.1 Gammaproteobacteria bacterium | reverse complement strand
CGCGCGGGCGCGCGGCAACCCGCCGCGGCGATGCGCCGCGTCAGGCCGGAGCCGGGCGAGCGATCAGTTGCCGCTCACCGCCAGCCGATTGCGGACTTCGGCCACGTCGCGCGTTTGCCCGGCGACCCGGCTCGCGAGCTCCTTCTCTTCGTTCGAGCGCACCACACCGGTGAGCGTGACGATGTTGCTGCGCGTCGTCACGTCGATGCCGCTGCCCGCGAGCCGCGGCTCGGTGCGCAGATTCTGGCGCACCGCCGCCTCGAGCGAAGCGTCGACGTCGAGATGATTGCTGTCGACGGCCGCGGCGCGGCCGGCGTCCACGACGATCTCGTTCTCGACGTTCGTCACGCCGTTGATCTGGCGCGCGATCTGCTCCGCCTGAGCCCGCTCGGCCGGCGTATGGGCGGTGCCGCGCAGCGTAACCACGCCGTCCTGGATCTGCGAGCTCAGGTTCGTGACCTGCACTCTCTGGCGCAACTGCGCCTGCACTTCGAGCCCTACCTGCGCGTCGCTGGGGCTGCCTTGCACGTGTTGCACGGGCGTGACGCCCGTCAGCGACCCGACGGCGCGTCCTGCGCCTTCGAGCTGCGCGTTGACCGCGGGCGCGGCCAGCGCGAGTCCGGCGCCGACGGCGATCAAGCATTTGCTGAGCATGGTTCTACCTCCGTATGCATCCCCATCGTCGTAGCCCGATGGGGCAAACCCTCGTAAGCTATCCGTGCAAGCGTCATGCCGAATCCCTCATGCGCAGCGGGAACCGGCTGGCGGCGCCGTATCGCTGGGCGAGCGTTGGCGTTTCGCGACACCAGCGCGACAACCATTACAAGATTTGTAACGCGCCGCGTCCGGCCGCGGCGGCAGGAGAAGACCCGTGGCAGTGGCTGTATCCCCGGCGCCGGCGCGCCGTTACCGGCACTACGACCTCGTGCTCGCGGGATTCGTCACCGTGCTGCTGTGCTCGAATCTGATCGGCACGGCGAAGGTCTCCGAGATCGCGCTGCCGTTCGCGCTGCCGCTCGTCGGCGCCACGCTCGTGTTCGGGGTGGGCAACATTTTCTTTCCGATCAGCTACATCTTCGGCGACGTGCTCACCGAGGTGTACGGCTACGCGCGCGCCCGGCGCGTGATCTGGGCCGGCTTCCTCGCGATGCTGTTCGCGACCGTGATGTCGCTCGTCGTGATCGGCTTGCCGCCCACGCCGAGCGAGCCCTTCAACGCCACGCTGCAGCCGGCGCTCGAGGTGGTGTTCGGCAACACCTGGCGCATCGTCCTCGCGTCGATCGTCGGCTTCTGGGCCGGCGACTTCGTGAACGCGTACGTGCTCGCGCGCATGAAGGTCTGGACCCGGGGCCGCTGGCTCTGGACGCGGACGATCGGCTCCACGATCGTGGGCCAGGCGGTCGACAGCGTCATCTTCTATCCGATCGCGTTCCTCGGCATCTGGCAGGGCGAGACGCTCGTGCGCACCATCGCGTTCAACTGGTCCTTCAAGGTGCTGATCGAGGTGGTGCTCACGCCGGTGACCTATGCGGTGGTGGGCTGGCTGAAACGCCGGGAGCACGAGGACTACTACGACGTGGGCACCGACTTCACTCCGTTCTCCCTCAAGGACTGACCGCGCCTTGTGCCGTGAGCCGTGCCACAATGCCGGTCCCCAAAACGAGGTGTCAGACACCGGCGGTGTCTGACACTCCGGGTGTCTGACACCGATCAGAAAGAGGAAGTCGTATGAGTGCCGAAGCCGCCCAAGTCGCTGCCGATAAAGTCGTAACGTTCCACTACAGCCTGCGCGACTCGGCGGACGAATTCATCGAGAGCTCGGAGGGCAAGGAGCCCGCGCTCTACATGCACGGCCACGGCAACATCGTTCCCGGGCTCGAGGAGCAAATGGCGGGCAAGCAGGCCGGCGACAAGTTCACCGCCAGCGTGTCGCCCGAGCAAGCCTATGGGCTGCGCGATCCGAACGCGATCCAACGCGTGCCGATCAAGCACCTCATGAATCCGGGCAAGCTCGCCGAGGGACAGCTGGTAGCGGTGAACACGCGCCAGGGTCCGCGGCACGCGCTCGTGGTCAAGGTGGGGCACTTCAACGTCGACCTCGATCTCAACCATCCGCTCGCGGGCCGCACGCTCGTGTTCGACATCGAGATCGTGAGCGTGCGCGACGCGACGGCCGAGGAGCTCGAGCACGGCCATGCGCATGGCCCGCACGGGCACGGTCACGACCATGACCATGACCATGACCACGACCACGACCACGACCACGGGCACCCGCACGACTGACCCGGTCCACGGGGCCGACACGCGGCCCGCGCCGGCCGTACCGGCCGTACCGGTCAACCCGGGCGCCTCTCGTGCGTCTATCATTCGTAGGAGAGCGGAGTAGGAGCGCGGTGCCGGGCCGCGCGGCGCCCGCGGGTCGGCTCATGGTGCAAGAGCAGGCGGTGATAGCGGCGAATCGATTCGGCCTCGGCGCGAGGCCCGGCGAGCTGCCGCGCATCGCTCGCGATCCGCGCGCCTGGCTGCTCGAGCAGCTCGGCGCCAAGCCCCCGCCGCAGCTCGCGGAGCTACCCGGCTCCGGCGAGATCCTGCGCGAGCTGCAGATTCAGCAGCGCGACGCCCGCATGGCGCGCGACTCCGGCGACGCCGAGGCGGCCAAGACCGCGCAGCGCGCGAACCGCGCGGCGTTTCGCGATCACTTCGTCGAGCATGCCACCGCGCGCTACGAGATCGCGGCCGTGACCGACGCGCCGTTCCGCGAGCGGCTCGTGCTGTTCTGGTCGAATCACTTCGCCGTGTCCGCCGACAAGCCGCCGCTGCCGGCGCTCGCCGGCACGCTCGAGAACGAGGCGATCCGGCCGCACGTCACCGGCAAGTTCGTCGACATGCTGCTCGCCGTCGAGAAGCACCCCGCGATGCTCACGTATCTCGACAACCAGACATCGATGGGCCCGAATTCGGTCGCCGCGAAGCTGGCCGCGCGCCGCGGCCGCAACCTGGGGCTCAACGAGAATCTCGCGCGCGAGATCCTGGAGCTGCACACGCTCGGCGTCGACGGCGGCTACAAGCAGCAGGACGTCACGACGTTCGCCAAGGTCATCACCGGCTGGTCGATCGGCGGCGGACCCGGGCCGCGGGGCGGGCCACCCGTCCCCGTCGGCGAGTTCGAGTTTCGGCCGATCATGCACGAGCCGGGCGCGAAGACGCTGCTCGGCAAGACCTATCAGGAGAGCGGGGTCGCCGAGGGCGAGCGCGTGCTGCGCGACCTCGCGGCACATCCGTCCACGGCCCGGTTCGTCGCGCGCAAGCTCGCGCGGCACTTCGCCGGCGACGACCCCGCGCCCGAGCTCGTCGAGCGGCTGCGCGCGTCGTTCGCGAAGACCGGCGGCAATCTCGCGGCGCTCTATCGCACGCTCGTCGAGTCGCCGGAACCGTGGCTGCCGTCGGCGCAGAAGTTCAAGACGCCGCAGGACTTCGTGATCTCCACTTATCGCGCGTTCGGCCAGCGGCCCGACAAGCCGCAGCAGATGATCGCGTTCCTGGATCAGCTCGGTCAGCGCCCGTACACGCCGGGCTCACCGGCCGGCTTCCCCGACGTGGACGCGCAGTGGAACGGCGGCGCCGCGTTGCTCAAGCGCATCGATTGGGCCACGGCCGTGGGCCGGTTCGTCGGCGACCGCGTGAATCCCACGACGCTCGCGGACGATCTGCTCGGCCCCACGCTCACCGACCACACGCGCACCGCGATCGCGCGCGCGGCGAGCGGCGCGCAGGGGCTCACACTGCTGCTCGCGGCTCCTGAGTTCCAGAGGAGATGACGATGGTCACCCGCCGTTCCCTGCTCGCAGCTTCCGCGCAGTGCGCTGCGCTCGCGGCCGCGGCGCCGCGGCTCGTGCTCGCCGATCATCCGGGCGACGCACGGCTCGTGTTCGTGATCTTGCGCGGCGCCCTCGACGGCCTCGCCGCCGTGCCGCCGTACGGCGAGCCGCGTTATGCGGCGTTGCGCGGCGAGCTCGCGCTCGCGTCGCCGACCTCGACCGGCGGCGCGCTCAAGCTCGACGGGATGTTCGCGCTGCACCCGTCGTTCAAGAACCTGCACGCGCTCTACGGCTCGCGCGAGCTCGCGGTGCTGCACGCGGTCGCCACGCCGTATCGCGAGCGCTCGCACTTCGACGGCCAGGCCGTGCTCGAGAACGGCGGCACCGCCGCGCCGGCGCTGCACGACGGTTGGCTCAACCGCTCGCTCGGCGGGCTCGGCAACGCGCGCGAGGCCGCAATCGCCGTCGCCGACAACGTGCCGCTCGTGCTGCGTGGCGACCGGCCGGTGACGAGCTGGGCGCCGTCGCGGCTGCCCGACGCGCCCGACGACACGCTCGAGCGGATCATGGATCTCTACGCGAACGACGCGCTGCTCGGCGCGCGGCTGCGCGACGCGCTCGCCACCAAGGAGATGGCCGGCGACGCGGGAGGCGGCGCGCGCGGCGACGGGCAGCTCGGCGCGCTCGTATCCGCCACCGCGAAGTTCCTCGCGGCGCCCGACGGGCCGCGCATCGCGGTGCTCGAGGCCACGGGCTGGGACACGCACGCGAACCAGGGCGCGGAGCAAGGGCAGCTCGCGGCGCGGCTCGGCGGTCTCGATGCCGGCATCGGCGCCTTGAAGCGCGATCTCGGCGACGCGTGGAAGCACACGGCGGTGCTCGTCGTCACGGAGTTCGGCCGCACCGTGGCCGTGAACGGCACGCGCGGCACCGATCACGGTACCGGAACCTGCGCGTTCCTCGCGGGCGGCGCGGTGAAAGGCGGCCGCGTGATCGCGGATTGGCCGGGGCTCACCGAGCGCGATCTCTACCAGGCTCGCGACCTGAAGCCGACCACCGACCTGCGCGCCGTGTTCAAGGGAGTGCTCCGCGACCACCTCGGCGTCGCCGCGGTCACGCTCGACGAGCAGGTATTTCCTGGAAGCGCGGCCGTCCGCGCCCGCGACGGCTTGATCAGGTCTGCCTGATTAGCAAGGAAGCCTGCGCAAGGCGGGGCTTCTTCGTTAGGCGAACTTGTTCGGCGGCTGCTTGAACGGGTTCTTGCGACTCCCCCAAGACTTCTTCTTCTGAGCCATGAACTCGGTGCCCATCTTCTTGAGGATCTCGAGCTCGCCCATGCAGGCCTTCAGGTCCTGCTCCTCTTTCGGGCTCAGCACGTAGTGCTTGTCCTTGTCCTTCTCGTTGTAGCTCGAGAAGCAGATCTTGTCGTTCTCGCCTTTCATTTGCAGATGGGCGCGGATTCGGATCCGCTGAGGAATTTCGAGGAGGCGGCGCATCATCTCCGTGGTGCGCGCGTGCATGCGCTTGTCCTGCTCGAGATGGGTGAGCTGCATCGTGGGATCGACTTCGGATAAATCGTAGTAGAACGCAAGGCCTTTGATCGCGAACTGCGGTGTGCGCATGAAGTGCTTCTTGATGTCGAAGCTCTTCGCCCCCGCGTCTGCCTTGAACTCGGGCTTCAGGGCATCCGACATCACCTGCATGCCCATCATCTTCTTGCGCGTAATGTTGGCCCGCGAGGCGAAGCCGTTGCAGGTCTTGCCCATGACGAGGTCGGTTTCCCGCACGAAGTCTTGGAACAAGGACTCGTCGCCGAACGCGAACGCGCTTTCGAGCATCCCCTCGGCGAGATGTGCTTTCGTGCCGAGCATCGCCATGGGGTCGGAGTAGAACCCCTCGAGGAACTTGGCGAATTCCTTCGCGGACCCCGTGAGCTTGGGCTTTTGTATGGGCGAGATCTTGCAGTTGGCGCCTTCCACGAGCGGGTTCAGCCCGCCAGTGCAGAAGATGAATCCCTTGTCGGCGACGGAGGAATCGATCGAGTTGATGTCCTCGAGATGCTTCTTCACTTTGCGTGACGCGGCGTCGAATTTCTGCACCACGGCCGGATCGTCCGATTCGGTGACGATGAACGCGTCGAGGTCGGAATACGGGCACGTCTGCTGCCTGCCGGCCGACCCGGACACGACGAAGGCGAACTGGCCTGGCGGCTTGCCTTTACCGCTGGGCCACGACTCGTCGTAGAGATAGGCGACTATCCGCTTCACGCGGTCCGTCCACGCGCGTTGCATCGCGTCGCCGGACTGTTCCTTGTCCTTCATGAGGTTCACGCTGTTGCGGCGGTCGCGCACGAAGTCGCCGTACTCAGGGCCTTGCTTGACGGGAACCACTTGCGGCTGCGGCTTGCCGCCGGGCTTCTGCGGCAGCGGCTTGTTCGGCGCCGGTCCCAGCTTCGCGACCTTGCACGGGTCGCACATCCAACGTTCCAACGCTTCCGGAGCAGTGGGTCCAAAGCAGCCGGGCTTGGCAGGCTTCGCGGTGCAGGGCATGAGGCCCTCCTGGCGGAAAGCTCGTTGTTATTGTTGGCTCCAGAACGTAGATAAGCTTCCGGTGGCTGTCAACCTCCGAGCCGCTTGCCTTGGACATATCGTGCCTCGCCGGCTCGGGACAACGGGAGCTCTACACTGCGTTACATGTTACGAATGGGGCGCGATCATGAGCGAAACGCGCGAGCGCGCGGCTCACGCTGCTGTCGCACAAAGAGTGCGGAAGCACCTTGAAGCCCTACGTGCCGCAGGACTGCGCCCCATTCAGAGGCGCCGACGACTGACGGCGCCGACACCGCTGTCTGCTCGGCAGGGCGTCTACTTCGCGTCGCTGCCGTAGACCCAGCGCGCGAAGAACTGCTCGAGATCGCGTCCGCTCGCTTCTTCCATCGCCGCGCGGAAGTCCTCGGTCGTCACCGGTCGGCCCCAGTAGCGCTGCGTGTAGCGCGCGAACGCCGGCCAAAACGCGTCCTCGCCGAGCTCCTCGCGCAACAGGTGAATCACATAGGCGCCTTTGTCGTAGACGATCGACCGGTCGTCGGCGCTCGGATTGCTCCACACCTCGAACACGAGCGGCTTGTCCTTGCCGGCGGCGCGCAGAGCCTCGTACTTGGCCTTCGCGCCGTCGATCTGGCGAACGTACTCGTCGTGGCCGAAGCGATGCTCGAGATAGGCCGCCGTCATGAACGTGGCCACGCCTTCGTTGAGCCAGAAGTGGCTCCAGCTCTCGTTGGTGACCGAGTTGCCCCACCATTGGTGCGCGGCCTCGTGCGCGCCGAGCCAGATGCTCTTGGGGTCAGAGAGCACGCCTCGTCCGTAACGTTCGCCTAGCAGCGCCATCGCCGCGAGCTCCTGCCCCGAGCCGCTGCCCGTCAGCACCTGCGTGTAGGTATTGCCCGAGTAATCGATGCCGGCCTTGCCGGCGAAGAACTCGAGCATGTCGCCTGTGGCCGCGAACACGTCACGGAGCTGGGAGGGCGTGAGCGCAGGCGGGCCGAGGTAGCGGAGCTCGACGTCGCCGGCGCGGTCACTGGCCTCGCTGAAGCGTCCCGCGGCGAAGCCGAACAGGTAGCACGGCATCGGGCGCGCGAGCACCCAGCGGCTTGCGACGCGGTCGCGTTCGCGCTTCGCGCCCGCGGCGCGGCCGCTGCCGGCCACGACGAAGTCGGCGGGAACCACAACCGTGAGATCGAGCATCGCGCGCTCGCGCGGCGCGTCGATGCACGGCAGCCAATCGCTCGTGGAGAACGCCGTATAGATCTGCTGAGGGTCCGGCACGAAAGTGATGCCGCGCCGCGGTGTGCCGTGATAGGCGATCTCGATCTCGCGCCGGTCCGCGGGCCTGCGCGGCGCAGGCAGCGTAACGACCAGCCGGCGGTCGAGCTTGACGAAGGGTACGTCGCGTCCGGCCTCGCGCACGCTGTCGACGACGAGGTCGCCGGCGTCGAACGCGAACGGCGCCGCGAGCGCGGCGCTCGTGTCGATCCGAATGGTCACGGTGCCCTTGACCGACTTCGTGTCGATGCTCGGCTCGACACGCGCGACGTAGCCGAGCACATCCGGCTCCTGTGGCGCGGAATCGAGCTGCGCCGAAGCCGCGCCGGCAAAGAACGCCGCGAGCAGTGGGGCGATGATTCGCTTACGCATACTCCTCCGTGTCTGTCGCACGGCCGTTGCCGCACGGCGCCAAACCGCATCACCCGAGCTCGATGGCGAGCACGTTCCCGTTCGCGGCCAGCCTGGACATTATCGCGCTCTTGGCCACCACGGCAGCGCCGCGCCGATGCGGATTCGCGCGCGTGGAATACGGCAGCGCCGCGCCGTTCACCGCGATCGAGGTCACGCCGCACCCGTTCCCGCCGACTCGGTAGCGCACGTCGATCGGACGGCCGAGGAGCGCAGTGTGTACGCGCAGCCCGTCGAGTTCAGGAGGTATGACGGGATCGATGCTCACGGCCGCCGCTTCCACGGAGAGCCCGAAGAGGTGCCGCACGATCAAGCCGAGCCCGATGCCGGCGCCGCTCGAGTACACCCGCCAGCCGCCGTCGAGCGCGATGGCACCGTGCGCCACGCGCTCGTACTCCGCGCTGGCCTGATAACGGTCCGCGAACGCCGCGTCGGAGCTCGAGTAGTAGCAGTTCGCTTGGCGCAGCGTCGCGCTCGGCACGATCGAGCGGAGGCCGATCGGCACCGCCTGGCACAACGCGCGGAAGAAGCGCGGTGCGTCGCCCAGGTGCGCGAGCGCCTGCGCGTAGCGCAGATGAGCGTGCGTGTACATGAGGCCGATCTCGCGGCCGAAGAACGTCGCCGTCTCGGCGCGCTGGAACAGGCGTTGCCGGCCGCCGTGGTAGGGCAGGGGGCGATCGAACAAACGCACTCCGTCCGGGCCGCTGAGATGCGCGTCGATGAGGCCCAGATGCTCTCGCACCTGCTCCGGCGTGAGCAGGTCCTCGAGGATCGCGTGGATCATCGCGAGCGAGCTGTAACGGACTCCGGTGGTGGCGTCGCTCGGATGAAGCAGGTAGCGCGCAGGGCCGCCGTTCTCGAAGAGCGCGTAACCGGCGAGCACGCCATCCCGAACCAGCAGCCGCTGGAAATCGCGTCTCACCTCGAGCGCCCATGCTTCGAGCGGGACGGCGTGATCCGCGAGGCCGATGCTGCGCAGCGCACGCGCGAGTGCGGTCAGCGCCTGCACGTGCAGCGTCACGGTCCAAGCGCTGCAAAGGCGCTCGCGCAGCGCGGGATCCGCGGGTTGCAGCGAGTCGTTCCAGTCGCCGTGCCCGTACGCGGCCAACGACGTGCCTGGGATGACGCGTCTCTTGATCAACGCGAGGGCGCGCTCGACGTGCTGCCAGACGGAGGTGGTCTCGCCCGCATCGGGGCCGCGCTCGTCAAAGAACGGTACGCGCTCGTCGAGCACGCCGCCGTCGCCCGAGGCGATCAAATATTCCGCGAGCACCACGAGCGGCCAGAACACGATGTCGCCGTGCGAGTCGCCGGGCCGGATGTTCTGCTCGCGCTCGAAGAACATGAACCACTGCGGCCAATCGCCGTCGGGGTTCTGCTGGCGCATCACGCGCAGCAGCAGGTCGCGCAGCGGTTGCACACGTCCGAGCGCGAGCAAGAGCTCGGCCGGCCCCTGGCAAACGTCGCGCGTGCCCCAGCCGCCGCCCGAGTATTGCTCGAGCCCGCGCGGCGACAGGTAGTGGACGAGCGCGTTCTGGGCGAACCACGGAACGATATCCGCGAGGCGGGAGAGCGGCTCCCGCAATGTGCTCGTATCGGGCGCGGTCGCGGACAGGCGCGGCAGGATGCTCTCGTCTCGCTCGGCGCGAATCGGTGCCGGCGTGCTCTCGCGCAGCAGCCGGCCGCGGATGGCGAGCTTCACGACGCGTGCCGGCGCGGTGATGACGCACACGTAGGGCTGCCCACGGCTGCGCCCGTCGACGAACAGCAGCTCGTCGCCTCCGACGCGCTCGAAGCGTGTGTCCGGCGCCGGGACGATGGCGAAGCTGCCGTTCGGGAAGCGCCGTCCAACGTCGGAGTCCGGCACGGCCGTGACGACGATGTCCGCACCTTCCTGTTGCCACCGAGCCGGACCCGGCGCGCTGCCGTCGTCGCCGTTCAGCGCCACGTGGTGCGAGATCAGGCAGCGGCCCGGGGCGCCGGCGGCGAATTCCACGCTGAGCGTGAGCTCTTGCGAGTCGCTCGCCGCTTCGGCGCGCACGGAGATTTCGCCGGCGTCGTGCGCGTAGAACCAGCGGCACCCTTCCGGCCACATCTCGAACGCCGCGGGCGTATCGAGCAGCTGCCACCGGCCGTCGAGCTCGACGAACACTCGCTGCCCGTGCGAGCGGAACAGGCTCAGGTAGCTGTGAACGGTCGAGAGAAGGCGGTTGATGCTCACGTGGCCCTGGGTGACCATCGAGTGAAACACGCCGCCCATCCACGCCGTCGACGTCAACCCTGTTTCATCGGGGGTGAGATGGCGGCCCGTGCGGAGCAGGTGACCGTGCGGCCGCAGCACGCGCAGCTCTTTCGCTCGTAGCACCACGTGGCGGTCCGCGCCGTGGAAGAAAGACAAGAGTGCGCCGCGCTCGTCGCGCTCC
>DASUFK010000358.1:0-7879 GCA_036274615.1 Gammaproteobacteria bacterium | reverse complement strand
CGGCGGCGAGATCCCCTATCTGCCGGCGGCGCTCGAGCAGAAGCGCAAGAACTTCGCCGCGCGTCTCACCGAGGATCCGTTCCGCAAGTGCTTTCTGCCCGGCGTGCCGCGGATCATGTACATCGAATATCCGTTCCAGATCTTCCAGACGCCGGAGCACATCGCGATCACGTTCGAGTGGTCGCAGGTCTATCGGCTCATCTACACGAACGGCAAGCCGACGAAGCACGAAGGCATCGAGTCGTGGATGGGCAACTCGCGCGGCCGCTGGGAGGGCGACGTGCTCGTGGTCGAGGTCTCGGGCATGAACGACCAGACGTGGCTCGACGCCTCGGGCAACTTCCACAGCGAGGCGCTGAAGGTCACCGAGCGCTACAAGTTGCGCGACGCGAACACGATCGACTACGAGGCCACGCTCGACGATCCCAAGGTCTTCGCGCGGCCATGGAAGATCGCGATGGAGCTCCACCGCCAAAGCGACGCCACGCAGATCTTCGAGTACCAGTGCCAGGCCGAGGCCGAGGAAGCGAGCGGCGCCTTCGAGCCCGATCGCAACACCTGGTATCCGGCGGCACCGCCCGCCGGCAACGCGGCGTTCGACGCGCGCGCCGGCGCGTCATTGCCGAGCCTCACCGTGCCGCGCGACATTGCGCGCATGCCCGACGGCAAGCCGCGCCTCGAAGGCTGGTATCAGCCCGACGCCGGCGGCGCCAACTACGGGCTCGAGACGCGCAAGCAAAACTTCCTCACGCCCGAGAGCCGCGGCATCGTGGTGGACCCCACCGACGGCTCGCTGCCCTATCAGCGCTGGGCGCGCGCCGAGCGCGAGAATCGCGCACTGCCGCACCGCGGCTACGACGACCCCACGGCGCACTGCTTCGTGGCGGGCGTGCCGCGCTCGCAGTACATCCCCGCGCCCGTGCAGATCCTCCAACCGCCCGGCTACGTGGTGATGCTGTTCGAGCGAATGTCGTGGCGCGCGATTCCGCTCGACGGCCGCGCGCATCTGCCGGACCGCGTCCGCCTGTGGCAAGGCGACTCCGTCGGCCGCTGGGACGGCGACACGCTCGTGGTCGAAACCCGCAACTCGAACGGCAAGGCGTGGCTCAACGAGGTCGGCGACGTGATCACGCACGCGGCCACGGTCGTGGAGCGCTACACGCCGGTGGCCGCGAACCGCGTGATCTATCGCGCGACGGTGTCGGACCCGATCGCCTACACTCGGCCGTGGACCATCGAGGTGCCGCTCGTGGAGCAGGACGACGAGCTGCTCGAGGTGGCGTGCCACGAGGACAACGGCGACCTGCAGCACTTGAAGGACGTGCGCGACGAGTTCCGCGCGCGCCAGCCCCGAGGAAACTGACGTATGACCGCGAAATCCGCCGCCACGTTGCTGCTGCTGGTCGGCGCCGGCGCCGGCGCCGCCGCCGCACATCACTCGTTCACCGCGGAGTACGACCCGTCGAAGCCGATCAAGCTCACGGGCAAGGTCACCGAGGTGAAGTTCTCGAACCCGCACGCGTGGATCTACATCGACGTCGCGGGCGCCGACGGCAAGGTCGCGAACTGGGCGCTCGAGATGACCGGCGCCAACGGGCTGATCCGCCGCGGCTGGCGCCGCGAGGACCTGCCGGCCGGCACGGTGCTCGTGGTCGACGGCTGGCAGGCGCGCAACGGCACCCCCACGGCGAACATCGCCACCGTCACGTTCGAGGACGGGCGCACGCTGTTCGCCGGGTCGTCGAATCCCGCGGCCGCGCAAGGCACCGCCAAGTAGCGTCCGGCACTCTCGGTGTCTGGCACTCCCGGTGTCTGACACCAGCGGTGTCAGACACCAAGGGGCGAGAGCGCTAGCGCGCCTCCCAGCGGTCCACGTACTTCGCGAGCAGCGCGCGGTCGCCGCGTGCCGCGAGCGCGGCCTTCAAGCGCGCCGCGAGCTTCGCGTCGTGCTTGTAGAGCGCGAGCGCCTCGAGGATGTCGGTGGCCGTGACGAAGTCGCGCTCGCCGACGAGCGCGATCAGCCAGTCGAACGCGGCCTCGGCGCGGAGCATCGCGGCCGCGCGGATCAGCGCGCGGCGCAGGCTCTGCGCAACCAGCGGCTCGTCCCACGCCTTCTGCAAGCGCGGCAGCGCGGCCGCAAGCCGCGACTCGCCGAGCGCGAGCGCCGCGTGCTCGCGCAGCGCTTCGTCGCCGGCCTCGAGGTGGCGCGCGACGAACGCGAGCGATTCGTCCGGCTCCACGCCGAGCAACGCACTGAAGCACTCGCCGAGCACCGCGGGCTCCGCGTCACCGGCCGCGACCTTCGATCGCAGCAACAGCTCCGCCTCGCGCGGATTGCCGCAGGCAATCGCGCGCACGGCGCCGATGCGCGCCTCCGCCTCGGGGTCGTAGAGCAGCGCCGCGACTTCCACGAGCGCGCGCGAGTAGCCGCTCGCGACCAGCCCCATCGCGCAGATCGACCGAAGCTCCGCGGCGGTGTCCGCGGTGCCGCCCCAGACGGGCTCGAGCTGGCGATAGGAGAGCGCGGCCACGAAGAAGTCCACGTCCGCGAAGTCGAGCTCGAGGAGCGCGCGGGCGATCGCTTTCTTGCCGATGCAGTTGGGGTCGGTCTTCGCCGGCTTGTCGAGCAGCCGGCGGTACGCCGCGGCGAGCGGTGCGCGGAGATCGTACTGAAGCGCGCCGGCGGCGATCTTCGCCGCCTTCGCCACCACGCTGAAGTGGCGGTCGGAAAGCGCGGCGGTGAGCCGGGCTGCCAGCGCCGCGCGGTCCGGTTCCGCGGCGAGGCCGTCGAGCTCGTCGAGCTTCTCCTCTACGGTCTTGCGTGGCGGCATGGCGCGAGCTTTGTGAACGCGTCGACTTGCTCGAGACCCGCTGGCGGCATAGGGTTCGAAATAATAGATGAGCGGCCAAGACGAACACCATCGCCGACCGCCCGGGCACGGCGACCTCGACGACACGCAGGCGCGCACCGGCCTCTTCGGCGCGTCGTACTGCATCTTCTGCGGCGCGCTGCACGGCCTGCAGCGCGCGCTCGGGCGCGACGACGAGTGCGCGCGCTGCGCGAGCCCGCTGTTTCCGGCGGAGCGTCACCGTCTCGACTACTCCGGGCAGCGCATGGTCCGGCGCATGCCGAAGGGCGGCAAGGTGCTGCTCTACGTCGGCTGGCCGCAGACCGAGCCGTTTGCCGCCGAGCTGCGCGACTTGTCGCTGAACGGCATGCGGCTCGCGGCCGCGAGCGAGATACCCGTGAACCAGGTCGTGAAGGTCGACGGCGAGCTGTGCCGCGCGCTCGCGCGGGTGGCGCATTGCGAGCGCGACGCGAGCTCGACGAGCGGCTGGACGATCGGCCTCGAGTTCCTGACGCTGAAGTTCGTGAACAACCGCGGCAGCTTCGTGTCGGCGCGCGTCTAGCGCGCGTTACGCGGCGTCATCTTCCTCGCGCGCGGTGAAGCGCGCCCACAACCGCTCGTACTTCGAACCGATACCGCCTGCGGCGACGAGCGACGCGAGCCCGGTGTCGGAGCCGATCGCATCGTTCGACGCGAGCACCGCGAGCGCGCCGGCCACCAACCCGAACTTGAGCGAGCGGCCGAGCGCCGAGGCCGGCAGCGCGGGCTTGCCGCGCAGCTGCCCTTCGAGCGCTTCGAGGAACTCGGGGGAGAGCTCCCAGCTCGCGGCGATCCGCAACGCGACCTCGGCCGTGTGCTCGTCGAGCAGCGCGGCGATCGCCGCCGCGTCGCGGCTCGACGCGGCGCGCTGTCCATACTGGTCGGACGCCACGCGAAACACCACGAGCGCGGCGAGGCCGGTGACGAGCGCGAGCAACTGCGCGGCGAACGCGTCCGCGCCTTCGGCGAGCGCGTGCACCTCGGCCGCCGCGGCGGCGCGATAGGTGTGGTCCCAGACCACTTCCGGAAATTTGCCGCCCTGCCCGCCGCTCGTGCGGAACACCGGCTGCACGAGCGCCGCCGCGATCAGCGAGCGGATGCCCTGCGTGCCCATCACGGTGACGGCGCGCTCCACGCTCTCGACCGGTTGCGCGGTACGGCGATACACGGAGCTGTTCGCGAGCCGCAGCAGGCTGCCGACGAGCGCGGGATCGCGCGCGATCATCCGCGCGAGCTCGGCGCGCGAGGTGTCGCCGTCGCCGACGGCGTTCAACAGCTGCGGCAACAGCATCGGCCGGCGCGGTGCGTAGCGGGGCTCCGTGGCCGCGGTCTCGAGCACCGTGGCCACGGCTTCGTCGATCTTGGCATCGGCGGGAACCGCGGGGGGCGCTCCGATCGGCGCGCCGAGCGCGAGCTCGTGAAGCTTGCGGAACACTTCGCCGCGCTCGAGCGCCTTGCTCGGCGGCGTGGCCGGAACAGGCGGCACAGCGCGTGCTGCGGGATGCGCTTCGTCGTCGCGAGCGGGATTAGGATCGACCTCGGGCTCGCGGGTCTTGGGGCGGGGCGTGCGCCGCAACAGCGAGAGCATCACCACGGCAAGCGCCGCGATGACCACGACGAACAGAAAGCCCCTGAGCAAGAGCACGCGCGCTCTATATACATCAACGGCGCCTCGCGCGCATCCCGGAAAATAGGGACAGGTTACTTTTTCGGCGCGCGCCGCATCGGAGGTTGTCGGAGGGGCGGCCGCCGAAAAAGTAACCTGTCCCTATTTTCCGAGGGCGGCGCGGCGGGCGGGCTCGAACTCGTTGCCGGGGTTCCAGGCCGGCAGATCGGTGTCGTTGGCGACGATCAGGCCGGCGTAGAAGCCGAACTGGGCGTCCTGGACCATGCCGTCGAAGCTCCAGTCGGCGGTGAGCTCGTCGCTCGGCTGGTGATAGTGGCGATCGGTGTAGTCGTTCACTTGCTCCACGCCCCAGCCGGGCGGGCGCCCGATGAAGTCGGTGCCACCGCTGAAGTAGAAGGCCGGCACGCCGATCTTGGCGAAGTTGAACTGGTCGGATCGATAGTACGAGCCGCGATCGGGAAACTGATCCCCCTTGAGCGCGCGCTGCTGGAACGCGGCGACCTCGGCGGCCACGCCGTCCAGGCTCGACTTGCCGAGGCCGATGAACGTGATGTCGTTGGTGGCGCCCCAGATGTTGCCGCTGTCGTAGTTCACGTTCGCGGCGATCTTGCCCGGCGGCACGGCGGGATGCGCCGCGAAGTACTGCGAGCCGAGCAATCCCTGCTCTTCGGCGGCGGGGAACAAGAGCGCGATCGAGCGGCGCGGCCGTTGCGGCAACGAAGCGAACGCCTTGCCGATGGCGAGCACCATGCCCACGCCGCTCGCGTTGTCGCGCGCGCCGTTGTAGATCTTGTCGTTGGGGTCGCCATTCGGGTTCGGCTCGCCGACACCCAAGTGATCGTGATGCGCGCTGTAGATCACGAGCTCGTCGGCGAGCGCGGCATCGCTGCCGCGCAAGCGGCCGAGCACGTTTGCCGACTGTGTGTGCGTGATCGCGTTGCGCAAGGTCAACGACGTGGCGATGCCGAGCGGCACCGGCACGAAGTCCCGCCGGCTCGCTTGCTTCACGAGCCCGTCGAGATTCCTGGCCGGACCGAGCAGACGCCGGGCCGCGTCCTCGGTGATCCACGCCTCCACTTGCACGTGCGGCTCGTCTCCGGCGGGCAGGTGGAACTGCGCGCCGCTCCAGGACGCCTGCACCACCTGCCACGGATAGCCCGCGGACGGAGTGGTATGGACGATGATCGCGCCGGCCGCGCCGTGCCGGGCGGCGCTCTCATATTTATAGGTCCAGCGCCCGTAATAGAGGCGCTCGGTGCCGGCGAACAGCGCAGGATCCCAATCCGGGTCGTTGTTGAGCATCACGAGCACCTTGCCCGCGACGTCCACGCCCTTGAAGTCGTCCCAACCGTACTCGGGCGCCTCGATGCCGTAACCCACGAACACGAGCTCCGCGTTGGCGAGCTCGGCGCGCGGGGTCTGCACGCCGCTCACGGCGATGTAGTCGGCGTTGCGCTTCAAGTCCACCTTGACGTCGCCGCGCGAGAAGCGCCATGTCGCCGGGGGCGTGGACCTCACACCCACGAGCTCCACGGGTTGCTCGTAGCTGCCGTTGGGCGCGCCGGGCTCGAAGCCGAGCGTCTCGAGCTCGGCCGCGAGGAACGCGCGCGTGCGTTTGTCGCCGGGCGTGCCGGGCGCGCGGCCCGCATAACGGTCGTCGGCGATCTCGGTGACCACGCGCCGGATGTCCGCGCCGCCGGTCATCGCGCCCGCGGCCTCGAGCGCCTCCGGGGAGATTCGCGAGGGGCCGGCGGGATCGGCCGGCGGCGTCGAGACGGACGGAGCCGGTGGTGCGGCGCTCGCCCCAGGCTGCGCACCGAGCGGCTGCGCGCGCTCGCGCTCGCAGCCGGCCAGCACCAGCGCCGACAAGATTGCAGAGGGCCATAGCAGCGAGCGCGTGAGCCGCGCCGTGCGCTCAGCCCACCACATGCAGGCTCAGCCACTCAGCGACGAGCGCGGGCTTGTCCTCGTTCTCGATCTCGATCGTGACGTCGAGCTTCACGATCACGTTGCCCGGCTTGCGTTCCTCGACGCCGGCGAGCTTGGTGCGCGCGCGGATCCGCTTGCCCACGAGCACGGGCGCGGCGAAGCGCACCTTGTCGAAGCCGTAGTTCACCACGAGCTTGGTGCCCGCAAGCTTCGGCACGAAATCGAGGCAGAGATGCACGATCATCGACAGCGTGAGCAGACCGTGCGCGATCGTGCCGCCGAACGGCGTGGACCGCGCGCGCTCGGGGTCCACGTGCAGGAACTGATGGTCGAGCGTGACGTCGGCGAAGTCGTTGACGCGCGATTGGTCGATCAGGAACCAGTCGGACAGGCCGAGCGGTTGACCTACCTGCTTCTCGAGCTCGTGCCGTGTGACCGTCCCTGCCATGGCGGGGATTGTGGTCGCTGCGCCGCGCGCCGTAAAGCCCGTGTGACGAGCGTCGCAAACCGCGCCCGAAGCGCTTGCTTCCGTCGCGCATTGGTGCATTATTGTACTAATTCACTTGGCAGGCGCGGCGTTGTTCATCCTCAAACCGCATTCCGGAGTGCCGATCTACCGGCAGCTGCTCGAGCAGATCCGGCGCATGGCCGCGAGCGGCCAGCTCGCGCCCGGCACGGAGCTGCCCTCGATCCGCGATCTTGCCCTCAAGCACGCGATCAATCCGATGACCGTGTCGAAGGTGTACACGCTGCTCGAGGCCGAGGGCGTGCTCGAGCGCAACCGCGGCAAGCCGATGACGATCGCGGGCGTGCCGCGTCCGCAAGCGGCGGCCGCCAAGCGCGTGCAGCACTTGGAGCATCATCTCGAGCAGCTCGTGCTGGCCGCACGTCAGCTCGAGCTCGGCGAGGCCGAAGTCGTGAAGGCATTACGTGAACACTGGGAGAAGACCGATGACCGGTCCGTACGTCGCCGCACAGCGTCTAAGTAAGTCGTTCGGCGCGAAGCGCGTGCTCGACGACGTGTCGCTCGAGGTGGAGCCCGGCGATGTCGTGGGCGTGCTCGGCAAGAACGGCGCCGGCAAGACCACGCTGCTCGAGCTCATGCTCGGCTTCACGCCGCCCACCGCGGGCAGCGTGCAGCTGTTCGGGCACGAGAGCTTTCGGCTGCCCGGCGCGGCGAAGGCGCGCGTCGGCTTCGTGCCGCAGCAGGACGAGCTCGTCAACCAGCTCACGGCCGCCGATCAGATCGGCGTGATCGCGTCGTTCTATCCGAAGTGGGACGACGCGCTGATCGCCCGCCTCTGCAAGACCTGGGAGATCGACCTGCGCGAGCGCGTCAAGGCAATGTCGGTGGGCCAGCGGCAAAAGCTCTCGATCCTGCTCGCGCTTGGCCATCGCCCCGATCTCCTGATACTCGACGAGCCGGTGGCGAGCC
>DASUFK010000357.1:0-10075 GCA_036274615.1 Gammaproteobacteria bacterium | reverse complement strand
GGATTCGAGGAAGACCTGTATCGCGCCAACGTCGCGATCCTCGAGGAGCGGCTGCTGGCCGTGAACGACCTCAAGCTCGAGGCGGCGGCGTTTCTCTGCATGGCGCGCCAAGGCGGCCGGGTCGATCCGCGCTTCGTCGCGGAGGTGGTCTCGATCCAGAGAGACGACGGCGGCTGGGGCAAGCTCGACACTCCCAACCCGGCCAATCCGGATGAATCGTCCTGGCACTCGACCACGTTGGCCCTGTTGCTCTTGCTGCACGTGAAATTCCCCGGCGCGCAAGGCGCGGGCCACGTCGAGCAAGAAGCGCAGACCTGACGACCGAGCTTTCTCTCCCCCCAAAAAAAGTGCGGCGGGCCGAAGCCCGCCGCCAACAAGGTCACTGAATCGTCGTTAGCTTAGAAGTCCATCGTCATGCTGACGAAGTACGTGCGTCCGAGCGGATCGTACGTCGCGCCCTCGCCCCCGTGCGTGCACTCCGTCGGGAACGCGAACGCGTTCGGGGGAGTACCCGAGCCCGGGACGGTGGTCGGATTCGCGCCGGTGCACGGCGGATCCTTGTCGAGCAAGTTCTCCAAGCCGATGCTCACCGTGTACTTGTCGTTGAACCGGATGTTCCCGTTCACCGAGAACAGCTGGTAGTTGGGCATCGAGCTGTACACGCACGCCACCGAGCTGACGTTGGTGCGGCAAGCGTTGTTGTCCAACTCCGGCCAGTACTGGTGCTGCAACGACACGTTCCACATGCCTCGCCCGTAACCCACGGTGGTGAAGATGCGATAGTCGTAGTTCAGACACTGCAGCTGCAGCGAGCAGTTGTTGAAGCCCTTCTGCTCGACCGGCAAGACCGTCGGATTGTCCTGCGTGATCTCGTGCAGGTTGACGGTGACCGTCGAGTTCAGGTTCAGCGAGCCGCCGCCGGACAACTGGTGCGCCCAGTTCAGCTGCACGTCGACGCCCTCGAAGTGCGTCCGGCCGAGGTTGGTGAACGACCGGTTGATGATACCGGGGCCACCGCTGGTCGGATTCCTCAAGATGCGCTGACAGGCTTGGTTCTGCAGGCTACCGCTCGGATTGAGGTTCATGTCGAGACACGCCTGGTAAGTCGCGTCACCGCCCTCGAGAGCGATCATGTTCTCGATCTCGATCTTCCACCAGTCGACCGACAGCCTCCAGTCCTCGAGCAAGTCCATCGTCACGCCGAGGGTCCAGGTGTCGGCTTGCTCCTCACGCAGATCCGGATTGCCGAAGCTGTTCGGGATGCCGCCCGTGCCCGTCGTGTCCTGAGTGCGGGTGGGGTCGTAGTAGAAGGCCGCACCCTGCGCACCCATCAGCTGCTGGCAGATCTGCAAAGAGCGCGCGGACTGCGCCGTCGGTGGCGCGGCGGCCCCCCCCGCCGGCGTCGCGCTGAACGTGCCCGGGCTCGAGAGGCCCGTCGAGCACCAGTCGCGAGTCGCGCCGCCGCCGCCGAAGATCTGGGTGCGCTTCAAGAACAGCTCGCCCAGGTTCGGTGCGCGGAAGGCGCGATTGAAGCCGCCGCGGATGCGGTAGCGCGGGGTGATGCCCCAGTCGATCAAGGCCTTGTAGGTCTCGAGGTTCGGCAGTGCCTCCATGCTCCAGTCCGAGATACGGGCACCGAGCTCGAGGTTGAAGTGCTCCACACCCGTGATGCCGTCCGAGATGATCGGCACGAGCAACTCGCCGTAGAGCTCCGTGACGTCGAACTCGCCCGAGCTGTGCTCCGTCGGGAACAGGCCCGCGACCGTGTCGATCTCGTTCTGCTGGTCGCTCAAGTTGTCGGGCGTGTAGTCGAAGGCGTTCTCCCGATAGCTCGCGCCGAGAGCGTACTGGAGCGGACCGGCCTTCATCTGGGCGAGAGTACCGGTGAGGTTCGCTTCGAAAATCGTCTGCGTGACCTCCTGGATATTCTTCAGAGCCGGCGCGATGAGCGCGACGCAGTCGGCGCTCACGTCCCGATTGTCCGCGACCGGCAGACCCGACGTACAGGTCGGGTTGGTTTCGGCGAAGCCGGCGCTCTCCCACGGGTTCGGATCGAAGATCGCGCCCTTGCCCATGTTCGGGAACGTCAGAATGTCGCGGTACGTGTGCAGTCTCGTCGAGCCCAGCTGGTTGACCGTGTTATCGGACCGGCCGGTGGTGAGCGACACGTCCCAGGAGTGGTTGCCGCTCGGGAAGTCACCTTCGAGGCCGAGCGTGAAGCTCATCGTCGTCGTGGTGTTGGTCGTCGAGCGGCCGGCGCCGAGGATGTCTCTCATCCAATCCGGCTCGCGGCTGATCCAGACGATGTCCTCATTGCCCGGCCCGAGAGTGGCTATTTGGGCCAGGCACTGGTTACGCGCAGCGATCTGAGCCGGGGTGGGATTGGGGGGAAGGGCCGTGCAAGACCGCGTGCGGCTCGACATCAGCCGGTAGATGTCGAGCGGAAGCGGGAAGGCTTCCGACTTCGTGCAGCCGGGCAGACCGTCGAGCCAGGGCATGGCCGCCGTGGGCGCACCTTCGCACTGCACGCCGAATCGGCCCGTGGGCGTATACGACGGGTTGGTGCGGTCGCCGGCATCGGCAATACCGTTGCCATTGACGTCGATCAGCGAGTCCGGAATGTCGAAATAGGTATTCGTGTTGCCCCGGTAGAGCCCATTGCCGAACGGAACACCGGCACCCCACTGGTTGATGTTGGCCGACGAGAGGCCGAGGCTCGACTCGGTCTTGGTGCGCGTGACCATCGTTTGGCCGGTGAGCCGGACGTTATCGGCGATGTCGAAGTGACCGTTGGCGAAGCCGGATAGGCGCTCGAGCGGGCTCGAGGCCCAGTTGTACATGACGTTTTCTTTGATCTGACCGTTCGGCAGCCGAACGAAGACCGGCAGGTCCGAGAACGAGCCGTCGAGGTCGCCGCCACCCGCCACGCCGCGGCACGTAATCGTGGTGCCCGCCGGGGTGCCGATGTTGTAGCCGCCGCAGTTCTGGTTGCCGTTGTACACCGGGCCGTCCCAGAGGTAGGCCCCGGGAGACAGGGCTCCGGCGTCCGCCAACCCCGCGAAGACCGAGCCGTCGCGGTTGGTGCGGAACCGCCCAGTGGTGAAGTTGGCGGGGATCGTGCCCGGCGTCAACGCGCTGAAGATCGAATCGACGACTGCCTGGCTCGGGTTGTTGTTGGGAGCGTTCGGCAGCAAGTTGGGCGCCGGCTCATTGTGGAACCAGCTCGCGCTGCCGAAGGCGAAGAAACCGCCCGCCGTGTTCGGGTTCGCGCGGTCCTGGACCCACCAATCGCGCTGCCAGCTGAACTGCTTCGTGCGCGTGTCGCGCTCGATGCCGAGCATGATGTTGCCGCGGTCGTCGGCCGAGTTCACGCCGAAGAGACCGCCGATGTGGACCGTCTGGTCGCCGCCGTGCTGCGTGTCGCCGAAGCGCACGTCGACGGAGGCACCCTCGTAGTCGTCCTTCAAGATGAAGTTGACGACGCCGCCGACGGCGTCCGCGCCGTACACGGCCGAAGCGCCGCCCGAGATCACTTCCACGCGTTGGATGGCCGACGACGGAATCGAGTTCGTGTCGACAACCATCGAGGGATTCACCGGCATGCCGCGGCGGCCGTTGATCAGCACGAGGTTGCGGTTCGCACCGAGGCCGCGGAGGCTGATGGTGGAAGCGCCGACCGTGTTGGTGGCGGTTTGCTGCACGTCGCCCGTCGTGAACTGCGTGACGGCGGGAACGAACTGCGGCAGCTTGTTCAAAACCGTTTCGACGCCGATCACGCTGGTCTGCTCGAACAGCTGTTGATCGACCGTTTGGATCGGGCTGTTCGCCGTGAAGTCCTGACGGACGATACGCGAGCCCGTGACCGTGATTTCTTCGACGTTCTTTTGTTCTTTAGCCGGCTCCTGCGCTTGAACCAGCCCGGCCCCTGAGACCGCTAACGTCGCGGCGATCGCCGACGACAATGCACCAAAACGCGGACGAGCGTCCGCATAGCTCGTAGAACCCTTCATTTTTCCCTCCCCAAGGCGATGATGGTGTACCGCCCGAAACCTTCCTGAGACGTCCCTACGCCTCTGTTGTTTGTGGTTTCGAGCGAGCCCCTAGCGTTCGTGAGGCTAGCACTGCATTCGCGTCAGCGCAACCACTCCTCGCTTCGACTCTGCGCAGGGCTTGCGGCAGCCTTCGTACGCCGGTCGAGCTTGTAGCGTTCGGGCAACGACGGTGCCCGGCGTGAGGTAGCGGCAGGCGCCGCGAAACGATCGCTCGCGTGTCTAGGGGCGGCCGGCGTCGGCGCGCGGGTTGCCGGCCTGCTGCGATTCCTTGAGCTCCGCCAACCGAGTGAGATCCCGCATGAGCTGCTCGTCTTCGCGCGCGACGCGCTGAATCTCGGCTGTGAGCTCCTTGCCCTTTTGCTCGAGGCCCATGCGCTCCTTCTGCGAGCCGCCGCCGCCGAGCCCGTGCATGCGATTCAAGCTCGCGCCCGCCGCACGCTGATCGGAGCGCAGCGCGAAATTCGGCCAGCACTTGCGCTCCGGAATGTTCGAGCCGGTGGGCGCCTGCTCGAAGCAGTGGATGTCGAAGTCGTCGTTGCTGTTGAGTGCGTTGAAACGCTCGTACACGGCGTTCTCGAGCCGCTCGATCTCCACGCGGACCTGCTCGGGCTTGCGGCCCGGCACCACGACCTCGTCGGGGGCGGCCGTCGCGGGCGACGACGAGGTGTCTTGAGCGACGGCGGGTGCGGCCAGAGCCGCGAGCGCGAGGAGGTAAAAGGCCTTCATGGCGTTGGTACTCGGTTCTTCCCGGCGGCGAATACTAGGGAGCGCTGCGCGGCGAGCCAATCGTCACCGACAATTCTCATGATAGGTACGGTCCGCGGCGCCCCGTGGATCGAATGGACGTGCGCGGCACGCGTACCATACGTGCGCGGCGCAACCGCGTGCCGCCGCGAGACGAGAGAGAGCAACCAAGAGCAATGCCGGAGCTCGGCGCAGATCAAGCCTTCGCGCTCGCACTGCAAGACCATCGAGCGGGCCGCCTCGCCGAGGCGGAGCGAGGCTATCGCGAAATTCTGCGCCGCGCGCCGGAGCACGCGGACGCGCTGCACTTGCTCGGCGTGATCGCGATGCAAACCGGCGACTTGAGATCCGCGCTCTTGCTCGTGCAACGAGCCGTGAGCCTGCGGCCCGACGCCGCGGTTTGCCGGAACAATCTCGGCCAGATCTTCGATCGGATGGGACGTTTCGGCGAAGCCGCGCGCAGCTACGAGACGGCGATCGAGCTCGATCCCGGTTACGCGGAGGCCTACAACAACTTGGGCTACGTGCTCGCGCGGCAGGACCGGCTCGCGGACGCCGACGCATTCTATCGAAAAGCCATCGAGCTCGATCCGCAGTACGCCGAGCCGCACACGAACCGCGGCAACCTGCTCAAGGATCGAGCCGAGCTCGACGCCGCGATCGCCTGCTATCGGCGCGCGATCGCGTTGCGTCCCGATCTGTCGGCGCTCCACAGCAACCTGCTGCTCACGCTCCACTACCATTCCGGCTACTCGCCCGAGGATCTCGCGCGCGAGCATCGCGCCTGGGCCAACCGGCACGTCGCGCCGCTCGCGGCGGCTCGCCGGCCGCACGCCAACGGCCGCGAGCCCGGCCGCCGGCTGCGCGTGGGATTCGTGTCGGGCGATTTTCGCGAGCATCCGGTGGCGCGCTTCATGCTGCCGCTGCTGCGCGAGCGCAACCCGGAGCACGCGGAGATCTTCGCGTACTCCGACGTCGCGGCTCCGGACGCCGTCACGGAATTGCTCCGCGAGCGCGTGGATCGATGGCGCGACGTCGCGGCACTCGGCGACGCGCAACTGGCGGAAGCGGTGCGCGCGGACGGCATCGACGTCCTCGTGGACCTGGCAGCGCACTCCGGCCACAACCGGCTGCTCACGTTCGCGCGCAAGCCGGCGCCGGTTCAAGTCACCTACCTCGCTTACTGCAGCACCACGGGCGTCGACGCGATCGACTATCGCATCACCGACCGGTTTCTCGACCCGCAGCCAGCCGCCGGACACTACAGCGAGGCCTCGCTATACCTGCCGAACTGCTACTGGTGCTACTCCGCGCCGCCGTTGCCGGGTGCGCGGCGGCCGTCGACGGAGCGCGTCGCGGGGCCGCCGACCTTCGGCTGCCTGAACAACTTCGCCAAAGTCACCGACGCCACGTTCGACTTGTGGACTCGGCTGCTGCGTCGCGTGCCGGAGGCACGGCTGCTCGTTTACGCGCGCACCGAATTTCACCGCGATCGGGTGCGGCACGCGTTGCGCACGGCGGGAGTGGACGAATCGCGCGCGGCCTTCGTGGGACGGCAGTCGCTCGGTGATTACTTGGAGACGTACCGCCTGATCGACGTGGCGCTCGACACGCACCCTTACGGCGGCGGCACGACCACTTGCGATGCGCTGTGGATGGGCGTGCCGGTGGTGAGCCTGGCGGGAAGCACGGCCGTGTCGCGAGCGGGGTCCACGCTGCTCTCGAACGTGGGTCTCGAGCATCTCGCGGCTCGAACGGCGGAGGAATACGTGGCGCTCGCGGCCGGATTGCTGCGCGATGCCTCCGGGCTGGCCGCCTTCCGGCGCGAGCTCCGCGAGCGCCTGGAATCCTCGCCGGTGATGGACGCCCGGCGCTTCACGCGGGATTTCGAGGCGGCCTTCAGGACCGCGTGGCGCGACTGGTGCGCGCGGGACGCCGGGCGGTGAGACGCTGCGAAGCGCCGGCCCGCTACTCGACGGGCTCGACGGCGATCTGGCCGCGCAGCTGCGGCGCGGTGAGGCGATAGCCGAATCGCGTTTCCTTCACGTGCACCTCCATGCCCTCCCGCAGCGGATATTGCATCGGCTGCCGTTGCCGCCAGACCTGTCCATTGTCGAGTGTTATGACGTGCTTGTTCGGAAGCGTCTCGCGGAGACCGACGACCTTTGCGACGACGTCGGGCTCGAGCTCTTCGGCGCTGCTGCTCTTGCCGGAAGGCCGCGCTGGCGGAGGCGCGGCGGCAGCCGGAGCGTTGCTCGCCGCGGCAGCTGCGGTGCTTCCCGCGGCCGCGGCGCCTGCCACCGGCGGCGCGCCGGCCGCTGCCGGAGCGCTACCCTGCGCCGGCGCAGCCCGCTGCGCCGCCTCGACCTGCGCATCGAAGCACGCCAGCCGCTCGTCGCGCTTCTCGAGCGCGAGACATTTGTTCACGTCGACCGTTACGCTCTGCGAGTCTTGTGCGGCGGCGAGCCGCGTTACCGTGCCGAGGGCGATCACGGCAACTGCCGTCATCCAATGAGCGTGCACCTTGTTATTCGTTGCCATCGCGTCTGATTCCTGCGCGTTTCGTTCGGACCCGGGTAGTTTAGACCGAAGCGGCCGTCGGGTGGTGCGCTGCCTCGATCGGCGCTATTCGGTCTTCAGAACGAGCGCGGGCTGCACCTGCGCGGCGCGCAGCGCGTGCGTGAGCACGGCGAGCCACGCGATCGCGAGGCTCACGGCCAGCGCGAACGCGAACGGCGCCGGCGAGAGATCGATGCGCTGCACGAACAGATCGAGATACGTGCGCGCGGCGAGCCAGGCGAACGGCCACGCGATCACGTTGCCGAGGATCACGAGCTTGGAGAAATCCCAGAGCATCAGCCCGAGCACGCTGCGCTTGCTCGCACCCATCGTCTTGCGCACGCCGATCTCGCGCGCCCGGCGCTGCACCGCGAAGCTCGCGATGCCGAACAAGCCGAGTGCCGCGATCACGACCGCGATCACGGACAGTCCCACGAACGTCATCCCCAGCATGTCGAACATTTGGAAATTCGCGTCGAAGACCTCGTCGAGGAACTGGCGAGCGGGCGGACGACCGGGAAAGAACTTCGTCCAGGTGGCGTCGATGTGCGCCAACGCGCCGGCCACGTCGGCGCGCGCCACGCGCAGGATCAAGTTGCCCGCCCCGCCCGGCGTCACCAAGTACAGGTAGCTGTCGGGGCCTTCGGCCATGTATTCGAGGGGCGTGGCTGCGGCGACTCCCACGATCTCTGCCGACACGGTGACCATCGCCAGCCGCGGCTGCTCGCCGGAGCGAAAGGCCACGTTCATCTGCTGCGGTTGGTAGATGATTTGACCGATCGCCTGCTGCGGCGTGAAGCCGAGCCGCACGGCGAGATGCTCGTCGACGATGACGTGCTGCGTCGGGAGCGTGAGTTGCTGCGCGGGTGTCGGCGCCGCATCGTCGGCTGGCGGCGTCGGCGCCGGGCGGTCCTGGGCTTCATCGAAGTCGCGTCCCGCGAGCAGGCGAATGCCGGCGACGTTGAAGTAATCGTAGAAGACCACGCGCGTCTGCACGGGTACGCGCGTCGCGTTCGGGTCCTCCGACCGGCTGACCGTCGAGGACGGTAGTCCCGTAACGACCGCTCGGCGGAACGGTTGCGAGAGGGCCCCGCTCAAGCCCTTGACTGATGGATGCGCGAGCACCTCCGTGCGAAAGGCCTTCGGGTCGAACCCCGGCCCCACGTTGTTCAGAGTCAGCGTGAGGCGCGGGTCTTGCGTGGGATCGGAGAGACGGCCCCGCAACTCCGCCCTCTGCAAGAGCATCACCGCCACGGCGGCGAGCAAGAAGCTCGCTGCGGCGAACTGCGCCACGGTGAGGGCGGTGCGCACCCAGGCCGCCCCGGCGCGCTGGGTCGTGCTGCGCAGGCTGAAGATCGGGCGTACCCGGGCGAGCACGAGCGCCGGATACGCGCCCGCGGCCGCGCACACCGTCACGGCCACCGCGAGCACGCCGAGCCAGTAGCGCGGGAGGCCGAGCGCGTCCGCGGGCGTGATCTCGAGACGGATCGCGGCGGCGAGCGGCGTAACCACGAGCAGCGTGAGCGGCAGCACGATCGCGAGCGCCGCCGCCGTGAGCACGCCGGCCTCGAGCATCGTCTGCGCCACGACCTGACCGCGGCTCGCGCCCACCGTCTTGCGCACGCCGATCTCGCGCGAGCGTGCGGTCGCCTCCGCCGTCGCGAGATTGGCGAAGTCGAGGCAGGCTACGGCGAGAATCAGCGCGGCGAACACGCGCAGGATCGTGACGAGCGAAAGATCGAGCGAGCCGCCGAAGAGACCGAGGTTCAAGTAGGCCTTGCCCATGTCGCCGAGCGACAGCGGCGCGAAGCGGATCTTGCCGAACTCGGGCGGCACGCGCGCGGCGGAGAACTTGTCGAGCCGCGCTTGGATCTCTGCGAGCGACGGCCCGTTCTCCGGACGCAGCAGGTAAGTGGTGCAGCACGTCCCCGCCCAGATCGGCGGGAAGTTGTCGGGATCGAAGCCCGGGATGATCGTCGACATCGCCTGGCGCGAGATGAACGCCCGCGCGTTCTTGCCGATCCCCCCGGCGCCGAGATGAGAGGGCGACGGCAGCCGCACCACGCCCGCCACGGTGAGATCGCCCGTGGCGATGTGCACGCTGCGGCCCACGGGATCGGTCGCTCCGAACAGCTCGCGCGCAGCGCTCGCCTCGAGCAACACGGCCGTGGGCTCGTTGAGCGCGTCGGCTCGTCCACCTACCACGTCGAGGTCGAAGATCCGGACGAATTCCGGGTCGACGGCCAGGATGTTGCACGTCTGCTGCTTGCCTTCGGCGCTCACCGGCAGCGACAGCGTCTGCGTCGCGGCAATCGTGATGTCCGGAAAATCGACCTTGAGATACTTGACCGCCGGCGGCGAGATCGCGCCGATCGTCGGCCCCGATTCCTTCTCCGAGCCGGGCGCGGTGACGGCTTGCAGGAGCGAGTAGATACGGCCGTCGTTGGCCCACTGCCGGTCGACGCGCGCGACGTAGTCGGCGATGAAGCTCGCGGTGAGGAAGCACGCGAAGCCGAGCGCCAATGCGAACAGCTTGATCGCGGTCGACAGAGGCCGGCGCGCGAAGTTGCGCACGGCCGTCGTGCAGTAATGTGCGATCATCCCCACAGCGAGCACCCCCGACGCGGCGCGGCGATCATGGCCGAGCGCGGAAGCTTATCAGCCTCGCGCTTATGTCCAGTAAAGCTAAAGTTTTCGGGAAAGTTGCCGACCGCGCGCAT
>DASUFK010000356.1:0-4666 GCA_036274615.1 Gammaproteobacteria bacterium | reverse complement strand
GGATCGCGGCATCGGCATCCCCGCGGAGCTGCTCGAGCGCATCTTCGATTTGTTCACGCAAGCCGACCAATCGATGGCGCGCTCGCACTCCGGCCTCGGCATCGGCCTCACGATCGCGAGACGCCTCGTGGAAATGCACGGCGGCACGATCGTGGCTCGCAGCGCCGGCGTGGACCGCGGCAGCGAGTTCATCGTGCGGATGCCGATCACGCCGGATCAGGGTCTCGGTACGGAGCCGGCCGCCAACGCGGCACCCGCGGCCGCGCGGCGGCGCGTGCTCGTGATCGACGACAACCCGAGCGTGCTCAAATCGATGTGCCTGCTGCTCGAGTCGCTCGGCCACGACGTCCGCGGCGCGAGCGACGGCCGCGCGGGCGTGGCGCTCGCGGCGGACCTGCGCCCCGACGTGGTGCTGCTCGATCTCGCCATGCCGTACTTCAGCGGCTTCGAGACGGCCCGGCTGCTTCGTGAGCAGCCGTGGGCCCGCGACCTCGTGCTCGTGGCGCTCACGGGCTGGGGACAGCAAGAGCACCGGCAGGCCACGAAGGACGCGGGCTTCGATCATCACTTCGTGAAGCCGATCGACGGCCGCCAGCTACAGACGCTGCTCGCGAGCTTGCAGCGCGGGTGACGGCACGCCTGCCACGAGCCTCGCGAGCTCGTCATAGCGCGCCGGCTTCTCTACGTAATGATCGAAGCCGAGGCTCCGCCATTCGCGCTCGCCGAGGGCGCGCCCGGAGAGGCCGATGAACTTGCAGATTTCGAGCCCCGGGCGGCTCTTGAGGCCGGCCAGCACCTGCTCGCCCGTCATCCCGGGCAGACCGAGATCGAGAACCACGGCGTCGAACGGCCCCGGCGCGGCAAGCGCCGCGGGGCCGCTGGTGGCGGTGGTCACTCGGCAGCCGGCGCGCTCGAGCATCTTCTTCGCGATGTCGCACGCGTCGGAGTTGTCGTCCACGAACAGAACCTTGGGTGAACGACCCGCGGGGGCCGCGTGCCCGCGTGCGGTGCGCAGCACGGCGAGGTCCTCGAGCGATACGTCCCTCGTGTAGCGCGCGATCGCGTGGATCAGCGCCGCGCGGTCGAGCGGCTTGCTGAGATAGTGGTCGCAGCCGCTCGCGAGGCACCGAGCCTCGTCGTCCTTCATCGCATTCGCCGTGATCGCGATGATCGGCCGGTCGTAGCCGTCGCTCCTCAGCTGCGCGGCCGTTGCGTAACCGTCGATCACCGGCATTTGCATGTCGAGCAGCACCGCGTCGAACGGCTCGCCGGCAACCGCCGCTTCGGCCACCCGCCGCAGCGCGTCGGCGCCGTCCGCGGCGAATGCCACTTCGGCGCCGGCGTCCTCGAGCATGCGCCGCGCGAGCTCGCGCATCTCGGCATGATCGTCGGTCACGAGCACTCGGCAGTCGAGCGAGCGCGGCTCGTGCTCGTCCCCGCGCGCGGCACGGGTGCCCGGATCGAGCAACGGCACGTCCGTCACGGCGCCCGCGTCGACCGTGAGGGTGAACGTGGTCCCCTTGCCCTCCCGCGTGAGAACCGTGATGTCGCCGCCGAGCATCCGCGCGAGCGAGCGGCAGATCGAGAGGCCGAGCCCCGTGCCGCCGAAGCGCCGCGTGACCGACGAGTCGCCTTGGGCGAATGGCCGGAACAGCCGCGCGAGCACGTGCTCCTCGATGCCGCAGCCGGTATCCGCAACGTCGATCACGAGCTGCGAGACATTCTCTCTGAGATGCAATGAGATCTTCACCTCGCCGCGTTCGGTGAACTTGATCGCGTTGTCGACGAGATTGATGAGGATCTGCCGCAAGCGCTTCGGATCGGTGCGGATCGTTTCGGGCAACGCGCCTTCGAGCACCACTTCGAGCGCGAGGCCTTTGTCGCGCGCCCGCACGTCGAGCAACGCGCAGACCTCGCGCACGAGCGCCTCGGGGCTCACCCGCTCGAAGCGTGGCTCGAGCTTGCCCGCCTCGATGCGCGACAGATCGAGAATGTCGTCGATGAGCGCGAGCAAGTAGCGGCCGTTGCTAGCGATCGTCTTCACGTATTGCAGCTGGTCGGGATCCGCGAGGCTCAGGCGGAGGATATCGGCGTAACCCAGGATCGCCGCCATCGGCGTGCGGATCTCGTGGCTCATGTTTGCGAGGAACTCGCTCTTCGCGCGATCCGCCGCCTCGGCCTGCTTCTGCGCCTCGCGCAGCTCGAGCTCGGCGCGCTTGAGATGCGTGATGTCGTGGGCGATGCCGTGCCAGATCACGGCGCCGTCGGGCTGAGGAAGCGGGCTCGAGTAGGCCTCGAGCCATATCTCGCCCTTGGTGGGGTGGTTGTGGCGGAACTGCGCGTGCCACATCGACATGGTGCGCGCGGACTCTTCCGTGGCGCTCAACACCACGGCCATGTCGTCGGGATGAATGCGCGCGAGCAGCAGGCTCGGATCGCGCATCAAGTCCTCGGGCTCCACGCCGTGCGTGTCGCGCAGATGCGGGCCGGCGAACGGAAACGAGATCGCGCCGTCGGCGCCCCGTCGGTAGGTGAAGATCGTGCCGGGCGTCGCCTCGGCGATCGTTTGCAGCGCGGCGCGCGCCTCGTTGGCGGTCTGCTCCGCGCGCTTGAGCCGATCGATGTCGATCGTCACGCCGAACATCTGCACGGCGCGGCCCCGCTCGTCGAACGCGAACCGCGCGCGCACCTGCACCCAGTGGATCTCGCCGTTCGGCCAGCTCACGCGGTACTCGACGTTGAAGATGCTCCGGTCGCGCTGCTTGTCGAGGAACACTTCCCACGCGCGCGCGAAATCCTCGGGCGGGACCTGTTGACGCATACGCTCGAACGAGGGCTCGAACGAATAGGGCTCGTGGCCGAACTGGCGGAACTGCTCGGCCGACCAGGTGACGCGGCCGTCGTCCAGGCCCCATGCCCAGGCGCCAAGGCCGGTGAACTCGATCGCGGCGCCGAGCCGGGCGATGGCCTCGTGCAAGTCGCCTCGGTCCACCGCGGCGCTCTCGATCAACGCGAGGATCGCGGTGGCTTCGGTTTTCGACTCGTCGGACAAGGCGCGGTCTCCGGGCTCGCGAACGGCATCGCGGTCAGCGTCCCGACCGCGCGGGAAGATCCGTTCTCGAGTGAATATAGCTCACGGCAGGGACCAACGCGCGTAGACCTGCCAGGATTGGGGATCGTCACCGTAGGCTGCGTCGAGCGCCTCCGGCGTGAAGTGCAAGTCGTAGACCACGCCGACGGCGAGGTTGCCGTGCCACAGGTTGCCGAGCGTGGTCTCGAAGCCGAGAGCGAGCTTGCGCACCTTGAACACTTCGCCGTGGAGCGGGTCGCCTTCCGCAAACAGCTCGTCCTTCTCCACGCTCTCCGCGCGCACGAACACCGCTCTCGCACCCTTCCACGCGAGCGTGGACTCGAGCAGATAGGCGTCCGTGTCCTCGCCCGGCTGCTTCGAGTTGCGGCCGGCCGCGAACGTGGTGTCCCACAGCGCCTTGCCCCGCGCCGAGTGGTACGACGCGGACACCGTCGTGCGGGCGACGTCGACGCCGGGCTCGAGCCGCTCGGGCTCGTCGATCGCGCCATAGCTCGCCTGCATCGACCAGCTCGGCGTGGGAGTGAAGGTCGCGCGCACCGACCACGAGTCGAGGCTGCCGGTTTCGATGTCGTAGCGGTGCTCGTCCGGCTCGCGGCCGTTGAACGCCGACGCCTCGAGCTTCACGTCGCCGAGCACCAGGCCGCCGGTGAGCACGCCGAACGTGATGTGCGTGGAGTCGAGCCAGTGATGCGAGATCGGTGCCTCCGGAAACCGCGTACCCGACGCCCGGTGCATGTACGTCCCCGGCCCGAGCGCAGGCTCCCCCGGCAAGCCGCCGTAGACGAACGCGGAGCGGCGGTGGCCTTCCGCGCCGCCGAGGTCGAACGAGTAGCTCGCCGCGAGCTCCATGAACAGATCGTGCGGATGCTGCCGGTCGATGAGCGGCGTGACGCCGTCGGCTGACTCGCCCGTCTGGAACAGCAGCGGATAGCCGTCGGTGCCGACGAGCGCGGGATCGAGCGACAGCATCGCGCGCAGCGACGCCGTGCCGCTCCCCCATGGCCGCTGCGCCATCAGCATCGCCATCGACTCGACGAACGCGTCGTGGTCGCCGCGCGCGCCGGCCTCGGCGTCGGTGTAGACGGCGGTCGCGGACGCCTCGGTCATCAGCGTCCACGAGCCGTTGGCCCAGTGACGCATCGTGAGCGGCGAGTCGTCGGGTTGCCACGCCGTGCCGGAGCCTTCGCGCGTCATCGAGTAGTCGCCGAGCGCGCCGCGCATCGCCGCCGTGTGGCCGGCGTGCGCCTCGTGATCCGCATGCTCCGCGCCGGCGTCAGGCGCGGCGTGCTCCGTGTGCTCCGCCTCTGCCGGCGGCGCGTGGCCCGCGTGCTCGGCGTGATCTTGCGCCGCGGCGAGCGTCGCGAACAGCGCTGCAGCGCAGCCGAGCGCCAATCGTGAGAGCTCTTGAGCCACGGCGCGATCTTAGCTCAGCGTGGCCGCGGCGCGGGCGGTGGTGCAGAATGTGGCGACAACTGGGGGGACCTGCCATGCGTAGACGCGGCCTGCTCGTCGTCGTTTCGGTCGTGGTGTCGGGGCTCGTGCTCGCGAGTTGCGGCGGCGGTGGACCTCCCGCGC
>DASUFK010000355.1:0-17383 GCA_036274615.1 Gammaproteobacteria bacterium | reverse complement strand
CTGCTCGCGGGCTTCGCGACGCTCGCGGCGACTACCAATCCATGGGCGCTCGCGGTCGCCGCGCTCGCGCTCGGCTCGGGGCATGCGGCGTGGATGCTCGGTCGCCAGTCGTATCTCGCCGACGTGTGCGCGATCCAGGAGCTCGGCCGGGCGATCGCCGCGATGGCGGGGCTGCAGCGCGGCGGCGCGCTGTTCGGCCCGGTGCTCGGCGGTCTCGTGGCGGGCGCCGCCGGTTACGGCGTGGCGTTTCTCGCGGGCGCCGCGAGCGCCGTGGTAGCCGGGGCCGTGGTGATCGCGTTCGCGCGCGACGTGCCGCGCCACGAGCGCGACGCCGACTCGAGCCTCGCCGGAACGTGGCGCGTGCTCGGCGAGCAGCGGCGCGTGCTCGCGACCGCCGGCGCGAGCGCGCTCGTGCTGCAGCTGATGCGGGCCACGCGCCAGCTGCTGATCCCCCTGTTCGGTCAGGCGCTCGGCCTCGACGTGGCCGCGATCGGCGTCGTGTACTCGCTGTCGACGGTGGTCGACATCGCGTTGTTCTATCCGTCCGGAGTGCTCGCCGACCGCTGGGGCCGCAAGTGGAGCGCCGTGCCGAGCATGCTGTGCTACGCGCTCGGGCTCGGGCTGCTGCCGGCCGCGGCCGGGTTCTACTCGCTGCTCGCCGTGGCGTTGCTGCTGGGGTTCGCCAACGGCATCGGCACGGGCGTGGTGATGATCATCGGCGCCGATCTCGCGCGCGCGAGCGGCCGCCAGGGTCAGTTCCTCGGGCTCTGGCGGCTGATCGGCGACCTCGGCATCAGCCTCGCGCCGCTGCTCGCCGGCGTGCTCGTGGACGCGGCGAGCCTCGCGGCCGCGAGCCTCGCGGTGGCCGGCGTCGGTCTCGGCGGCACGCTGGTGATGGCGTATCTCGTGGCGGAGACGCTGCGCGAGTCCGCCGTTCGGCCGCCGTGACGCGCAGCGGAGCGATCGCCGAACGGCTCAGCGGCCGCGCAGCGCGTCGAGCTCGGCGCGGTCCGCGGCGTCGAGCGTCACGCTCGCGGCCGTGAGGCTGCTCTGCGCGCTCGCCGGCTTGCTCGCGCCGGGGATCGGCAGCACGTGGTCGCCGCGGCCGAGGAGCCACGCGAGCGCGACCACGTACGGAGACGTGCCGTGCTTTGCCGCGATACGCGCGAGCGTCGGGTCTGCCGCAAGCCGCCGGTGGCCGAAATGGCCGCCCACGGGCGAGTAGGGCACGTAGGCCACGCCCTTCGCGCGGCAGCGCTCCACCAGGCCGCTGTCGAAGTCGCGGCGCTCGAACAGGTTGCAGCGGTTCTGCACCGCGGCGATCGGCGTGATCGCGAGGCCCTCGTCGAGCTGCCGGGCGCTGACGTTCGACAGCCCGATGGCGGAGATCTTGCCCTCTTCTTTGAGCCGCACGAGCTCGCCGAGCGAGTCGGCGAGCGGCACGGCGCTGTCGACCGCGTGCAGATAGTAAAGAGCGATCGGGCCGCCGAGATCGCGCACGCTCTGCTCGCAGCACCGCCGCAGCCACTCGGGATCGCCGTCGACGTCCCAGCGGCCGTTCGGCCGCGTGAGACCGCCTTTGGTGGCGACCACGACGTCGGTGCGCTCGAGCGCGGCGAGGGCCTTCGCGATGAGGCGCTCGTTGTGGCCGAGGTCGTCGTTGTCGAGGCAGTAGCTGATTGCGGTGTCGATGAAATTGCCGCCGCTCTCGACGAAGGCGGCGATGACGGCGAGGCCGGTGCGCTCGTCCGGCCGGCCCTGGATCGACAGCGGCATCGCGCCCAACCCGATCGGGTTGACCAGAATGCCCGTGTGACCCAGCCGCCGTTCCATCCCCTCAGTGTACTGGTTCCGAAGAATTCTGAGGTGAAGCGCGTGAAGCCCTACGGAATTCGGCACGGGAGTACCATACCGTCATGAAAACAACAAAATCGTTCCGGGTGTGCAATGAGGATGCGACCGCCGTTTCGCGCGGACCACGTCGGTAGCCTGCTGCGTCCCGCCGCGCTCAAAGAAGCGCGGGCACAACTCGCCGCGGGCTCGCTCGACGCGCTCGGCTTGCGCGTCATCGAGGATCGCGAGATCGAGCGCGTCCTCAAGCGCCAGGAGGAGGTGGGCCTCGAGAGCGTCACCGACGGCGAGCTCCGCCGGTCGTGGTGGCATCTCGATTTCCTGTGGGGGCTCGAAGGCATCGTCAAGCACACGCTCGACGAGGGCGTCACGTTCGCCGGCGCAGCCACGCGGCGCGAGGGTGTGCGCGTGGCGAGCAAGATCCGCTTCTCCGGCCACCCGATGCTCGCGCACTTCGAGTTCGTCGAGGCGCGCACGGGACGCACGCCGAAGCTCACGATTCCGGCGCCGTCGGCGCTCTACGGCAGACCGGCGCGGCTGCCCGTCGATCAAGACGTATATCCGGACCTGGACGAGATGTTCCAGGATCTCGGCCGCGCGTACCGCGAGGCGGTGCGCGCATTCGCCAACGCGGGCTGCCGCTATCTGCAGCTCGACGAGGTGTTTCTCGCGATGCTCTGCGATCCGAAGTACCGCGCGCAGATGACCGAGCGCGGCGACAACCCGGACAAGCTCGCCGAGCTCTACGCGGATCTCGTGAACACGAGCGTGGAGCACGCGCCGCCCGAGATGACCGTTGCGATGCATTTGTGCCGCGGCAACTACCAATCCACGTTCATGGGCGCGGGCGGCTACGACGCGGTGCAAGAGATCCTGTTCGGCAAGATCAACGTGCACGGCTACTTCATGGAGTACGACGACGAGCGCTCGGGCGGCTTCGAGCCGCTGCGTTTCTTGCCGGCGGGCAAAACCGTGGCGCTCGGGCTCGTGACCACCAAGCGCGGCCGGCTCGAGAGCGCCGACTCGCTCAAGCGCCGCATCGACGAGGCGGCGAAATTCGCGCCGCTCGAGCAGCTCGCGCTGTCCACTCAATGCGGCTTCGCGTCGACCGAGGAGGGCAACGCGCTCACCGAGGACGAGCAGTGGGCGAAGCTCGAGCGGATCGTCGAGGTTGCCGTCGACGTTTGGGGATGAGCTTGCGCACGCGCGGCATACCGCGCGGCAGGCGCCGCTAGCTGCGGCGGCGAGCGCTGGCGCTGAACAGCACGTGCGGCGTCGAGTAGCCGCGCGCGAGTGCGAGCGCTTCGTCGACGTCGAACGCCGCCTGCTCGAGCGCGTCGAGCAACACTCGCCGCGGTTGGAATCCCACCGAGCCGCTCGAGTGCGTGCGGCGGAACAGATGGACCATCACACGTTCCTGCAGCAGCGCCTTGGTCACACGCCACGAGCCGTCGTCCTCGGCCTCCTTGAGCACGAGCCGCCCGCCCGGCTTGAGCAGCGTGTGCGCCGCGCGCAGGAACGGAGTCCAGGCCGCCGGCTCGAGCAGATAAAGCACGTCGGCCACGAGGACCGTATCGAACGCGCCGGGCCGATCCGCCGCGAGGGTCTCGATCGTGCACGCGCGAAGCTCCACGTTCTCGCAACGCCCCACCGAGCGGCGCGCCCAGTCGATCTTGCGTTCGTCGGGATCGATGCCCGTGACCCGACGCTCCGGGTGCCCCACCGCCAGCAGGGCGAGGAGCACGCCGTGGCCGCAGCCGACGTCGAGCATCGCGGTGCCCTGCGCCCGCGCCGCCAGCTCGGCGAGCGGCGCCGATACCAGGCGGCCGCGCACGAACAGGCGCTCCGCGAGCGGCAGGGAGGCGAAGACTTCGAGGCTCGGGTACGACACTTGGCTTAATATTAGCCGGGGCGCGCCGATTCTTCGTAGCCAAGGAACGAGCGCCGCCGCGCGCCGTCAAACGGTTCAGACCGCTCCGTGACGCTTCTGCCAAGGACCGCGCAATGCTTTCGATCGTCGTCCCGGCCTTCAACGAAGAGCGTAACCTCGACGTGCTCTACCTGCGGCTCCTGGAAGTGTTGGAGCGCGTCTGCCCCGCGCCGGAGATACCTACCTGGGAGATCGTGCTCGTCGACGACGGCAGCGCGGACGGTACCTGGAAGCGGATCGTGGAGCTCAACGCCCGCGACGGCCGGATACGCGGCGTGCGCTTGTCGCGCAACTTCGGCCATCAGAGCGCGCTCATCGCGGGGCTCGCGGCCGCGCGCGGCCGAGCCGTGATCATGATGGACGCGGACTTGCAGCATCCGCCCGAGGTCATCCCCGAGCTCGTTGCCAAGTGGCAAGAGGGCTTCCAGATCGTGCACGGATTACGCAGGGATCCGCCGGGCGCGTCGGCATTCAAGCGCGCCACCTCGCGTCTTTATTACCGCTTGTTCACGTTCCTGAGCGGCGTCGCCATCGAGGAGGGCGCCGCGGATTTTCGCTTGCTCGACCGCCAAGTCTTGGACGAGATCCTGCGCTTCCAGGAAGAAGGGCTGTTTCTTCGCGGCATCGTGCACTGGGTGGGCTACGACACGGCGAGCGTGGTGTACGAGTCGGGCGAGCGCCATGCCGGCGCGAGCAAGTACTCGCTGCGCAAGATGCTCACGCTCGGCTGGCACGGCGTGAGCGCGTTCTCGCTGGTGCCGTTGCGCATCGGCATCGCGATCGGCTTGCTGTCGTCCACGATCGCGTTCATCGGCGTGGGCTACGCCGTGATCGGCAAGTGGCTCGACGACCAGGCCGTGCCCGGCTGGGCGTCGTCCGTGGCGATCTCTTCGTTTCTGTTCGCAGTGCTGTTCGTGTTCCTCGCGATTCTCGCCGAGTACGTAGGCCGCATCGTCGTCGAGGTCCGCGGCCGCCCGCGCTTCCTGGTGCGCGACACCACGCGCGCCGCCGCGACGGCGGGCGACCGGCGCAACAAGCCGGCCGTGCTCGCCGACTATCGCGATTCATGACACGCCGAGGCGAGCCGGCGGCCGTTCCCCATCCCGCTCCGCGCTTCGCGTTGGTGGGCGTGACGAACTTTTTCGTGAGCCTCGCGGTCTTTTATGCCTGTTATCGATTGCTGATCGCGGGATATGTGCCTGGGCTTCGCAACCAGGCGCCCGAGCCGGCGGCGATCGCCAACGTGGTGGCGTACATCGCGGGCATGGTCAACAGCTTCATGTGGAACCGATCGTGGACGTTTCGCGCGCGCGGCAAGGTGCTGCCCCAAGTCGTTCGATTCACCGTCGTGAATCTCGTGAGCCTCGTGCTGGGCACGTGGGCGATGCATGCTTTCGTGGATCAGCGCGGATTGCCGGAGATGGCCGTATTCCTGCCGCTCGCGGTGGTGATCACGCTGCTCAACTACTACGGCTCGAAGCTCTGGGCGTTCGCGCAGCCGGCGTCGGCGAGCGAGCAGCGCGCATGAACGGCGGCGCGCGCGTGCGGCTCATCGTTCATGCCGACGACTTCGGCATCTCCGAGAGCGTGAACCAAGGCATCGTGGATGCGCATCGGCGCGGCATCGTGACGTCCACGTCGGTGATGGCGAACGGGGCGGCCTTCGAGCACGCCGTTGCGCTCGCCAAGGAATGTCCGACACTCGACGTGGGCGTGCATCTCACGCTCACCGAGGAAAGACCGGTAGGCGGCGCGGCCGCCGGCCTCGTCGACGCGAACGGCCGATTTACGCCGCACGCGTTGCAGTTCGCCGCGCGCTACGCTGCTGGCAGAATTCCGCTGCGCGCGGTGCGCGCCGAGCTCGACGCGCAGATCCGCCGCGTGCTCGCGAGCGGCCTGCCCGTGAGCCATCTCGACGGCCATCAACACGTGCACGTGCTGCCCGGCATCGCGGGCGTCGTCGCCGAGCTCGCGAGGGCTCACGGTATTCGCACCGTGCGCTATCCTGCCGAGCGCGTGCGCGGCTACATGCTGCGCAACCTCGCCGGCGCACGCAGGCTCGCGGAGCAGATCGCGCTCGGCGTGTTCTGTGCGCTGTCGCCGCTGCGCGAGCTCAGGCGCATCGACGAGTTCGTGGGGTTCTACTTCGGCGGCCGGCTCGACGAGGCCAATCTCGCAACCGTGCTCGAAGGCTTGCCGCCCGGCCGAACCGCCGAGCTCATGTGCCATCCGGGCGACGACGATCCCCGCGGGCGTTACGGACACTGGCGCTACTCATGGGCGGCGGAGCGCGATGCGTTGTCGAGCCCGCGAATTCGCGACCTCGTCTTGGCACGGGGCGTGCAGCTCATTTCTTACCGCGATCTCTAGAAGGTTGGGCATGGACGAAGCCGAGTTCGACAAGTTCGCCGCCGAGTATCGTGCAATGCACGCGGCGAACATCAAGCAATCGGGCGAGGGTCCCGAGTACTTTGCCGAGTACAAAGTGGTGGACCTCGCCGCCGAGCTCGCGCGCTCGCGCGGCGGCGCGACCGCGAAGCCCGCGATCCTCGATTTTGGCGCGGGCATCGGTTACTCGGTGCCGTTCTTTCGCAAGCATTTGCCGGAGGCTCGGGTTACCTGTCTCGACGTGTCGCAAAAGAGCCTCGACATCGGCGCGGCGCAGCACGGCCGGCTCGCCGAGTTCCGGCACTTCGACGGCGCGCGGATCCCCTACGACACCGGTGCCTTCGACGTAGCCCTCGCGTCCTGCGTGTTCCATCACATTCCGGCCGCCGAGCACGTGGCACTGTTGGGCGAGATCAAGAGGGTGCTCAAGTTCGGGGGGATTCTGTTGGTTTTCGAGCATAACCCTTTGAATCCTTTGACGCGGCATGCCGTGAACACCTGCGAGTTCGACGAGCACGCCGAGCTGATCCTCGCGCCGGCCATGCGCCGCAAGGCCCTGGCGGCCGGATTCGCGGCCGCCGACGTGCGCTACAGGATCTTCTTCCCCCACGCGTTGCGGGGCTTAAGGCCGCTCGAGCCGATGCTCACCTGGCTGCCGCTCGGCGCCCAGTATTACGTGCGCGCAACGAAGTGAACGGCCCTACGCCCAAAATGGTCCATGCGTAGGGTTGAAAAGAAGTAACGTATACGCATGAGCCGCAAGGCCGCCATCCTGTCGGTGCTGCTGTTCCTGACTCCGGTCGCCGTGTACTGGAGCACCGTTTTTCACGACTTCGGCTTCCGCGACGACTACGCGCACCTCCGCGAGGTGCACGAGGAGCCGGGCAAGCTGCTGAAGTTCACCACGTCGAACGGCCGCCCGATCTACGGCGTGCTGCTCGAGAACTCCGTGCGGCTGCTCCGGGGCGTGCCCGATCTTCCGTGGCTGAGACTCACGTGCGTGCTGTTCCTCGCGGCCACGGGCGTTGCGCTGTGGACGAAGCTCCGGCGGCACGGCTGGTCGGACGCCGAGGCCGCGGCGATTGCGGTGTGCATACCGCTGTTGCCGGCCGCACAGGTGTTCTCGGCGTGGGCGATCACTTGGCCGCTCGCTCTTGCGCTCTTGCTCGCGGTGGCCGGATTCGCGCTGATCGATTCGCGCCTCGATCGGCCGGGCTGGACGCGCATGGCCGCCGTCGTCGGCGGCGGGTTGCTGTACTTCTGCGCCGGTCTCATCTACCAATCGAACGCGATGTTCGCGATCGTGCCGATCGCGGCCGTGCTGTTGCTCCGCCCCGGGCGCAGCCTCGCGGCACACGCGCGCTGGACGATGGTCCACTTGGGCATCCTGTGCGTGGCCCTGCTCATCGGCTTCATGCTCGTGGAGCTCACCTTCGACGCGGGCGTGGTGCAGCAGTCGGAGCGCATGCACTTCGAGACCAACGTGCTCACCAAGCTCGTTTGGTTCTTCAAGCAACCCCTGCCGAACGCGCTCGCGCTGTTCGCGCTGCGCGACAAGTTCAACACCGGTGCGCCGTTCTTCTGGGCCGCGGCGGCCGTGTCCGTGGCGGTGATCTCGTTCGGCTGGCGGTTCGGAACGCCCACCTGGTCGCAGCGCGCTCGTTGGCTCGTTTGCGCGCTCGTGCTGCCGTTCGCGGCGCACAGCATCAGCCTGGCCTCGTCGGCCTGGGTGAACGGCTACCGCACGTTGTTCGCGCTCGCGGGCCTCGTGGTGGTGTTGATCGTGTTCGGGCTGCGCAGCCTGCGCCTGTCTGAGCGCATCACGTTGCGCACGCAGCACGCCGTGCTGGGCGCTTTCGTTACGGTGGCCGCGGTGTCCGCGGGCTACAACGCCTACGCCTTGCTCGCGGAGCCGCAGGGCCTCGAGTGGACGGCGATGCGCGAGGCGGCGGAGCGCGTGCCGGTGGACGTGGACACGTCGGTGTACATCATCACTCCGCTTCTCTCGGAGCGTTCGACGCGGCGGCTGTTCTCGGACGAGTTCGGCTCGCTGTCGTCGGATTCGGACTGGGTGCCGAAGGAGATGTTCAAGACGGCGATGCGCGAGCGGTTGCCGGAAGGGTTGCCCGCCGAGTGCAGCTTCGCGCTGACGGCGGGGCACGACGTGCCCGATGCGGCGTCGGCCTCGGACTTCGACGCGGTGATCGATCTACGGCGGTTCAAGGACGAGAGCGTCGAGCGGCCGGGATACCTCGTGAGCGTGGCGCCGCGCGCTGAGAGCTGCCCGTTGCGCCGCGTCGCCGGCGCGCCCGTCGCTGCCACTGCTCGCCGCTGAACTAACGCGTCCGCCGTTTCTTGCTTTGGCCGCATTCGGTAGCGTGGTGGCTGCGGCCGCACCTCACCCGTGTGATGCTTGTGCCGCGGCACGCGCCTTCGCCGGCCTTCGGCCGGTTCCCTCGCCACGGCGCGTTCGCCGGGGTCCGGCCCGCGGTCGTTCGCTCGTGTCGCTAGTAGAGACGTCAGTGCCGCCGCGGATCCGGATGCTCGCCTCTCGGCTCGCACCCGGCCGCTACGCGGCCGGGCTCCGCGGCTCTCGGCGCTGTGGCTCGGCGGGCGCTACCGCCGCGGCACAAGCATCACACGGGTGAGGTGCGGCCGCAGCCGTTGGGTGTCGCGCAGGGGCCAAAGCAAGAAACGGCGGAGGCGGACGCGGGCTATTTGGCGACGCTGAGGACTTCGGGCTCCATGTAGCTTTTGAGGCCGAGCGAGGAGTATTGGCGGCCGAGGCCGGACTCCTTCGCGCCGCCGAAGGGGACGAAGGCGGACGTCGTGCGGTGCTGGTTGACCCAGGCGGTGCCGACTTCGAGCTTGGCGGCGATTTCGGCGCCGCGCGTGGGATCGCTCGTCCAGACGGAGCCGCTCAAGCCGTAACGCGTGTCGTTGGCGCGGCGTAGGGCGTCGTCGAGGTCGTTGAACTTGAGGATGGGGACGATGGGGCCGAACTGTTCCTCTTGGACGAGGCGGCTGTCTTCGGGCACATCGGTTACGAGGGTGGGCGGGAGGAAGTAGCCCTTGCCCTTCGGGACGTCGCCGCCTGCGAGGAATTTTGCGCCGCGCGTTTTCGTGTCGTCGATGAGGGAGACGACCTTGTCGTACTGCATTTTGTTTTGGATGGGACCGAGCTCGGTGGTGGGGTCGAGGCCGTCGCCGACTTTCGCTTTGGTGGCTTCGGCGGCGAGCGCTGTGCAGAGGGCATCGTAGATTTTTTCGTGGGCGTAGATGCGCTTGATGGCCATGCAGACTTGGCCGCTGTTGACGAACGCGGCGAAGAAGATCTTTTTGGCGACCGACTTCACGTCGACGTCGTCCAGCACGATGGCTGGGTCGTTGCCGCCGAGCTCGAGCGTGACGCGCTTGAGGGTGCCGGCGGCGCTCGCGAGCACTTTTTTGCCGGTGGCGACGGAGCCGGTGAAAGAGATCTTGTCGATGCGCGGGTGCTCGGTGATCCACGCGCCGAGATCGTCGCCGCCCGCCAGCACGTTGACGACGCCGGCGGGAAAGACTTCGTTCAGGAGCTCGCCGAGCTTGAGCGTGGTGAGCGGCGTGTAGGGCGAGGGCTTGAGCACGACGGTGTTGCCCGTGTAGAGCGCCGACACGAGCGGCCCGAGCGCGAGGTTCACGGGCGCATTCCAGGGCGTGATGATGCCGACCACGCCGAGCGGCCGGTAGCGCAGCTCGATGTGCCGCTCCTTGTCGTCGACGAGCACTTCCGGCTTGATCTCGATGCCGACCATGCCGTCGGACTGCGCGGCGCCGCGGTCGATCTCCGCCACGGACTGACCGAGCGGCTTGCCTTGCTCGCGCGTGAGGAGCTCGGCGAGCTCCTTCTGCCGCTCCCGCAGGAGTTGCGACATCTGCTTGATTGCGGCGGCGCGGTCGGCGAACGACTTGGCGCGCCAGGAGGGGAACGCGCCGCGCGCGGCCTCCACCGCGCGATCGAGGTGCTCTCGCGTGGCCGCAGGGCAGCGCGCGAACACTTCCCCGCGCGCCGGGTTGATGACGTCGAGCTGCCGGGCGCTGCCTTCGAGCCGTCCGCCGATCAGCAGCGAGAAATCGGTTCGCAACGCAACGTTTTCCATCCGTTCCGCCATGGTGCTCGTCCCTCGTCTTGGTTCGCGGCAGGTGGCCGCTGTGCTACTCTTGCCTCCGCAAATAATACGCGCCCCACGCGAACTTCGTTCGCTCCCAGGTTGCCAAAGCGTTACTCGTTGCGGTCGCAAAGAGACCAACGTGGCTTCGGGGCGAGGCGCAAAATCGCCGGAGGAACGAATGAAGATCGTCATGGTCGGCCAAGGTGCGTTTGGCCAAAAGCATCTCGACGGCCTGAAGAACATCGACGGCGCCGAGGTAGTGAGCCTCGTCGGCGGCAATCAGGAGTCGACGGCGGCCGTCGCCAAGAAGTACGGCATCCCGCACTACACGGGCGATCTCGCCGAGGCGCTCGCGCGGCCCGGCGTCGACGGCGCGATCCTCACGTCGCCCACGCAGGTACACGCGTCGCAGGCCATTCAGGTGATGAAAGCCGGCAAGCACGTCGAGATCGAGATCCCGATCGCCGACTCGCTCGCCGACTCGAAGAAGATCCTCGCGGCGCAGAAGGAGACCGGCAAGATGGCGATGGCCGGTCACACTCGCCGCTTCAACCCGTCGCACCAGTGGGTGCACAAGCGCATCCAGGCCGGCGAGCTCGAGCTCCAGCACCTGGTGGTGCAGACGTTCTTCTTCCGCCGCAAGAACATCAACCTCGAGGGCAAGCCGCGAAGCTGGACGGACCATCTGCTCTGGCACCATGCGTGCCACACCGTGGACCTGTTCCACCATCAAACCGGCGAGCTCGCGCAGAAGGTGTCGGCGATGCAGGGCCCGATGCACCCCGAGCTCAAGATCGCGATGGACCTGAGCATCCAGCTGCGCACGCCGTCGGGCGTGATGTGCACGCTCGCGCTGTCGTTCAACAACGACGGGCCGCAGGGCACGTTCTTCCGCTACATCTGCGACAACGGCACCTACATCGCCCGTTACGACGACCTCTTCGACGGCAAGGACAAGCAGATCGACCTCTCGAAAGTGGACGTGTCGATGAACGGCATCGAGCTCCAGGATCGCGAGTTCGTCGCCGCATTCCGCGAGAAGCGCGAGCCGCGCTCGAGCGTGGCGCAGGTGCTGCCCGCGATGGAGGTGCTCGACCGGCTGGAGAAGTCGCTTGGCTAACATTCCGGTGTGCATGGCGCCCGATCCGAACACGCGAGCGCCGAAGTACCAGCCGCCGCCGAACGCGTGCGACGCGCACTGTCACATCTTCGGACCGGGCGACAAGTACCCGTACGCGCCGGACCGGAGCTACACGCCGCCCGACGCGCCGCTGTCGCGCTTCAAGGAGCTGCAGAGGACGCTGGGCCTCTCGCGCGCCGTGCTCGTGAACGCGAGCTGCCACGGCACCGACAATCGGGTGATCCTCGACGCGATCGCGCAGAGCGGCGGCAAGTACCGCGGCGTGGCCAACGTGGACGAGAGCTTCACCGACAAGGACTTCGACGAGCTGCACGCGGGCGGGATCCGCGGCATCCGCTTCAACTTCGTGCGGCATCTCGGCGGCACGCCTGACATGGACGAGTTCCAGCGGCTCGTGGCGCGGGCGGCCCACTTCGACTGGCACGTGGTGCTGCACTTCGATGCGATCGACCTGCTCGAGTTCGACGACCTGCTGCGCACGCTGCCGGTGCCGTTCGTCATCGATCACATGGGCCGCGTGCCCACCAAGGACGGGCTCGACCAGGAGCCGTTCAAGGTGCTGCTCAACGCCGCGCGCATGGACAACTGCTGGGTGAAGATCTGCGGCGCCGAGCGCATCTCGTCGATGGGCCCGCCGTTCACCGACGCGGTGCCGTTCGGTCAGGCGTTATTGAAGGTGGCGCCGGACCGCGTGCTCTGGGGCACCGACTGGCCGCATCCGAACATCAAGAAGCACATGCCGAACGACGGCGACCTCGTGGACCTGATCCCGCTGTTCATGCCGGACCCGGGGCTGCAGCGCAAAGTGCTCGTGGATAATCCGCACCGCTTGTACGGCTTCACCGGCTGAGCCGGTTAAGCCGAATCACTCGAAGAAGGCACGCGCGTAGTTGATCGGCGCGTGGTCCGCGAAGTCGCGGACCATCACCGCGCCCTTCTTCCAGGCGTAATCGAGAAAGTACTGCGTGCGGCCGCGCAGCCGGTCAGTGCGCATGAACGCGGGGCTCGGCTCGACCACTTGCTTGCCGTCGTGCGTGACGTAAGTGGTGGGGCCCACGTGGCAATAGAAGATCGCCGGCGGTAAGTCGGTGACCGCGTCGCAGCAGTCGACGATGCGCACGAGCTCAGACGTGACCGTGGCCGCGAACGCGCGGTCGCCGACCCGCGGCGATCCGAGCGTGACCAGGAGCTTCGGTTGCAGCACGGTTGCCGCGAGCGTCGCGAGCGCGGCGCCGAGGCTGTGGCCGGTGACGAGCAGCTGGCCGCCCGCGCCCGGCTCGAGCTCCAGCCATCGGCGCAGCTCCGGCAGCACGCTGCGCATCGCCGCGGCGAAGCCCGCGTGCACGAGGCCGCCCGACTCGGGCCAGGGCGTGAGGAGCGCGTTCGCGTCGGTGAGCAGGTCCGCGGTGCCGTCGGGCTGCGTGCCGCGAAACGCGACGAGCGTGGTGCCGTCGGCGGGGCGGCGCGTGCCGAATGCTTCGGTGCCGGTCTTCGCGTCGAGAAACAACGCGGGCGCGCCGAAGCCCGCGCGGGCGAGCGACGCCGTGAGCCGCTCGAGCTCCGCCGCCGACGCTTCGGCGCGGATGTACGCGAGCCGCGCGGCCTCGATCGCGATCTGAACCGCCGTGTAGTCCTTGCCGCTCTCGAAGATCGTGTCTCGCCGGTCGGGCGAGTAGAGCGCTTCGCGGCTCGGATCGTACTCGAGCAAGCGGGGGGCTGAGCGCTCGCTCAGGCGGCTTCGAGAATGATGTGACCCACGCCCGTGGACGACGCGGGCACGTGATAGAAGCGGTAGATCTCACGCGCGCGCTCGCCGAGAGCGCCGCGCATGATGAGCCACATCACGAGCTCGATCGCTTCCGCCCCGGCATCGCGCAGGTATTCGATCGGCGGAATCTTCGCGAGCCGCTCGGGGTCGCGGGTGAGGCCGTCCAAGAACGCCTTGTCGAACGGCGTATTGATGAGCCCGGCGCGCGGGCCCTGAATCTGGTGCGACATTCCGCCGGTGCCGAAGATCACCACCCGCAGGTCCTCGTCCCAGCTCTCCACCGCCTTCTTGATGGCCTTGCCCAAGTTGTAGCAGCGATTGCCGGTGGGGGCGGGATACTGGATCACGTTCACCGCGAGCGGGATTACCCGCACGGGCCACGCGGCCGGCTGGCCGAACAGGAGCGACATCGGCACGGTGAGGCCGTGGTCCACCTGCATCTCGTTGACGATCGTGATGTCGAACTCGTCGAGCACCAGCGACTGCACCAGGTGCGCCGCGAGCTCGGGGTGGCCCTTGACCACCGGCACGGGACGCGCGCCCCAGCCCTCGTCGGCGATCGGGAACTCGTCGCCGCAGCCGAGCGCGAACGTGGGGATGATCTTGAAGTCGAACGCGTTCACGTGGTCGTTGTAGACCACGATCGCGACGTCGGGCGTGGTCTCGGCCATCCACGTCTTCGCGGGCTCGTAGCCCTTGAACACCGGCGCCCAGTAGGGCTCGTTGGTCTTGCCGTTGTCGAGCGCCGCGCCGATCGCGGGGGTGTGGGACGTGCCGACTCCGGCGATGATCCTGGCCATTACTTCTTCCTTTCCGACTTCGAGCGCCAGCCGTCGGGCGAGCGCCCGCCCGCGACCATCATCTTCACGTACTCCGATTCCGGCACGCCCACCATTTGCGACGCCATGAACTGATACGACTTCTTGTCCGTGAACGCGAGCTTGGCGAGCGCGTACGACACGCCGCCGAGCTCGAGCAGCCGGTTCCACGCGCGGTTCACCACCGCGTCGCGCTGCTCGTCGGTCATCGCGAACTTCTTTAGATACTTGCGCTCGTCGGCGAGGAACTCCGCGCGGTTCTCGGACTTCATCAACGAGTACAGGAACTCGTTCAAGTGATAGCCGATGCGCGCACGCTCCGCGTCGAACACCCACGTGCCGGGGATGTCCTCGTATTCTTCCGTTTTCTTGCTCATGGGGTGATGAGACGGCCTCTTGAAACGTTCTGTCAATCCTTGCGCTTGATCGTGTCCGCCGTCTGCACGCCCTTGTAGAGCAGCGAGTCGGCCATGCCTTCGGCCAAGCACCATTCGGCGAATACCTCGGGCGTTTGCTGGAACACCCCCGGCTGCCAGCGCTCGTCGACGACGTCGGAGTCGAAGTCGTACTCCGCGGCGCCGCCGCACGGGCTGTGGAAATACCAGAAGTAGCACGACGAGATCGGATGCCGCCCCGGGCCGAGCGCCGTGCGCCAGCCGAGCCGCGTCATGTTGAGCCCGCCGCCGAAGAGCTCGTGGATCGAGCCGAGCTCGAACGCGAGGTGGTGAAAGCCCGGGCGCTTGCCCACGTTCAGCAAGAACAGATTGTGGTGGTGGTTCGAGGCGCCGCCGCGCAGGAAGTAGCCGCGGCCCGGATACTGGTCGCTCGCGATGAAGCCGAGCCGCTCCGTGTAGAACGGCACGATCTCGTCGGGGTTGTCGATCATGAACACCGTGTGCGTGAGCTCGAGCGGCCTCGCCGACTTGTGGAACTCGCCGCGCGTGTTGATGCGGTCGGGATGGCCCGGCGTGTTGAACTTGAGCGGCGGCGCGGCGACCGGCGTGCGCCGCGCCACGCGGAACGCGATCGCGAAGCCGAGCGGGTCGACGGCGTGGATCGTGCCGTCGGCGTCGGCGCGCACCTCGCGGTCCTTGCCGAGCTCCGCGGCGATCGCGCGCAGGTCGGCTTCCGAGCGCACGCCGAAGGTGGTCTCGCGCAGCGTGGCGCCGGGCTCCATCGCCGGGGGCAGGGCGGGGTCGTCCGCGGCGCGGAGCACGACGCCGGTGCCGTTTTGCGCGCGGAAGTGGACGGCGCCGTGCTCGCGGCTCTCGGCGAGCCCGAAGTCCGTCCAGAAGCGCCGGCAGCTCTCGACGTCTGCGACGCCGAACGTCACCGTTTCCAGATTGGTTACCTGCATGCGCGAGATTCTAGAGCAGCGGCGCGGGGAAGTGTTGTCGGTAGTTTCCGAAGGCGGCGGATCGCCGGGCGCAGGCGCGCGTGGCGTCCGGCGCGTTTGGCGCTTTAGCGTCAGCCGAGCAGGGTGCTCTCGAGCGCCACGCTCTTGATCAGTGCGTAGACACTCTGGCCCGCCTCGAGCCTCAGGTCGTCGAGCGCGTCGCGGGTGATTCGCGCGCGCAGGTGCTGGCCGTCGACCGCGAGCAGCAGCTCGGCGTAGATGCTCGCATCGAGGTCGATGCGCTCGATCTGGGCGGCGAGCACGTTGCGGATGCTGATCTCGTGCGGCCGAGCCGTTGCCACCGCGACGTCGCGCGCATGGATGCGGATTCGGAAGGCGCGGCCGAGCGGCGGCGCGTCCATCGGCACGTAGAGCGCTTGCTCGCGGAGGCGCAGGGTGGCGATTCCGGCTCGCTCGCTCTCCACGCGCACTTCGAGAACGGCGCCGGCTTCGCGCCCGCCCGTGTAGGTCCAGAGGTCGATCCGTTCGAGGATTTCGGCCACGTCGCCCTGGGCCACCACGCGGCCCGCGCTCAGCAGCACCACCCGCGACGCGAGCCGCGCCACCTCGTCCACGTTGTGCGTGACGTAGAGCACCGGCACGCCGAACGCGCCCGGCAGCTTCTCGATGAGTGGCACGATCTCGCGCTTGCGGCCCACGTCGAGCGAGGACAGCGGCTCGTCCATCAGCAGCAGCCGCGGGCTCGTGAGGAGCGCGCGGCCGATCGCGACGCGCTGTTGCTCGCCGCCGGATAGCGAGGCGGGACGGCGGCCGAGCAGCGTTCTCAAGTCGAGCGCCGCGACGACGTCGGCGAGCTCGATTGGTGCGGTGGCGCGCGGCCGGCGCCGGGCGCGCTCGAGCGCGAAGCGCAGGTTCCGTTCCACGTCGAGGTGCGGAAACAGCCGGGCGTCCTGGAATACGTAGCCGATGCCACGGCGGTACGCGGGTACGCGCGCGGCGTCGTGTTGCCAGCGATCCCCGTCGAACGTCACCGTGCCGCGGGCGGTTTCTTCGAGACCGGCGATCACGCGCAGCAGCGTCGTCTTGCCCGAGCCGCTCGGACCGAACAGCGCCGAGATGCCGTCGAGCGCGAGCGTCTCACGTACTGCGAGCGCGAACTGGCCGCGCTCGAGCCGAACGTCGAGCGCGAGCTCAGCCATCCGCGCAAGCCTCGAGCATCACACGCGCACCAGCGGCATCCGGCGGTTGAGCGTGTAGACGGCGAGCAGCACGGCGAACGAGAACACGAGCAGCCCGGCCGCGAGCACGTGCGCCTGCGCGTACTCGATCGTTTCGACGTGCTCGTACACGGCGATCGAGATCACCCGCGTGCGGTCCGGGATGTTGCCGCCCACCATCAGCACGACGCCGAACTCGCCGAGCGTGTGCGCGAACGTGAGCACGACGGCGGACACGTAGCCGCGGAGCGCGAGCGGCGACGCGACGCGCGCGAACGCGTCGAGGCGGCTGGCGCCGAGCGTCGCGGCGGCCTCGAGCGGCCCCCGGCCGACGCTCTCGAAGGCGGCTTGCAGCGGCTGCACGGCGAACGGAAACGAGTAGATCACCGACGCGACGACGAGCCCGGCGAACGAGAACGTGAGCGTGCTATCAGTGAGCTGCACCCACAACCGGCCGATCGCGCCGGCGGGGCCGAGCAGGATCAGCAGGTAGAAGCCGAGCACCGTGGGCGGCAGCACGAGCGGCAAAGCGACTACCGCTTCGACGACGGTGCGAACGCGGCGGCGAGTGAACGCGAGCCACCACGCGAGCGGCGTCGCAATCAGAAGCAATACGATGACGGTGACGCCGGCGAGCTTGAGGCTGAGCCATACCGGTCCGAGCTCGAAATCCGCCATCTGCCATGTCCGCCCGCGTTCGAGGCATGTAGCCATGCCGGTATCGGCCTGTCAATCAACGCGAGGTAGATCTCTTGCTCTCGG
>DASUFK010000354.1:0-8242 GCA_036274615.1 Gammaproteobacteria bacterium | reverse complement strand
TGATATCATATCAGCAAACTGATACCTTTCAAGGACGATCGTCGATGCAGCTCCGGTCTCGTTCGTCGCGGCTCCGTGCGGTCGCCGCCATCGTCGTCGTGCTCGGAACCACCGGTTTCCTCTCGTCGTGCTCGCGCGGCTCGGGCGAGCGCGCCAACGCCGCCGCCGCGGGCGGCAAGCGCGACGCGGTGCTCACCGTCACGGCGGCGCAGCTCGAGCCCGTGGAGCTCGCGCGTACCGTCACGGTGAACGGCTCGATCTTCGCGTGGCAGGACGTGATCATCGCGTCCGAGGTCGGCGGCTATCGCGTGGCCGAGGTCAAGGTCGACGTGGGCGATCACGTGAAGCGGGGGCAGGTGCTCGTGGAGCTGTCCACCGCGCTGCTCGAGGCCGACGTCGCCACCAAGCAGGCCATCATGAAGCAGCGCGAGGCCGAGCTCGTGAACGCGGAGTCCGCGCTCGAGCGCGGCAAGTCGCTGTCGAACATGAACGTGCTGTCGCAGGCCGATCTCGACAAGCTGAACTCCGACGCGCTCGCTAAACGCGCGGCCGTGGACTCGGCGCGCGCGGACCTCGAGGCGTCGTCGCTGCGCTTGCGGTTCACGCACGTCACGGCGCCCGACGACGGCGTGATCACGTCTCGCACCGTTACCGTGGGCCAGATCGCGCAGGCCGGCGGCGAGATGCTGCGCCTCTTGCGCAACAACCGGATCGAGTGGCGCGGCGAGATCCCCGAGGCCCGGATCACGGACTTGAGGGCGGGGCAGCGCGCCACGATCGTCACGGCCGACGGCAAGTCCTTCAACGGTACGATTCGGGTGGTCGCGCCGACGATCTCGAGCAACAACCGCACCGGCCTCGTCTACGTCGACCTGCCGCCCGACGATCGCTTGCGGCCCGGCATGTTCGCGCGCGGCGAGATCGAGCTCGGCCGCGCGCCGGCGTTCACCGTGCCGCTCCAGAGCGTGGTGAGCTCCGACGGCTACAGCTACGTGTTCGTGTTGAAGAACGACGAGACCGTCGAACGGCGCCGCGTCGAGACCGGAGCGGTGCGCACCGACCAGATCGAGGTGCTCGACGGCATCGCGGCCGGCGAGATGATCGTCGGCAAGGGCGCCGGGTTCCTGAAGGACGGCGACCTCGTCAACGTGGGCTCGGAGGCTGGCTCGTGAATTTCGTAACCTGGTCGATACGCAACCCGGTTCCGGTGATCGTGCTGTTCATCGGCCTCACGATCGCGGGCCTCATCAGCTTCCCGAAGCTCGGCGTGCAGGACCGGCCCGACATCGAGTTCCCGGCGATCACGGTGTCCGTGGGCTACGCCGGCGTGGCGCCCACGCAGATGGAGTCCGAGATCACGCGCAAGGTCGAGGACGCGGTCGCCACCATCGCCGGCATCGAGCAGATGACCTCCACGGTCAACGAAGGCTCGTCGACCACGAGCATCGAGTTCCGCTTCGGCACCGACCTCTCCCAGGCGCTCGACGACGTGCGCGACGCGCTCACGCGCATCCGCCAGGACCTGCCGCTCGACGCGAACGAGCCGATCATCTCGCGCAACACCACGGCCGGCGGCGCGCTCGTGACCTGGACCGTGGCGTCCGACAGCATGAGCGACACCGAGCTCTCGTGGTTCGTGGACCTCACCGTCACGCGCGAGTTGAGCTCCGTGCCCGGCGTCGGCCGCGTGTCCCGCGTGGGCGGCGTGCAGCGCGAGATCCGTGTGGACCTCGACCCCGACCGCATGGCGGCGCTCGGCGCGAATGCGAGCGACGTGTCGCGGCAGCTGCGCCGGATCCAGGCCGAGTATCCGGGCGGCGAGGCGCGGCTCGGCGGCCTCGAGCAGACCGTGCGCACCACCGGCATCATCACGTCGGTCTACGACCTCGCGGGCCTGCCGATCTCGCTGCCCGACGGCCGCAGCGTGCGGCTCGACACGATCGCCGACGTGCGCGACCAGGCCGGCGAGCAGCGCGCCGTGGCGCTCCTCGACGGCAAGCCCGTGATCGGCTTCGAGATCGTGCGCAGCTGGGGCGCGAGCGCGCTCGACACGGCGAAGGAAGCCAAGAAAGTCGTCGAGCAGCTCGCCGAGGAATATCCGAACGTGAAGTTCGCCGAGGCCACGTCCACCGTCGGCTACATCCAGACCTCGTACGACTCGTCGATGGAGATGCTGGTCGAGGGCGCGATCCTCGCGATCATCGTCGTGTTCCTGTTCTTGCGCGACTGGCGCGCCACGGCCGTGTCGGCCATCGCGCTGCCCCTGTCGATCATCCCCACGTTCTGGGCCGTGTGGGCGCTCGGCTTCACGCTGAACATCCTCACGCTGCTCGCGCTCACGCTGGTCGTGGGCATCCTCGTGGACGACGCCATCGTCGAGGTCGAGAACATCGTACGGCACTTGCGCAACGGCAAGCCGCCGCGCGAGGCCGCGATGGAAGCTGCTATCGAGATCGGCCTCGCGGTCGTCGCCACCTCGCTCACGATCTGCGCCGTGTTCATCCCCGTGGCGTTCATGAGCGGCATCGCGGGGCAGTTCTTCCGGCCGTTCGGGTTCACCGTCACGGTGGCGGTGCTGTTCTCGCTGCTCGTGGCGCGGACGCTTACGCCGATGATGGCCGCGTACTTCTTGAAACCGCACGACGAGCCGGTCACGACGCCGCGGTGGACCCACTGGTACCTCGACTGCGTGCGCTGGTGCCTGCAGCACCGCTGGAAGACGCTCGGCGTGGCTACCGTGAGCATCGGCGCGATGCTGGCCGTGTTTCCGTTCCTGCCCACGGCGTTCTCGCCGGCCGGCGACAACGGCTTCTCGCGGCTCTCCGTCGAGCTCGCCCCGGGCTCGTCGCTCGACGACACGCTCGGCGTGGCCGAGACGGTGCGCAAGCGCCTCGTCACGCTCCCGGACGTGAAGAGCGTCTATACCGCAATCGGCACTCAAGGCCGCAGCGGCGGCGGCGGAGCCGGCAGCGCGGGCACCGTGCGGCGCGCGGCGCTCACGATCACGATCGAGAACACCACCGGCACGCGCGGCGCGCAGCAGGCGTTCGAGCGCAAAGCCGCCGAGATGCTGCGCGACATTCCGGGCGCGCGCATCCAGTTCGAAGGCTCCGATGCCGACCGGCTCGCGGTCACGCTCGCCGGCGACGACGCGGCGGCGCTGAACCGCGCGGCGGCGAACGTCGAGCGCGAGCTGCGGCAGATGCCGGGCATCGGCACGATCACGAGCAGCGCGTCGCTCCAGCAGCCGGAGATCGTGATCCGGCCGCTCGCCGACCGCGCCGCGGAGCTAGGCGTCACCACCGAGACGCTGAGCCTCGTCACGCGCATCGCCACGAGCGGCGACGTGGACACGGGCCTCGCGAAGTTCAACTTGGACAACCGCCAGATCCCGATTCGCGTGCGGCTCAACGACAAGTCGCGCGGCGACCTCGAGCGCATCAAGCTGCTGCCGGTGCCGGGCCGCTTCGGCCCCGTGCCGCTGCTGAACGTGGCCGACGTCTCGATCGGCGCCGGTCCGGCGCAGATCACGCGCGTCGATCGCAGCCGTAACATCTCGCTGAACGCCAATCTCAACGGCCTCGCGCTCGGCGACGCGCTCGACAAGATCGACCAGCTGCCCTCGATGCAGTCGCTGCCGGAGGGCGTGCGCCCGCTGCGCACCGGCAACGCGCGCTGGATCACGGAGATCTTCACCCAGTTCGCGCTCGCGATGGCGATCGGCGTGCTGTCGATCTACGCCGTGCTGGTGATGCTGTTCCACAAGTTCATCCAGCCGGTCACGATCTTGACGGCGCTGCCGCCGTCGGCGGCGGGTGCCGCCGTGGCGCTCTGGCTCGGCGGTTACAGCCTCGCGATCAATTCGCTGATCGGCCTCTTGATGCTCATGGGCATCGTGACCAAGAACTCGATCCTGATCGTGGAGTACGCGATCATGGCGCAACGCGATCACGGCATGTCGCGGTTCGACTCGCTGATCGACTCGTGCTCGAAGCGCGTGCGCCCGATCATCATGACGAGCATCGCGATGATCGCCGGCATGACGCCGGTTGCGATGGGCTGGGCGGGCGACCCGTCGTTCCGCGCGCCGATGGGCGTGGCGGTGATCGGCGGCCTGATCGTTTCCACCGGCATGAGCCTGTTCATCGTGCCCGCGATCTTCACGGTGTTCGACGACTTCCAGCAGTGGCTCGGCCGCGTCTTCCGCGGGCGCCATGATACCGTGACGCACGGAGCCGGCGCGCCCGCGCACGCCCCCCAGTCCCCCGAAAAATAGGGACAGGTTACTTTTTCGCCGCCGACCGCCTGGTAAGCGGAGAGCGGGCCAGTCGGCGAAAAAGTAACCTGTCCCTATTTTCGGCCGCAGCGCGACTTTTTCGCTAACGCAGCTCGCGCGCGGTCTCGGCGGAGCCCACCGCTTCGCGCAGCACGCTGGTATCGAGGACCTGGGCCGAGCGGCGTTCGCCGCCGAAGAAGCGTGCCGCGCGCTGCGCCGTCATCTCGAGCGACGCGCGCACGATCCCCTCGATCTCCGGCTCCAACACGAATGGGAACTCGATCAGGTCCGCGTCTCTGGGGTGATCCGAGCTCGACAACGACGACATCGCCAAGAACAGGGCGACGAACGTGGGGCTCCGCGCGGGCAGCTCTTCTCTCATGATGGCCGCGCGGGCGGCGTCGCGCATGTTGTGCGGCCCCTTGAGCCGATACGACATTTGATTGAACGAGCAACACCAGAGCTTCGCGAGCAGCAGCGGATCGGCGAGGAGCTCGCGCGTGTCGGGAAGGCAGCCGATTTCCTTGGCGATGGAGTCGAGGTACAGCACCTGCGACGGTATCGACTCGATCTGGCGCGGGCTGTATTCCATGAACTTCTCTTCCCACGCTTTCTCCCGCTCGATCCTCTCGCGAACGTCGTCGGGGAGGCGCAGCTTGCCGCTGCAGAGCAGCGCGAAGTAGCGTGCCTGCATCTCGGCGCAGATCGGGATTCCGCCGGTGAACGGCCTCGTGAAGCCGATGAATGCCAGCCGGCCGTCGCACGCCGGATGGAAGGCGTGCTTGTAGAGATTGCGGACGTTGTTCTTCGGGATCTCGAGCTCGCGCAGCAGCGAGAAATCGGCCTTGAACCCGGTGCAGAGCACGATCGCATCGAACTCCTCGGCGCTGCCGCCGCGGAAGCGCACTGTGCGGCCCTCGATGCGCTCGATGCCTGAGTCGTCGATGCGGATCTTGCCGTTCGCGACGTTCGGGATGAAGCTCACGTTCTTGCAGTAGATGACCTTGGGGATGTAGCACCCCGTGCCCTCGTTGCACGCGCGGTTCCACTCGTTGATGAGCGCGACGTGTTCCTCGGTGAGATCGGTGCCGAGATCGAGCTTGAGCGGCCACATGGGCTCGCCGAGATTGTTGACGGCGTCGGGTGCGTCCTCCGTGACGCCGTTCATCGTTTCTCGCGTCGACGGTTGCGCACCGCCGAGCGACCCCAAGCCCAGCAGCATGAGGCCGGACATTCGGGCCGCCTCGAGCAGCTCCGGCCGCGAGGTGTGCTCGTCCTCGAAGAAGCTCGGCATGGGGAACGGCACGCCCGAGGCGCGCACGTAGAATTCGTAGTGACTCGCCCGGAACGTGAGCATGTCCGTGGAGTATTTGCCGGCGAAAAGGCGCGGCACCAGAAACGACCGCGAGCGGATCGACAGCGTGCACGCGCGCGAGACGTCGGAGACTTCCCTGACGATATCGGCGCCCGATTCGGTGAGCCCGACCACGAGCACCTTCTTGCCGCGATACTGCTCGTTGTTGCGGTAGCGCGAGGAGTGAACGACCTCGCCCTCGAAGTTGGCGATCTGCTCGACGTCCATGTTGGGCTCGCGGAACGGGCCCGAGCAGATGGCGACGGCGTCGAACAAATGCTCTACCGTGTCGCCCGCGGAGCGAACCGATACGAGCCATTCGTAGCCTACGCGCCGAACGGACGTGACCTCGGAGTGGACGCGAACGTGACGCGCGAGATCGAACTCGTCGGCGTACCTCTGGAGATACTCGAGATAGCCTTGCCGGCCCACGAAGCGCCTGTCGTCCACCATGAAATCCGAGAACGACATCAGCTTGAGCGAGATGGACAGGATGACCTCGTCGTAGGCCTTCATCTCCCCCTCGTCGCCGGCGTGTCGATGCCAAATTCCGCCGATGCTCGGCCCCTTCTCGAAGCAGACGACCTCGTGGCCTTCGTCCAGCAGTTGCTTGATGGTGGTTAGGCCGGCAGGCCCGGCTCCGACGACGCAAACCTTCATCGTTCTTCTCCTCGCGTGTGGCGCAGCCCGGTGGGCCAAGCGCTCCGCTGCTGACGCGGATTACACCACAGGGCGGTGAAGGGGATGAAGGCTCGTCGGGTTGGCGAGTTTCGCCCTGCAATCGAGAAGGGAAAGCCCCAACGTCAGTTCTTGGCGAAGCGGAACGCCACTCCCACCGTGCGCGGCTCGCCGGCTTGGCCGAGGATCAGGCCGGAGTTGCCGGTCTGGATCGTGAGCGCGGTGATGTATTCCTCGTCGAACAGGTTGCGCGCGAACGCGTCCACCTCCCAGCCGCGGGCGAATCGATAGCCGAGCATCAGACTCGTGACGCTGAAGCCGTCGATCGTGGTGTAGCGCGACCCGGACGTATCGCTGTTGTAGCCGCTGCGGGTGTTGGTGTCGGACTGGATCACGAGCTCGCCGCGTCCCATCTGCCTGCGGTAGTCGAAGCCGAGCGAGCCGGACAGGTCCGACAGCCCCGCGAGCGGCACGCCGGTGAGGTTGCAGGCCACGGTGGCGGCCGTCTGCACCTCGAGCGGGCACGGGCCCGCGGGGTAATCCGTGTTCTCGCCGTCGGCGTAGGCGAGCGAGAAGCGCAGCGTGAAGCCGTCGACCACGAGCGTCGTGAAGTCGGCCTCCACGCCTTGCACCCGGACCTCCGGGATATTCGCCGGATACGAGCGGATCGCCGCGGTCTCGAGGCTCGAGACGATGTTCGACTGATACCCCTCCACCACGGTGTGGTAGGCCGCGAGATTGAGCCTGGCTTTGCCGTCGCGCAGCGTGGACTTGAAGCCGAGCTCGTAGGTGGAGTTCTGCTCGTCCCTGATCACGGCCGTGGCGAGCGTCGGTTGATTGGCCGCGTCGAGCGGCAGGCCCGACATGTTGAGGCCGCCGGACTTGTAGCCGTGCGCGTAGCTCACGTAACCGAACAGATCATCGGTGAACTGGTACGCCACGTTGGCGCGGCCCGACCAGTTGGCGCCGTCGTCGTGCACGGTATAGCTCTGCGGCCGGAAGATCGACAGCTTCGCGCGAAGGAGCTCGGCGGCGGTCGCGGCTGGCAACCCGGTGAGCGGCGCGCCGCCCGAGACCTGGGTTGCGTAGACGCCGTCCTTGTCCTCGTGAGTGTAGCGCAGGCCGAGCGTGCCGGTGAGGCGCTTCGTGAACGCGTAGTTCACCTCGCCGAACGGCGCGTAGCTCTCCATCTCGAAGTCCGAGCTGCCCGTCTGGGTGTAGCCGTCGAGCAGATTGCGCGGGATCGGCACCGTGAAGTTGACCTGGTTGAGCAGCCAGTACGCGGCTTCGGGACCGTAAGTGCTGATCGGCGTGCCCGAGATCTCCTGCGAGAACCAGTAGAGACCCGCGACGTAGTTGAAGCGTCCGTCGCCCTTCGAATTCAGCCGCAGCTCCTGGCTGTACTGGTCCTGCCGCGACGGGATGCGCTGCACGAGCTGGATCGGGATGCCCGTGTAGTCGCGGTCGTTCGCCACGTCCCAGTCCCAGTAACGCCAGGCCGAGATCGACGTCAGCGCCGTCGCGCCGAAATCCCACGCGGCGATCGCCGCGAAGCCGCCGTCCTGCGTGTTCACGTGCAGCGGGGCGTCGATGTCGCTCAACCGGTCGTAGACGTCGGTGCTCGGCGGCGCATAGCCGAGGCCCGCGGCAAGCGCCGGATATTGACGCGCCGCGCTGCGCAGGCTCTGGCCGACGCGCAGGAAGGTCTGCGTGCAGCACGACGAATCGAGATCGCCGACGTCGTAGATCAGGCGAACGTCGAGCCGCTCGTTCGGCACGACGAGCAACTGGCCGCGCACGGCGTAGTTGTCGAGCTCGTTCAACTTCTCGCCGGTGTTGACGTTGGTCAACAACCCGTCGCGCTGAGTAATCTGCGCTGAGAGCCGACCGGCGACGACGTCCTTGAACAACGCTCCCGAAATCCCGCCTTTTGC
>DASUFK010000353.1:0-17122 GCA_036274615.1 Gammaproteobacteria bacterium | reverse complement strand
CCGCCGCCGTCGAGCCGCACGCCCTGGCGCGGAGTGAGCGCGGTGAGGTCGATCTCGGAGCCGAAGCTGCCGGCATGGCCGAACAGCACGTAGGTCTCGCCGCGCACGGACGCGCCGCGGTGCGCGTCGAAGCCGCGCTCGGTGCCCACCAGCAAGTCGGCGAAGCCGTCGCCGTTCACGTCGCCGGCGCTCGCCACGGAGAAGCCGGAGCGATCCTCGCCCTCGGCGCCCTTGATCACGAAGCCCTCGCTCGGCGTCAGCGTGGCCAGATCGACGGTGGCGTCGAAGCCCGACGCTCTGCCGAACACCACGTAGCTGAGCCCGGCCTCGCGGTCGCCTTCCGCCGCAGACAGCGGCGCGCCGACGATCAAGTCGCCGAGGCCGTCGCCGTTGACGTCGCCCGCGGCGCTCACTGCGCCGCCGAGCCCGAGCGCCGCGCCGGCCGCGGACGAGCCGATCGCGAAGCCGTTCGAGCCGTCGAGCGCCGCGAGGTCCACTTGCGCGCCGAGGCCGTTCGGGCCGCCGAGCACCACGTATGCGCGCCCGGCGGCACCGGAGCCCACGATCACGTCGTCGTAGCCGTCGCCGTTCACGTCGCCGGCCGACGCCACCTGCGTGCCGCCGCCCACGAGCGCCGTGCCGCTCGCGCCGTCGACGCTCGCGAGGTCGAAGGGATCCGGCAGCGCGTGGCCGCCGTAGACGAGATACGCGCGGCCGCCGGCCGGCGCGCCGATCAAGAGGTCGTCGACGCCGTCGCCGTTCACGTCGCCCGCGTTCGCGACTGTGGCGCCGGCCTGGTCGAGCGCCGCGCCCTGGAGCACGTCCGCCACCGCGAGCGACACCGCGGCCGCCGCCGTGCCGCCGGCCACGAGCTGGTACACGCGGCCGCTCGCCGGCGCGCCCACGAGCAGGTCGCCGAGGCCGTCGCCGTTCACGTCCACGCCCGCGACCGCGGCGCCCGAGCCCGCGCCGTCGAGACGGAAGCCGTTGCTGCCGTCGAGCTGGTCCACGCCGACGCTCGCGGCATGCGACGCCGCGCCGTAGACGACGTAGCTCGAGCCTGCGCCGGGCGCGCCCACGAGCACGTCCGCGAAGCCGTCGCCGTTGAAGTCGCCGACGCCGGCCACCGCGGCGCCGAAGCCGCTACCCGCGCCCGGGCCGTCGATGCGGAACGCGCCGCCGCTCGCCACGAGCTGCGACAGGTCGAACACCACGGTGCCCGCGCCCACGGTGAGCACGGCCGCGGTGACGCTCGCCTGCGCTTGCGCCGCGGCGCCGCCATTGCTCTCGGTGGCCACGGCGCGCACCACGAACGCGATGTCGACGTCGGAGCCGGGCGCCTGGGTGAGCGTGAGCGCGTCGAGCGCCCAGCTCGACACGTCCACGCTGGCCGCCGCGCCGGTGAACGTGAAGGTATTCACGCCGTCCGACAGCACCGCGCCCGGTTGCGGCGCCTGGCTCGAGGCGCCGAAGTCGAGGAACACCGCGAGCGACTCGGAGCCGTCCGTGTCGCCGAGCGCGGCCGCGACGTCGAGCGCGATCGTCTGGTTCTCGCCGGCGGTGAGGAAGTGGCTCGACGCGACCTGCCCGCGGATCGAGACCGTGGGCGCCGACGCCGTCGTGTCGCCCTCGGGGCGATCCGTGACGGCGATGTCGAATGTGCGCGTGGAGAACGAGCCGTCCGCCGACACGGCGCGCACGACGATCGAGTGCGACGCGGCCGTCTCGAAGTCGAGCAGCGAGCCGTCGGCCACCGTCACCAGGCCGCTCGCGGCGTCGATCGCGAACCGCCCGCCCGCGTCGTCGTCGAGCGAGTAGACGATCGCGTTGTGCGTGCCGTCGGCGTCGGCCGCGACCGCGGTGACGCCCACGAGCGCGCCGGCGGCGGCGCCTTCCTCGACCGAGTCGGCCGTCGAGCCGGCGTCGCCGATCGCGCTCACGTCGAACTCGTTCGTGTCGGTGACGCTCACCGTGAGGGTCTGCAGGTCGGCCAGCGTTCCGTCGGACGCCTGCACTTGCACGACGTAAGTATTGTCGCCGTCGGCGTCGCCCGGCGACTCGAAGCTCGGCGCCTCGGCGAACGACAGCGCGCCGGTGTGCGCGTCGATCACGAACCGCCCGGCGTCGGCGCCGCCGACGATCGAGTAGGTGAGCGAAGGGCCGTCGACGTCGGCCGCCGCGACGGTCGTGACGGCCGCGGTGTTCTCCGCGAGCGTGAACGCGGCCGCGTCGCCGCCGCCGTCCGACCCGATCGTCGGCGCGTCGTTCACGGAGTCGACCGTGACCGCGAGCGTCTGCGTGGCCACGGCCACGGCGCCGCCGTTGCTCTCGGTGGAGCGCGCGCGCACCGTGAGCGTGAAGTCCGTGTCGGCATCGTGCACCGGCGTGATCGTGAGGCCGGCGAGCTGCGCGGGCGTGAGCAGCCACACGCCGCCGCCCTCATCGGCGCCCGCCGACAGCGTGGCGCCGGCCGGCACGTTCTCGATCGTGATCGCGAGCGTCTCCGAGCCGTCGGTGTCGGTGAGCGCCGCGGCGATCGACAGCGCGATCGGCGCGTCCTCGCTGCCGTGCGCCGGCTGCACGCTGAGCGTGGGTGTCGAGGCCGCGGTGTCGGGCGGCGGAGGCGGCGGGCCGCCGTCCAGGCCGAAGCTCTGCGGCGTGAGGCTCGCGCGCGGCACGTTGACGAGCGTGAGCGTGTTGCCGCCGCCGAAGTCGATCACCGTGTTGCCGGCCACCTGGCGCGACGCCGCGAGGATGCTCGCGAACGTGGTGAAGCCCGCCGCGCGGATGTCGATGACGTCGCCGGCCGCGAAGTCGCTGATCGTGTCGTTGCCGCCTTCGCCGACGATGTAGCGGTCGTTGCCAGTGCCGCCGACATACGTGTCGTTACCGCGGTTGCCGCGCAGCGTGTCGTTGCCGGCGCCGCCCTCGAGCCGGTCGTTGCCGTCGCCGCCGCCGATGAGGTCGTTGCCGTCGCCGCCGCGCAGCGTGTCGTTGCCGTCGTTGCCGAAGATCAGGTCGTTGCCGCCACGGGCGTCGATGGTGTCGTTGCCGCGGCCGCCGATGTAGACGTCGCTGCCTTGCGTGCCGTACGAGCCGTGCGCGAGGGTGGCGCCGGGCAGATCGGCGAAGCCGAGCTCCTCGATGCCGATCAGCACGTCCGAGCCGTCGTTGCCGTCGGCCGCGTTCGTGTCGCGGACGATTACACCGGCGCCGAGATCCGTGAGCTCGTAGTCGAGCGCCGAGCCCGAGTAAACCGCGCGGTCGCGGCCGCTGCCGCCGACCAAAAGATCGTTGCCCGTGCCGCCGGTCAACGTGTCGTTGCCGTCGCCGCCGAACAGCGCGTCGTCGCCGGAGCCGCCCCGCAGCGTGTCGCTGCCGCGGCCGCCCGCGAGCACGTCGGAGCCCGATCCGCCGTCGAGATCGTCGTTGCCGCTGCCGCCAAGCAGCACGTCCACGCCCGCGTCGCCGCGCAGCGTGTCGTTGCCCGAGTCGCCGTGGAGGCGGTCGTGGCCGTCGCCGCCGGCGAGGACGTCATCGCCCGCGCCGCCCTTGAGGAAATCGTTGCCGGCGTTGCCCGAGAGCTCGTCGTTGCCGGCGCGGCCGCGGAGCACGCTGTCGCCGGCGAGGCCGTCGATGACGTCGTCGAGACGCGTACCCGTGCGAACGTCGCGATGCGACTTCCCTGTCAGCGTGCCCATGCCCGTCTCCCACTCCCTGGCCGTTTGGACGCTCTGCGAGGTGCTTTCTGAACCTCCGCGCCCGATTTGTGAAGCGCGTTCACGGCCTGTCGCCAGATAACGACGTTGTAAAGGTCCGCGACAGGGGTTTATGTAATGGACGCAGCGCGTCGCATCGGCTACGGACGCGCTCCGAAGACGAGCGCCGCTCGAGTCGCCTTCTTGAACGTCGGCCATCGGCTCCGCGCGATTCCTGCCCGCGCAGCCCGCGCTCGGCGGCCGCCGGTTGGTATACTCGGCTCGATGAGCAATGAAGGACCGAATGTGCTTCGGCGCGTGGCGGACCTCCTGTCGAAAGACGAAGACATCGAGCTCGCCCTCGCGTTTGGATCCGTCGCCGCCGGCCAGCCGCGAGCCGGCAGCGACTTCGACGTCGCGATCCTCACCAGAGGAGCGATCGACGCACGGCGCAAGCGGGATATCATCGCTGCAGTCGCCGCGATCGTAGGTAGACCGATCGATCTCGTGGATCTCCGAACTGCCGGCGTACACGTCGCCGGAGTGGCATTGCGCACCGGCAAGCGTTTGGTCTGTCGAGAACCGCGGGTCTGGGCGGAGTTGTTGTCTCGGAACCTCGTCGATGCGGCCGATTTCCTTCCCTATCGCGAACGCATGCTTGGCGAGCGCCGGAAGACGTGGATTCGCTAGTCATCTCGTCGAAGCTCGAGTCGTTGCGCCGCTGCGTGAAGCGCATCGAAGAACGGCGGCCAGGATCCGCCGACGAGCTTCGCGCCGATCCGGACCTCCAGGACATCGTGAGCCTCAACATCACGCGCGCAGTGCAGCTTTGCGTGGATCTCGCGGTGCATGTTTTGGCGGATACGGAGCAACAGGTGCCCCAGACGATGGGTGACGCGTTCGACTCGCTGGTCGAGGCGGGCGTGATTTCTGCGCAGCTCGGAAAATCGATGCGAGGCGCGGTCGGATTCCGGAATATCGCCGTGCACAGCTACCAGGCGATCGACTGGGACATCGTTTACGCCATCAGTCGGGAGGGGCTCGAGCACTTGCGGCAATTTGCCGCTGCGATCTCGACCCGTGCGGGGCTCTCCTAGGAGCGTGCACTGCGCCGGCGCGTCGAGCCCTGCGCGCGAGCCTGCGTCGAGCGAGATCTCGTAGTCCAGAAAATCGTCGGAGAAGCGCGCCGTGTCCACGCCGGTGCCGCCGTCGAACGTGTCGTTGCCGGCGTTGCCCTAAAGGAGAGCGATCGAGGGAAATCTACACGCCCGCCGCTATGTAACGAACGCGGCGGAAGAGGGGATACTATTGCGCCCCCTCGGTTGAGTAGCACTCATGGCGGACCCTCGTTTGTTATTGGCCGAACGGCTCACGGCGGCGGTCGCCGCCGCGTTCGGGCCCGATTTCGCCGGCACGGACCCGATGGTGCGCCGCTCCGAGCGCGCCGACTATCAGGCCGACCTCGCGATGGGTCTCGCGAAGCAGCTCAAGCGCGCGCCGCGCCAGGTGGCCGAAGCGGTCGTGGCCAATCTCGACGTGGCGGACGTCTGCGAGCGCGTGGAGATCGCGGGGCCGGGCTTCATCAACCTCACGCTCGCCAAACGTTTCGTCGAGCGCGAGGCCGCCGCGCTCGCCTCCGATCGCACGCTCGGCGTGCCGCGAGCCGCGAAACGCGAGCGCGTGGTCGTGGATTACTCGGCGCCGAACGTGGCCAAGGAGATGCACGTGGGCCACCTGCGCTCCACGATCATCGGCGACGCGCTCGCGCGGCTGCTCGAGGCCGTGGGCCACGAGGTGATCCGCCAGAACCACCTGGGCGACTGGGGCACGCCATTCGGCATGCTGATCGAGCACCTCGTGGACCTCGGCGGCGCCGACGCACGCGCGCGCTCCGATCTCGGCGAGCTCGGCGATTTCTACCGCGCCGCGCGCGTGAAGTTCGACGGCGATCCCGCGTTCGCGGACCGCGCGCGCCGGCGCGTGGTGCAGCTGCAAGCGGGCGACGCCGGAACGCTGGCGCTCTGGCAGACGCTGATCGACATCACCAAGCAGCACCTGGCCGACACCTACGGGAAGCTCGGCGTGCAGCTCGTGGACGCCGACATCCGCGGCGAGAGCTTCTACAACGCGATGCTCGCCGACGTCGCCGGCGATCTCGAGCGCCGCGGTATCGCGTCGATCAACGACGGCGCGCTCTGCGTGTTCCCGCCGGGCTTCGCCAATCGCGACGGCGAGCCGCTGCCCTTGATCGTGCGCAAGCAGGACGGCGGCTACGGTTACGCCGCCACCGACCTGGCGGCGCTGCGGTTCCGCACGGGCACGCTGCACGCCACGCGGCTCTTGTACGTGGTGGGCTCGCCGCAGGCGCAGCACCTCGCGATGGTGTTCGCCGTGGCGGCGATCGCCGGTTGGCTCGCTCCGCCGGTGCGCGCGGAGCACGTGGCGTTCGGTCAGGTGCTCGGGCAGGACAAGAAGATTCTCAAGTCGCGCGCCGGCGAAGTGGTGCGGCTCGTGGACCTGCTCGACGAGGCCATCGAGCGCGCCGATGCGGAGCTCGCGAAGCGCGACGTGGAGCGCGGCGTGGCCCGCGACGCCGCCGAGCGGCGCGCGCTCGCGCCCGCGATCGGCATCGGCGCCGTGAAGTACGCCGACCTCGCGAACGACCGCATCAAGGACTACGTGTTCGACTGGGAGCGGATGCTCGCGCCCGAGGGACGCACCGGCCCATACCTTCAATATGCGCACGCGCGGATCCGCTCGATCTTCCGCAAGGCCGCCGAAGAAGGCATCGCGCCGCCGGCCGCGGGCACGCGTATCGCGCTCGCGGAGCCCGCCGAGCGCGCGCTCGGGCTCGAGCTGCTCGGCTTCGGCGCGGCCGTGCTCGAGTCGGCCGAGACGCTCAAGCCGCACCGCCTCGCGGGCTATCTCTACGATCTCGCGACCGCGTTCACTGCGTTCTTCGAGAGCTGCCCCGTGCTGCGCGCGCCCGACGCGGCCGCGCGCGACTCGCGGCTCGCGCTCTGCGCGCTCACGGCCGACGTGCTCGCGCGCGGGCTCGACCTGCTCGGCATCGAGGCGCCCGAACGGATGTAGCGCCGGCGCCTCGAACTCGGCGCGCTGCGGCAGTTGCCCCTCGCCAAGCGGCATGCAACTTGCAAAGTTCGAGCAGGCCGCTGTGATTCGAGGTGTTCCTTGGTCGCCACTCTCGCCGAAGTGCCGGGCGCCGCGCGCAAGCGGCGCGCGCCCAAGCTCGGGCTCGTTCTCGGCAGCGGCGCCGCGCGCGGCTGGGCGCACGTGGGCGTGGTGCGCGCGCTCGAGCGTGCCGGCGTGCGGCCCGATCTCGTCTGCGGCACTTCGGTGGGCGCGCTCGTCGGCGCCGCCTACGCGGGCGCGGCGTTCGACCGCTTTTGCGAGGCCACGGCCGGCCTGCGGCGCAGCCACGTGCTGTCGTTCGCGGATCTGGGCTTGAGCGGCGGCCTGCTCACGGGCCGCAAGTTCATGTCGTTCGTCGGCCGCGGCTTCGAGGACCGGCCGATCGAGGAGCTGCCGATTCCATTCGCGGCCGTGGCCACCTCGCTCGAGAACGGCGCCGAGATCTGGCTAAGGAAGGGCTCGACGCTCAACGCCGTGCGCGCGTCGCTCGCGATTCCCGGGTTGTTCACGCCGGTGCAAACCGACGACGGCGTGCTCGTGGACGGCGCTCTCGTGAATCCGGTGCCGGTGTCGCTCGCGCGCGCGATGGGCGCGGAAGTGGTGATCGCCGTCGATCTGAGCTACGGCATCGTGGGCCGCAATCTCGTCGTTCACGACGCCGATGCCAGCGACGCCGACGAGCGGGGCTGGCTGCGACGGAGCCTCGCCCGGCTCTGGCCCGAGAACGCCGAGCCCCGCGCGCCGTCGCTGCTCGGCGTGATCGCGTCCAGCCTCGACATCATGCAAGTGCGCATCACGCGCAGCCGCATGGCGGGCGAGCCGCCCGACGTCATCGTGGCGCCGCGGCTCGCGCACGTGGGCTTGCTCGACTTCGACCGCGCCGACGAAGCCATCCGCGAAGGCGAGCGCGCGATGGAGGCCGCGCTCGACAGCCTCGCCGTGCTCGGCATCGACACCGCGGCTTAGCGTAGCTTCGCGAGCTTCGCGCCGCCGTTGCCGAATTCGAGGCCGGTGACCTTGCCGCGAGCGTCGAGTTGGAAGGACACGGTGACGCCGCACTCGGAGCACGCGAACTTCGTGGGGGACAGCGCGTTCAGCTCGTATTCCTGGTCCGCGGTCTTGCCGCGGAGGTCGTCGCCGCGCTGCTCGATCTGAAAGACGACGGCGGACTCGCCGTAGCCGCCGGCGAATTTCGCGAGGTCTTTCGCGGCCAAGCGCACCGGCGAAGCGAACTGGCTGGCGTCGAGCTTCATGTACTCGACGAGCGATCTCGAAGCCGGGTCGTTCGGCGACAACAGCAACGCCTGCTGCAACCTCTCCATCATCAGCGGCTGGTTGCCCATCTGCGCATAGAGGCGAGCCGCATAATAAAGAGCGGTCGAGCTCTCGGGGGATGCGGCGAGCGCCCGGTTGATCACCTGCTCGGCCTCCGGAAAGCGCTTGAAGCGCTCGAGCTGACCGAACGTGCCGAACAACACCTCGTCGGGAACGGGCACCGGGAAGCCGAGCCGCGCCGAGAGCTCGGCGTAATGCTTGTCGATCGCGGTCAAGCCGCCTTGCTCGTAGAGCGCGAACGGATCGGCAACGTCCCAGCCGTCGAAGACGAAGCGCAGGCCCTCGTCCACGCTGCGCAGCGGAACGGCCGCGTGCGATTCGTTCGGGTTCGTTCGCAGCGTGAAGCGCAGGTCGAGCAAGCGCGCAGCCCGGTCCTGCAGGTACGAAGACAGCTCCCACGCGCCGGTGAGGTTCTTTCCGGTGCCGTTGTCCGTGGCCAAGTAGAGCGCCGCGTTCAACTTCCGATCTTGGTGCGCCGCGAGGAACGCGGCCACCGTCTTCGGGAGCTCGGGGTTGTCGCCGAACGCCGCGGCCATCACCACGTAGCCGCGGAACGTCTCCGGCGCCTCGATCAGCGAATAGAGCGCGAACAGCCCCGCGTACGAGTGACCCGCGAGGATTCGATACGGGCGCGTGCGGTAGTCGCGGTCGATCGTGGGCAGCAGCTCGTCCCGGATGAACTTCAGGAACGCGGATGTGCCCGGCGCCGCGGTCGAGTCCAGATCGCGGAAGCGGTCCACGTTCGGGATGCCGACCACGAGCAGCGGCGGAATCTTGCCGGCGGCGGCGAGCAGGTCCGCGGTAGCGCTCGCGTGCTGGAACAGCGACTCGCCGTCGAGCACCACCAGCACCGGATAGCGCGCGTTGCTGATGTCGTAGCTCGCCGGGCGGTGCACGAGATACGGCCGCACGTCGCCCATGCTCTGCGAGCGCAGCTGCCAGCGCTGGCCCACGACCACCGGCGTGCCGGTCGCGGTCTGCGCGTGAACGTGGAAGCCGGGCAGGCCGAGCGCGAGCGCCGCGACGCTCGACAATAGCGCCGATCGAAGTCTCATTCCGATTCCCCCGAACGTCGAACCCAAAGGCGACGCGGTCCCGAGAGCGAAGACCCCACGCGCCGCTCCACCGGGCACGAGGATACTCCACGTGAGCCGGGTGGCTGCACGGGAAGTGGCCTCGGAAACGGACTTCGTCCGCTTCGTGCAGGAAGTTGAACGGCTTCCAAGTTTTGCGAGCCGTCGTTGCTCGGAGCGGTGCTCGAACCCGCGCCGTGCTTGAGTCTGCCGTGGCATGCGGTTTGCACAAAGGGTGCGTCGAAGTCGACGCCAGGAGGTCTCGTGATGAACAAACCGATGTTGACGGGCATTGTGCTGGGCGTTGCCGTAGCGGCCGCGGGCGGTGTGCTCGCGGGCTACACGCTGATGCGCGACGACTCGCCGCCGCCGACGACGGCAGCGGCCGTTTACACGGAACGTTGCACCGAGGAAACGGTGACGACGCCGGCCGACCCCAAGGACGAGCACCGCATCGCCGGCACGGTGATCGGCGGACTCGTGGGCGGCGCGGTAGGCAAGGACGTGGGCGACCGCGACATCACCACCGCGGCGGGCGCGGCGGCGGGCGCGATCGCCGGTAATCAGATCCAGAAGAAGCTCCAAGAACGGAAGGCCACGACGACGACCGAGACGCACTGCGTACCGGTCCAGCACTGACGGCTGATAGGGAGCAACGGGCGGCGCCGGTTTGCGGAAGGATTCGTGGCCGGTGTCCGCCTTTCTTACGTCTGGCACCCGTGGTGTCTGGCACCCGTGGTGTCTGACACCAGGAGTGTCTGACACCAGGGGCGGCGTCTCGGCAAAGTGCGCCGTCGTTCGTGGCATTTCCTCCGCTCGCCTGCCGGCGCATCCTATGGGCCGCGACGAGATCGAGGGGAGGGGCCATGGGCAAACGCTACGACGACGTTCTCGCGACGATCGGCCGCACGCCGGTCGTGCGTCTCAACAAGCTCGCGCCCGCGGGTGTGAACGTTTACGTCAAGACCGAGTCGCGCAACCCGATGGGCTCGGTGAAGGACCGGCTCGCGCTCGGCGTGATCGAGGACGCGGAGCGGCGCGGCGCGCTCAGGCCGGGTCAAACCGTGATCGAAGCCACCAGCGGCAATACCGGCATCGGCCTCGCGATGGTGTGCGCGGCCAAGGGCTATCCGCTCGTGGTCACGATGTCCGAGAACTTCAGCGTGGAGCGCCGCAAGCTCATGCGCTTCCTGGGTGCGAAGGTCGTGCTCACGCCGGCCGCCGAAAAAGGCTCGGGCATGCTCGCGAAGGCCGTCGAGCTCGCCGAGAAGCACGGCTGGTTCCTCTGCCGGCAGTTCGAGAACGAGGCGAATCCCGACATGCACTCGCGCACCACGGCGGAGGAGATCCTCGAGGACTTCGCCGACACCAAGCTCGACTACTGGGTCACGGGCTTCGGCACCGGCGGCACGCTCAAGGGCGTGGCGCGCGTGCTGAAGAAGAAGAGCCCGCACACCAAGGTCATCGTCTGCGAGCCCGACAACTCGCAGACGCTCGGCAGCGGCATCGCGCAGCCGCGCGCGGCCGACGGCTCGCCCTCGGCGAGCCACCCGCTGTTTCGGCCGCACCTGATGCAGGGCTGGGCGCCGGACTTCATCCCGAAGCTCACCGAGGACGCCGCGGCCGCGCACCTGTTCGACCAGATCGTGCCGGTGAACGGCGGCGAGGCGCTGCGTCTCGCGCGCGAGCTCGCGCAGAAGGAAGGCATCTTCGTGGGCACGTCGAGCGGCGCCACGCTCGCGGGCGCGCTCACGATCGCGAAGTCGGCGGCGCCGGGCTCGAACATCCTCGTGATGCTGCCGGACACGGGCGAGCGCTATCTCTCCACGCCGCTGTTCGCCGAGGTCCCCACCGACATGACCGACGAGGAGCTCGCGATCTCGCGCTCCACGCCGCGCGCGCGCTTCGACGCGCCGCCGCCGGCCGCCGCGTCCGCGCCGAAGCCTAAGCCGACGGCGCCCGAGCCGCCGCCGGTGGTGACGCCGAAGGCCGCCGCGTTCGTCGAGGAGGTCACCGCCGACGGCAAGCAGCCGGTGGTGATGTTCGCGCTCGAGTGGTGCGAGTTCTGCTGGTCGGTGCGGCGCATGTTCGCGGCCTACAAGATTCCGTACCGCACCGTCGACCTCGACTCGGTGGCCTATCAGCAGGACGACTGGGGCGGTCAGATCCGCGCCGCGCTCGCCGCGCGTACCACCTGGAAGACGATCCCGCAGATCTTCATCGGCAACGAGTTCGTGGGCGGCGCCACCGACACGTTCGAGGCGTGGAAGAGCGGCAAGCTGCCGCAGCTGCTGGCGAAGCACGGCGTGGCGCACAAGGGCGATCTCGCCGGGAATCCGTACTCGTTCCTGCCGAACTGGCTCCAGCCGCGCTGAGGAGCCGATCGATCGGGCCGGCGCCAAGGGCGTGATTCGGCGCTCGGCGCGCCCTATACTGCGGAACCGCCATGGCGCTTGGGTGCATGAAGCAGGTGACGAACGCCCCTGCAAGCCGTATCGGTCGGTCCTGCACCGATTTGCGCGCCGGTCTTTCCGGCTGCGTGGGGAGGCGCTTGAAGCGCGGCATGGGCGCCATGCGGCCGTCGAGGGCCTTCGCAAAGTGTGCTCTCGTCCTCGCCTTTTGGGCCGTCGCTGGTTGCGGGGAACCGATTTCGGGGGATTCGGACGTGGCTTCAGAACCGGTCCGCTATTCGGCAGCAAAGCAGTTCGCCGACTTTCGGAGAGCAGATTACGTCGCATTGGCCAAGGTCGAGCGCGTCGACGTGATGAAGCGTGCGCCGTCGGAGCGAACGCGCGACGTGATCGGCGATGTGCGCGACGTGACGGTCGCGCTTTCGATAGAACGGGTGCTGCGCGGCGACGCCGGCGCCCGGCGCGCGGAGTGGCGCTACCCGTTGCAGTTCGGCGTGGAGCCGACGCTGCGCGAGGGTGACGTCGCCGTGTTCTTCTTCAATCGAGCCGTCGGCGACGCAGAGCCGATCGTGGTGCGCGCCGTGTACTTGAACGAGGACAGCGCGGTACCGCTCGCCCGCCGCACGGCTGCCGACGCAGCTTCCGCCGCCGAGATCGACGTGCTGGTCGCCGCGACCGACGAGGAGGGCGCCGTCCTCGGCAAGTTCTGGGTTCGAGGAGAGCCCGACGCCGAGCGCGACAGTCTCGCCGGCACGCTCGCGTTCGACGCGGCTGACATTCAACTCGTGATCGCCGGCAAGAACGCCGGCGGATGGTCCGTCCTCGAGAGCATTCCAATAAAGCAGCGATGGCCGTATTGACTCGAGCAACGCTCCCGCGCGCGCTCGGCGCGCGATAGGGGCTCAAGGTGCCGACCCGCAAAGTCGCCGAAGGCGAAGACGTCGTCTCGCTTGCCGTGCCCACGGGCGTGCCGTGGAACAAGGTGTGGGCAGACTCGCAGAACGACGCGTTGCGGCGGAAGCGCAAATCGCCGCACTTGCTCGCGGTCGGCGACGAGGTGTTCCTCCCGGAGCTGGAGAAGAAGACCGAGTCCGCCCCGTCGGACACGCTCAACCGCTTCAAGGCGAAGGGTGACCGGGTGCGGTTCCGGGTTCGACTGTTCGAACGCAAGACCTCCGCGAAGCACGAGCAAGCGGGCACTTCACCCTCCGAGTACGTGGAGCCGGAATTCGCCAAGCTCGAGGAGAAGGCCGTCGCGAGCACGCCTTTCGAGCTCTTCGCCGACGGGCTGTCGGTGAAGAAGGGCAAGACCGACGGCAACGGCTACCTCGACATCGAGCTGCCCAGCCGCGTCCGCGAGGGTCTGCTCGTGCTGAATCCGGGCGACGCGGACAAGTCGCGCCGCATCGACCTCAAGTGGCGTCATCTCGGACCGGTCGAAGAGCTGTCCGGCGTCTGCCAGCGCCTGACGAATCTCGGCATTCCGTGTCCGCCTCGGCCTACCGCCGTGACACCGCAGATCGAAGACGCCGTCGCCGCGTTTCAGCAACGGCGCGGTCTCGAACCCACCGGCCGCATCGACGCGAAGCTGCGTGACGAGCTCGTCAAAGCGCACGGATCCTGACGATGGCCGCCAACAAGGTCCGCGTGGCCATCACCTCGCTGTACGCGCAAGAGCCCTCGGAGTGGTTCGGGATCGCCGGTAGCTGGTTCTTCGACGCGAAAATCAAGATCGAGCCGAGCGGCAACGAGATCCGGCTCGGCAGCACGGCCGCGAGATTCGAGGTGTACGAGGGCACCCGTATCCGCTTCGACGCGACATGGACCACGGAGCTCGAAGTGGCCGCGTCGGATCTCACGCTCGAGGTCTCGTTCGCCGCCAAGGACGAAGATCTCGTCTTCGACGACGATCTCGGCAAAGTCCGCGCGCTGATCAACCTGCCGGCGATGCAGGACTACTTTCTCAGACTGCGCTCGTCGAAGAACTACTACTCCGTGACCCTGCGCATCACCGTGCTCGCGTCGAACACGGTCGATCCCGGCACGATCACGACCGTGCTTCCGGCCAAGGGCTCGGATCTGTACAACTCCATCGACGTCGGCGTCACCGACAAGTTCGTCCACATCAATCCGGTGATCCCCGTGCCCTGGACCACGGGCATTCCCCCGGTGCCGGCCGCGATCTCCCGCGTGTACGCGTCGCCTCAGGACAATTTCAACGCACCATTCGGCAGCAGCACCGCGCTCAATTCCCTCGTGAACCCGGCGTTGATTCCCGTGCTTTCGCCCACCGACCCGGGGTTCGCCGATCGCGTGGCGCGCATCCGAATCACGCAGTACTGGCCGTACAGTGCGAGCGGCGGCCCCACGCTCGATCTCACGAAGCTGATCTGGCGAACGCGCACCGACAACTTCCGGCTCTGGGACGGCACGAAAGGGGTCACGGAAATTCGGGGCGGCCTCGAAGTGCGTGCCTACGGCCATCGTGCGGTCGCGGACGAGGAGGCGTTCCTCGAGCTTCGCTTCGACGAGCCGAACGAGCCGTTGCTCGCGCGCTTCAGAGCCTGGGTGGGCAAGCCGAAGCAGCTGCTCTATCGCGCGGTGATCGTGAAGACCACCAAGGCCGGATCTTTCAATCCCACCGTGCAGCCGGCGGACATCGACGCGCACATCCAGTTCACGAACATCATCCTCTGGCAGGCCGGCATCGAGCTCAAGCCCGACCCCAACACCACCACCGGGCCCGGAACCACGCACATTCGTGACGCGATCTACGAATTCACATCGAGCCACGACTACACGTACAACCAGAACTCCGACACCACGGCCGCCGCCGTGATCAACTCGCGCGCGCACGTCTTCAACCTTTCGTTCATGCACTCCGACGCGGCCGGCACTCTGCTCGGCGCCGCGACCGATCGCGGGCTCTCGAGCGCGGAGACCTTCGTGTCGCTCGAAGGCACGCCGAGCAATTCCTGGGTGCGGCCCACCGGCGTGTATCCGGACGACGCCTCGGCGGCGGTCAAGATGCGCACGATGGGGCCGAGCTCGCGCCGCACGGACCTCAAGTCGGGCACGATCTCGCAGGCCGAATACGACGCGATGAAGGCCTTGACCGCGGACGGGAAGCTCGACGAAGCCTCCGGTTGCCTGATCACCGACTCGTACATCTCGTCGCGCAATCCGGACGGATCGCAGATGTATTTCCGCACGCTCGCGCACGAGCTCGGTCACGTCATCGGCTTGCATCATCGCGGCAGCGGTTGGAGCGACAGCCCGCCGCATTCGAACGACCGAGTCGATCACCAGGCGGGGCCGAACAAAGGCGTTGGCCACCCGTGGGACAACAACTTCATGACCTACGGTCCGCATCCGGACTCGCAGGACCTCGACCAGATCCAGTGTCGGCACGTTCGCAGCCATCCGCTCGTGGTGGACGCGCCGCCGCCGCCGCCACCGCCACCGCCGCCACCGCCGCCGCCACCACCACCACCGCCCCCGCCGCCGCCGCCGACGGTGCTGCCGGTGCCGCCGGCTTACCATCCGACCGAGGCCGATCGGAAGCTGCTCCAGGAATATCTGACGCACAAGCGGCCGGGGCTCTCGATGGGACCGTACGACATCGGCAAGTCGGGGCCCGCCGCAGATGGCGTCGACGGGATCGTCGGCTGGCGCACCAAGGCCGGCATTCGGCAGTTCCAGATCGACGCGGGCGGTCTCGTGGCCGACGGCATCTATGGACCCAAGACGCGCGATGCGCTCGATCTCGAATTGAACGGGAGCTCCGGCGGTGCAACCACCTGACGTGCAGGTCTTGCGAGATTCGAGAGACGGAGTCCTGCTCAAACGCACCGCGTTGAGCGTGCTCCGGACGCCTCAACCCGGGGATGTGGACCTGATCCGCCGCCTGATTTGCAATCAGGGGTTTCTCACGCGCCTCGACTCTCCCGACACGTACAAGTCGACGATCCTCAAGCTCCGGCTCACCAAGATCGTGCGGGCGCTCGGTGACTCGCGCTCGGCCGAGTCGCAGCGCGCCCTCGTCGCGCTCACGGGCGACGGGGTGTTTCTCTCGGAGCCGCTGCGCGTGAAGCTATTGATCCTGGGGCTGTCGAAGCTCGACCCGATGCAGCCCGCGGCGCTCGATTTCTGGCGCAAGCACGCGCAGCCGGGCTCGAGCCTGGCGACCGACGTGGCGCTCGCGACCATGACCAATCGGAGCATCGGTGCGCTCCAGATCTTCGGCCAGATGATCGGAACGGAAGCGCATCCCCAGGGCTTGAGATCCTCGTGGCTGCGGCGGTTCCTGCTGCCCGTGCGCGACGACTACCCGGTGGTGCAGCTCTCCGAGTGGATGCTGCGCACGATACCGTCCCCGCAGATGCAAACGCGCATTCTCGAGACGTTGTTCCAGTTCGAGCCGGATGTCTGGTACAAGAGCTGCCGTCACCCCCGACCGCCGATCCGAGCGCTCGCGTCCGACCGATCGAAAGTCGCATTGCACGCGATCGCCGTGCAGGCGCTCGCGAACGCCGGCCGCTATCCCGCCGATCTGCGCGGCGCGCTCGAGGGCGCGCGACAGGAGCTCGAGCCGCGCGGGGGCGGAGCACCGCCCGCGCAGGCGTGACCGCCGCGGCGTAATTCTTCTCGCGTGCGCGGCGCGTCAGCGCCGGAGCACGCCGGCTCAAGGCGCCATCTGCGTGAGCGTGGCGCCTCGCAGCATCGTCGCGCCGAGCCCCGCAGAGCTCGCAGCATTCCGGCGTGCCCGACCATTGCGCGAGTCGACTTTTTTTACAAGGCGGCGATTCAGGCTTTGCCCTAAGGACCAGCATTCGCCATTAACCGGTTGAAACGAATCGCATTCACGGAACTTGGCGCATGTCGTGCATATACGGTGATGTGCCCGTTTCGGGAACATATAGATCGTTACGCGCGGTCACGGACTTGGCCTGCGCTGACGACAACGACGCACGAACTAGCTCCGGAAAAGAAGAACCACAATGAGAACTCGAAGAACGATCGGAATAATCACGGCAGGAATGTTGGCGCTCGCGAGTCAGAGTGCGTCGGCGCTCATTATCTATTCCCAAGATCCCACGGACGGCGGCGAGTCGTTCTTCTCCTCCATCGACGGAGGAGCGCAGAACGCCGACATGTTCACGATCGCCGCGGACGTCGTGCTGAGCCAGATCACCTGGTGGGGCACCGACACGGCCGATCTCGACGCCTTCGATGTGCTGATCTACGCGAACGCCGGCGGCACGCCCGCCTTGACGCCGTTCTTGACCGCCACGGGGGCGGTCTCGCGCACGTCGACGGGGCTCGTCGACTCGGCGACGCCGGGCAATAGCATCTTTCGCTACGATCTCGACGGGGCGTTCGCCCTGGCCGCCGGAGACTACAGTCTCGCCGTGGGCAACGACGGTCTCGTCGAGTGGTTTTGGGCATCGGC
>DASUFK010000352.1:0-4849 GCA_036274615.1 Gammaproteobacteria bacterium | reverse complement strand
CGTTCACTCGAAGGCTGTCGTTTGCCCGGTCGCCTACCTCGCTGTTGGACTCCGTCGAGGCCTTCACGTACGTACCGATGCCACCGTTGAAGAGCAGATCGACCGGTGCCTTCAGGAGTGCGGAGATCACCTCGGCCGGCGTGAGCGCGGTCGCCTCTGTGCACAGCAGCTCCCGCGCTTCGGGTGACAGCGGGATCGACTTCGCGGTGCGGGGCCACACGCCGCCGCCCGGCGAGATCACCAAGCGATCGAAGTCGTCCCAGGACGACCGCGGGAGCTCGTAGAGCCGCCGCCGCTCCACGAACGAGGCGGTGGGATCGGGCTTGGGGTCGAGGAACACATGGCGGTGATCGAACGCACCCACGAGCTCGATCGTCTGCGACTGCAGCATCCCGTTGCCGAACACGTCGCCGGACATGTCGCCGATGCCCACGACCGTGAACGGATCCTTGTCCGGGTTGATCGCGAGCCCGAGGAAGTGGCGTCGCACCGACTCCCATGCGCCGCGGGCGGTGATGCCCATCTCCTTGTGGTCGTAGCCCGCGGAGCCGCCGGACGCGAACGCGTCGCCGAGCCAGAACCCGTACTCCGCCGAAAGCGCGTTCGCGATGTCGGAGAACGTGGCGGTGCCCTTGTCGGCCGCGACGACGAGGTAGGGATCGTCGTCGTCCTTGCGCAGCACGCGCTGCGGCGGAGCGACGGCGTCGTCGACGATGTTGTCCGTGATGTCGAGCAAGCCGCGGATGAACGTCTGATAGCAGGCGACGACTTCGCGCTGGATGGCGTCGCGGTCGCCGGCCGGCCGCAAATTGCGTCCTGCATTTGCGGCACTTCCGCCATCCATGGCGGTCGGCAGCGATTTGCAGACGAACCCGCCCTTCGCGCCGCTCGGCACGATCACGGTGTTCTTCACCTGCTGCGCCTTCATGAGCCCGAGCACTTCCGTGCGGAAGTCCTCGCGCCGGTCGGACCAGCGGATGCCGCCGCGCGCAACCTTGCTGCTGCGCAGGTGCACGCCTTCCACGCGCTGCGAGTAGACGAAGATCTCGAACTTGGGCCGCGGCTTCGGCAGAAACGGCAGCGCGCTCGAGTCGAGCTTGAACGAGACGTAAGACTTGGCCGCGCCGTTCGGCGTTCCGTCAGCCGTCTGGTAATAGTTGGTGCGAACGACGGCGCCGACCACGGCGCCGAACGAACGCAAGATCCGATCGTCGTCGAGGCTCGCGGCGCGGTCGAGCTCGCGCTTCAACACCTCGTCGCTCGCGGTGACCCGTTCCGCGCGCGTTTTCTCCGGCGCGTCGACGTCGAACAACCCGGTGAACTTGTCGACGAGCGCCCGGCAGTAGGCCGGATAGCGGCCGAGCGTCTCCTGCATGTACGCCTGGCTGTAGCGGCTGCGCGTCTGCAGCAAGTACTTGCAGAACGCCCGCAGCAGCGCGGCTTGCCGCCAATCGAGGCCGGCGCTCACCACGAAGCTGTTGAAGCCGTCGTTGTCCACGCGGCCCGCGAGCACGAGCGCGAAGCACTGCTCGAAGCGCACGTCGACCGAGCTCACGTCGAGCGGCCGTTTGTCGGCGGTCTCGATCTCGAAGTCCTGGATCTTCGGCTCGCCTGCCACCGGGAGCGTATACACGCGCTCGCTCGTGACCTTGAACCCGAAATTCTCGAGCACCGGCAGCGCCACGTAGAGCGGAATCGGCTCGCCGCGCCTGAACGTGGTGAGTCTCAGACGTTCGGGCTGCTCGGCTCGCGGCCGCACGAGCGCGATCTCGAGATCGCTGCCGCCGTCGTCGAGCTGCGCGAGCTTCAGGGCGTCGTGAAGCCCCCGTGCCGCATCCGCTTCTTCCTGATACGCGGCCGAGAAATGCTCGCCGTATCGATGGAACAGCTCGAGCGCCCGGTCCTCGGGCAATTCCGCGAGCAACGCGTCGCGGAGCCGGTCGTGCCAGCTGCGAACCGCGTTCTCGAGCTCCTTCTGAATGACGTTGACGTCGGGCTCTTCGAGGTCGCCCGGCGTGGTCCGCACGGTAACCGCGAGCCGGGCGAGCGCCGCCTCCGAGATCGCGACCTCGCTTTCGACCGCGTTGCCGCGTAGGCCCGTGAGCAGCACGTTCTCGATCGTGCGCCGCGCCCGCTCGCTGTACTGGTCGCGCGGCAGATAGACGAGACAGGAATAGAAACGCCCGAACGTCTCGCGGCGGCAGAACAGCTTGAGCTTGCGCCGCTCCTGCAAGCCGAGCACGCCGTGGCTGATCGCGCGCAGATCCTCGAGCGACGCCTGCAATAGATCGTCGCGCGGCAGCGTGTCGAGAATGTGCTGCAGCGCCTTGCCGCGATGGCCGCGGGGGTCGAGCCCCGATTGCTCCAGGACACGGCGGGCTTTGAGCCGGAGCAGCGGAATGTCCCGCGCGCTCTCGTTGTAGGCCGTGGAGGTGAGCAGGCCGAGGAAGCGTCGCTCGAGGTACGGGCGGCCGTGCGCGTCGAAGACCTTTACGCCGACGTGGTCGAGCGGCGCGGGCCGGTGCACCGTGGAGCGCACGCTCGATTTCGTCACCACGATCGGACTCGCGGAGCGCGCCTCGTCGCGCGCGCGGCCCGCGAGCCGCACGCTCTCGTCGTCAACCGGGTCGTCGCGCAACACGCCGAGACCGGTGCCGGCGCGCGGCGCGAGCGTGTCGAACGCGCCGCCTTGGGTGAGCTCGTACTCGCGGTAGCCGAGCAGCGTGAAGCGGTCGTCCGCGAGCCATTCGAGGAACTCGCACGACTCGAGCTTCGACTCCTCCGCGAGATCCTTCGTCGCGCGCAGCTCGGCGGTGGCGGTGGCGAGGCGCTCGAGCATCGGCCGCCAGTCCTCGACGGCGGCGCGCACGTCGCGCAACACGTTCGCGAGCGCACGCTCGATCGCGGTGAGCAGCTGCGGATCGGTCTCGCGCACGATCTCGATGTGGATGAACGACTCCGCCTTGGCCGCGCCGCCGCCGGCGTCCTTCGCGTAGCGCACGCCCGTGAGCTTGCCGCGCGGGGATCGCTCGACCTGCAGGATGGGATGGATCGTCACGTGAATGGCGTGACCCATCGAGGTGAGCGTCATGCTCAACGAGTCGACGAGGAACGGCATGTCGTCGTTCACGGCCTGCACGATCGTGTGCTCCGACACCCAGCCGTTCCGCTCGAGCGTGGGATTGAACACGCGCAGCTTCGCAGTGCGCGGCGCGCGCTCGAGGCCGAAGCGCAGATGGTCGAGAGCGGCGGCCGCGAGGGTCGCGGGGTCGCCCGCTAGATCCTCCGTGTCCTGCTCGTAGTAGCGGGATACGAAGGCGCCGCGATCGACGGGCAACGAGGCATGCGCCGCGAGGCGCTCGCCCGCCGCGCAGATCGCCGCGAGGGGCCCGGTGCGCGGCGGTTGCTCGGCCGCGGTCTTGCTCGGCTTCACGGGGCGTTTCATGCGTGGCTCCGGCGGAGACGTTTCGCTCTGTCACGTGCCGCCATGCCGTCGCCGGTCATTGGTATTCTCAAGCACCGGGCGCTGCCGCGCGGGCGGCCGCGCGTCTATGACGGGATGCGGAGAGAGAGTAACCTTGAGACGCACAATCTTGAAGCAACGGCGGACTGCCCACCAGTGAATCCCGTCTCGGTCCCGTGATCCCGCGATCCCGCGGTCGATGAGCAACCCAGCCAACCACTAAACTAGAGCCAGCACGATGGGCGAAGGACACGCGCAATGACGATCAAGACCAAGCCCGGCCAGGAGAAGCATCCGGCGAAGGGTCAGGAGTCCAACGCGAGCGACCGAGGCAGCCAGGTCCGTTACGAGACCTACTTGCAGCTCGACAAGCTGCTCGCCGCCCAGCAGCCGATCACGAAGAAGCCCGAGCACGACGAGATGCTGTTCATCATCCAGCATCAGGTTGCCGAGCTCTGGTTCAAGCTCATGCTGCACGAGATCGACGCGGCGATCGCGTGCCTGCAGCAAGACGAGCTGCCGCGCACCATCAAGATCCTGAATCGCGTGAAGCAGGTGCAGCATCAGCTGATATCGCAGTGGTCGGTGCTGGCGACGCTCACGCCCACGGAATACTCGGCGTTTCGCGACGCGCTAGGCTCGGCGTCGGGATTCCAGTCGCCGCAGTACCGGCTGCTCGAGTTCAAGCTCGGCAACAAGGACCGCGCGGCGCTGTCGCGCTTCACGCATCACCTCGAATACTACCGGCAGATCAAGCACGCGCTCGAGCATCCGAGCCTCTACGACGAGTTTCTGCGCTATCTCGATCGCGTGGGGCATCGCGTGCCCGAGAACCGCGTGGAGCGCGATTGGACGGAGCCGTACACGCACCATCCGGGCGTGGTCGACGTGCTCCGGATCATCTATCAGCACCCGGACGCCTACTGGGCGGCGTACGAGGTGTCGGAGCGGCTCGTGGACATCGAGATCAACTTCCAGACGTGGCGCTTCCAGCACGTGAAGACGGTCGAGCGCATCATCGGCTCGAAGGCGGGCACGGGCGGCACGTCGGGCGTGAAGTTCCTGCGCAGCGTGCTCGACATCGTCTTCTTCCCCGAGCTGATGGAAGTGCGCGGCGCCATCGGCCGGTAGCACGGCCGCGCGCTCGTCGTCCGACGGTCTTCTTTCACTTTGGCCGGCGTAGGGCATCGCGGGCGACGGCCGCACCTCGAAGGCCTGTGCCGCGGCACGCGACTCGCCGGCCCTTCGGGCCGGTTCCCTCGCCACGGCGCGTTCGCCGGGGTCCGGCCCGCGGTCGTTCGCTCGTGTCGCTCGTAGAGAAGTCAGTGCCGCCGCGGATCCGGATGCTCGCCTCTCGGCGAGCACCCGGGCGCTGCGCGCCCGGGC
>DASUFK010000351.1:0-3695 GCA_036274615.1 Gammaproteobacteria bacterium | reverse complement strand
ACCGGCAAGATTCCGTCGGACTTGAACGGCGCGTTCTACCGCGTGGGCCCCGACCCGCAGTACCCGCTGCACCCGCGCGACATCCCGTTCGACGGCGAAGGTCACGTGAGCATGTTCCGCATCAAGAACGGCCGCGTGGACTACAAGAGCCGCATGGTGCGTAACGAGCGCTGGCTCGCGAACGACAAGGCGGGCCGCGAGCTGTTTCCGATGTACCGCAACCCGTCGATGGACGATCCGAGCGTCAAAGGCCTGAGCCGCTCCACGGCGAACACGCACATCATCAACCACAAGGGCTACATCCTCGCGCTCAAGGAGGACAGCCCGCCGAGCGCGATGGATCTCCTGACGCTCGAGACCAAGGTGCCGGTGTTCACGTTCGACGGCCAGCTGCCGAGCAAGACCTTCACCGCGCATCCGAAGCTCGACTCGATGACGGGCAACATGGTCGCGTTCGGCTACGAGGCCGAGGGCTTCGGCAGCGACGTGATCTCGATGTTCGAGTTCACGCCGCAAGGCAAGAAAGTGTGGGACGCGAAGATCAAGGTGCCGTACGTCGGCATGCTCCACGACTTTGCGGTCACCGAGAAGCACATCGTCTTCTACGTGATCCCGCTCGCGTTCGACCAGAAGCAGATGGACGAGGGCGGCATCCACTGGTCGTGGTACCCGGGCCAGCCCACGTACTTCGGCTTCGTGCGCCGCGGCGGCGACGGCAAGGACGTGAAGTGGATCAAGGGCCCCACGCGCAGCGCCACGCACGTGATGGGCACGTTCGACGACGGCAACAAGCTCTACGTCGACGTGGAGATGTCGCAGGGCCTGCCGTTCCCGTTCATGCCGATCCGCGACGGCTCCAAGTGGGACCCGGTCACGGGCTCGAGCCACATCACGCGCTTGTCGGTCGACATGTCGAAGAAGACGCCGTCGGCCTACGGCATCGAGCAGCTCTATCCGCACGTGGGCGCGTTGCCGCGGCAGGACGACCGCTACAACACCGTGCCGTACCGCTACGGCTTCCTGCCGTGCCCCGATCCCGACGCGAGGCCGGGCACCGGTGGCGCCTGCTACGCGCGCTTCGACCATCAGACGAAGAAGGCCACGCTGTTCAACGCGGGCACCGACTCGTCGCTCGCGGAGTGCTGCTTCGCGCCGAAGAACGCCAACGCGCCGGAAGGCGCGGGCTATCTGATGGGCGTGGCCACGCGCAACAGCGAAGGCGGGCGCTCCGACCTCGTGATTCTCGACGCCGAGCATCTCGACAACGGCCCGATCGCCACGGTGCATCTGCCGATGCGCGCGATCGGCCAGATCCACGGTTGGTGGGTGCCCGAGTCGCAGCTGCCGCAGACGTCGGCCTGACGAGCTTCACGCCGCGTGTTTGCAATGCAACGCAGTGACCGCGTCGAGCTCGACGCGGGCGCGGTGCTGTTGCGCGGCTTCGCTGTTCCCGTGGACGCCGAGATCGCAGCCGCGTTGCGCGACGTGGAAGGGGCCGCGCCGTTCCGCTACATGATCACGCCCGGCGGCTTCACGATGTCCGTGGCAATGACGAACTGCGGCGCGCTGGGTTGGGTGTCGAGCGCGCGTGGCTATGCGTACTCGTCGACCGATCCGGATAGCGGCAAACCGTGGTTGGCCATGCCCGCAATCTTCGCGCGGCTCGCGCGCGACGCGGCGGCGGCCGGCGGGTTCGCAGACTTCGCACCCAATGCGTGCCTCGTGAACCGCTACGACCCCGGTGCGCGCCTCACGCTCCATCAAGACAAGGACGAGGGCGACTTCTCGCAGCCGATCGTGTCGGTGTCGCTCGGCGTGATCGCCACGTTCCTGTTCGGCGGGCTCACGCGCAAGGAGCGGCCGCGCCGCGTCGCAGTGGAGCACGGCGACGTCGTCGTCTGGGGCGGACCCGCGCGGCTGCGTTATCACGGCGTGGCGCCGCTGGCCGAGTCGCACCATCCGTTCGCCGGTGCGCGGCGGATCAACCTCACGTTGCGGAGCGCTGCGTGAGCGACGACGTACGCGCGCCCCTGCGGGAGCTCTCGCGGGCGCTGCTCGCGCTGCACCGGCGCGGGCTCACGATCACGCAACAGAGCTTCGAGAAGCTGCACGGCCGCGTGCGCGGACCGGGCGAATTGCTGCAGCTCGTGGTGAACGATCCGCTGTTCGCTTGGTTGCGGCCGCTGTCGCAGGAGATCGTGGCGCTCGACGAGCTCGCGGAGGCCGACGACCTCGGTCCGGAGCATCTCGACGCAGCCCGTACGTCGGTGACCGCGCTGCTCGAGACGAACGCCGAGTTCCGCGGCACCTATCTCGTCTATCTGCAGGATGAGCCGGACCTCGTGCTCGCACACGCGGCCGTGCGCAAACTGCTCCCGCCGCTGCCCCCGCCGCGCGCCGACGGCGGCTGAAGGGCTATAACTGCCCGCGCGACGGCGCTACAGTCTTCGTTCCAAGAACGGAATAGAGAAGGAGAGTCGCAATGGCGTTACGAATCGGTGATCGCGCTCCCGACTTCACGGCGGAGTCCACGCAGGGACGCATCAAGTTTCACGAGTGGCTCGGCAACAGCTGGGGGCTACTGTTCTCGCACCCGAAGGACTTCACGCCGGTCTGCACCACCGAGCTCGGTTATCTGGCCAAGCTCGAGCCCGAGTTCGCGAAGCGCGACTGCAAGCTGCTCGGCTTGTCGGTGGACCCGGTTACGGACCATGAGCGCTGGCTCGGCGACATCAAGGATGCGACCGGCTGCGCGGTGAGCTACCCGCTGATCGGCGACAGCGATCTCGCCGTCGCGAAGCTCTATGGCATGCTGCCCGCCGATACGGGCAGCACGTCGCAAGGGCGCACCGCCGCCAACAATCAGACCGTGCGCACGGTCTACATCATCGGGCCGGACAAGCTCATCAAGGCAATGCTGATCTATCCGATGAGCTCGGGCCGCAACTTCGACGAGGTGCTGCGGCTGCTCGACTCGCTGCAGCTCACGGCGAAGCACAAGGTCGCGACGCCGGCGAATTGGCAGCACGGCGAGGACGTCATCATCGTGCCGTCGGTCACGGACGAGGAAGCGAAGCAGAAGTACCCGAACGGCTGGAAGGCAGTGAAGCCTTACCTCCGCATCGTTCCGCAGCCGCGCTGAAGGTCCACGCGAGGTGTCGGACACCGCCGGTGTCCGATACCGCGCCGCTCACTTCGGCCGCGAGTAAGTGCCGATCAGACGATTCATGCCGATGACAGCGGGCTCGATCTTGGCGAACAAGTCCAGCATCGAGAGGCCGGGCGGCAGCTTGCTCTCGTCCTTGAGCGCCAGCAGCCAGAAATAGTAGTGGTGCACGCCGTGATTCTCCGGCGGCATCGGGCCGCCGTAGCCCGGCTTGCCGAAGCTGTTGGCGCCGCTCGTGTAGCCCTTGTCGCCTTCCGCGAGCTTCGCGGCCGACGCCGGAATGTTGTAGAGCACCCAGTGCACGAAGCCGTAACCGGCCGGCGTGACGAGCGGCGCGTCGGGATCGTGCACCACGAGCGCGAACGCCTTCGTCCCCGCGGGCACGCTCGTCCAGGCGAGCGCCGGCGAAACGTCGTCGGCCTCGCCGGTGTGCTTCTTCGGGATCCGCCCCAGCGGTTGGAACGCGGGGCTCGTGAGCTGCATCGTAGAGGGTGCGAATCCCATGGCGTCTCTCCTTGCTGACTCGAGG
>DASUFK010000350.1:0-32999 GCA_036274615.1 Gammaproteobacteria bacterium | reverse complement strand
TTTCGGACACCAAACCCGCTTCTGGAATCCGAAGATGTCCCAGTTCATCTTCGGCGAGCGCAACAAGATCCACATCATCAATCTCGAGAAGACGCTGCCGCTGTTCAAGCAGGCCAGCGAGTTCGTCCGCAAGCTCGTCGCGGACGGCGGCACGCTGATGTTCGTGGGCAGCAAGCGCGCGGCTAGGGAGGCGATCGCGGCCGAGGCCGAGCGCTGCGGCATGCCGTACGTGAGCCAGCGCTGGCTCGGCGGCATGCTCACGAACTTCAAGACGATCCGTCAGTCGATCAAGCGGCTGCGCGAGCTCGAAGAGATCACCGAGGCGGGCGCGAGCACCGAGTACACGAAGAAGGAGCTGCTCGGGCTGGCGCGCGAGCGCGACAAGCTCCAGCGCGGGCTCGGCGGCATCAAGCAGATGGACAACCTGCCCGACGCGGTGTTCATCATCGACGTGGGCCACGAGGAGATCGCGGTCAAAGAGGCCGGCAAGCTCAACATCCCCGTGGTCGCGGTCGTCGACACCAACTGCTCGCCGGAAGGCATCGACTACCCGATCCCCGGCAACGACGACGCCATGCGCGCCATCCAGCTCTATGCGGCCGGCATTGCCGACGCGGTGCTCGAGGGCAAGTCGTCGATCCCCGAAGTGCCCACGGGCGACGACGAGTTCGTCGAGCTCGATGAGGAAGGCAAGCCGAAGGTCGAGCAGAAGCAGCAACCCAAAAAGCCCCCGGCGAAGAAGCGCGGGCGCGTCACCAAGATCCGCTCGAAGGGCGGACGGTCGAAGGGTCCGGCGGAAGAGGGCGGCGACGACGGCGGCGACACGGACGGCGACGACTCCGAGCAATAGCCAACCTACATTTTTAAGGAGGACCGGCCATGGACATCACACCGGCAATGGTCAAGGAGCTCCGCGAGCGAACCGGCGCGGGCATGATGGATTGCAAGAAGGCGCTGGTGGAGGCCAACGGCAATCCCGACGCCGCGGCCGAGGCGCTGCGTAAAGCCGGTCAAGCGAAGGCCGACAAGAAGGCGTCGCGCGTGGCCGCGGAAGGCCGCGTGGCGCTCAAGAGCAACGCGCAGGCCGGCCGGCACGCGCTCGTGGAAGTGAACTCGGAGACGGACTTCGTCGCCAAGGACGACAACTTCCGGGGCTTCGTCGAGCAGGTCACCGACGCCGTGCTCGCACAGGCGCCGAAGACGCTCGAGGATTTGATGCGCGCCAAGGTCGGCGCGCAGACGGTCGAGGAGGCGCGGCTCGCGCTCGTCACCAAGGTGGGCGAGAACATCAGCGTGCGCCGCTTCGAGGTGCTCGAGACCCCGTCTCATGTGGGCGGCTACGTCCACAACGGCCGCATCGGCGTGCTCGTGGAGCTCGAGGGCGGCAACCCCGATCTCGCGCGCGACCTCGCGATGCAGGTCGCGTCGCTTGCGCCGCGCTATGTCTCAGGCGACGAGGTTCCCAAGGACGTGCTCGACAAGGAGCGCGAGATCATCCTCGCGCAGACCGCGGGCGAGAAGAAGCCGCCCGAGATCATCGCCAAGATGGTCGAGGGCAGGCTCCGCAAGTTCGTCGACGAGATCACCCTCACCGGCCAGCCGTTCGTGAAGGACCAGGACAAGAAGGTCCGCGACTTGCTGTCGGCCGCCAAGGCCAAGGTCAAGCGCTTCCGGCGCTTCGAGGTGGGCGAGGGCATCGAGAAAAAGGTCACGGACTTCGCCCAGGAGGTCATGGCGCAAGTTTCGCAGAGCCGCTAATCTAGCGGCTGAAGGCGGTTTCCGGCCGAGGAGTCCATGGCACAAGGTTCGCCCGCGTATCGGCGAATTCTTCTCAAGCTCAGCGGCGAAGCCCTGTTGGGTGGCCAGCAGTACGGCATCGATCCCGCGGTCATCCACAGGGTCGCGAGCGAGGTCACCGAGGTCATACGTCTCGGGGTCCAGGTGGGGCTCGTGATCGGCGGCGGCAACATCTTCCGCGGCGCCGGCTTGGCCGAGGCGGGCATGGACCGCGTCACGGCCGATCACATGGGTATGCTCGCCACGGTGATCAACTCCCTCGCGATGCAGGACGCTCTCGAGCGGCAAGGCGCGGTCGCCCGCGTGATGGCCGCGCTGCAGATCCACGAGGTCTGCGAGGACTACATCCGCCGGCGCGCGATTCGCCACCTCGAGAAGGGCCGCGTCACGATCTTCGCGGCCGGCACCGGCAATCCGTTCTTCACCACCGACACCGCCGCGAGCTTGCGCGCCATCGAGATCGGCGCCGACGTGTTGATCAAGGCCACCAAGGTCGACGGTGTTTACTCCGCCGACCCGGTCAAGGATCCCACCGCGACGCGCTATCGGTCGTTGTCCTTCGACCAGGTGCTCGATCAGAAGCTCAAGGTCATGGACGCGACCGCGATCGTGATGTGCCGCGACAACAACCTGCCGCTCGTCGTGTTCAACCTGAACAACGCCGGCGACCTCGTGCGCATCGTCAAGGGCGAGGTGCTCGGCACGTCGGTGGCGAACCACCTGTCGCGCACGGGAACCTGACTCGCAACCGAACCCGAGAAACGTCGCATGCCATCAGCGGTGAGAACGTAGCGTGATCAACGACATCAAGAAGGACGCGGACGTGCGCATGCAGAAGAGCATCGCCGCGCTCAAAGAGGAAATGAAACGCCTGCGCACCGGCCGTGCGAACGCCGGCCTGCTCGAGCACGTGATGGTCGACTACTACGGCTCGAAGGTGCCGGTGAAGCAAACCGCCAACATCACGGTCGAGGACGCCCGCACGCTCGTGGTCACGCCGTGGGACAAAGGCAGCGTCAAAGCGGTCGAGAAGGCGATCATCGACTCGAACCTCGGATTGAATCCGGTCACGGCGGGTCAGGTGATCCGCGTGCCGCTGCCCCCGATGACGGAAGAGCGGCGCAAGGATCTCGTGAAGGTCGTCCGGCACGAGGCCGAGAACGCGCGGGTTTCCGTGCGCAACGTGCGCCGTGAGGCGCTGGCGGATCTCAAGGAGCTCTTGAAGGACAAGGAGATCACCGAGGACGACGATCGCCGAGCGCAGGACGACATCCAGAAGCTCACCGACCGCCATGTGGGACAGATCGACGCTCTCTTGAAGGACAAAGAAGCCGAGATCATGGAATTCTGACGCGGCGTGGGCCGGAGCGAGCCCTACGAAACCCCGAGTCCCCACCCCGAGCCTTCACTCCCAAGCAGTATCCGGTCGAACATGGCCGCCAACCCGGCAGAGCGCAAATCGAACGTCATCGCGCCGCAGCACCTCGCGATCATCATGGACGGGAATGGCCGCTGGGCCCGCCGGCGCGCGTTGCCGCGCCAGGCCGGGCATCGCGCCGGCATCAAGCCCGTGCGCGCGATGGTTGAGCTCTGTGCGTCGAGCGGCGTGGAGACGCTGACGCTGTTCGCCTTCTCGAGCGAGAACTGGCGGCGGCCGGTCGACGAGGTGCGGGGACTCATGGCGCTGTTCGTGGACGCGCTCGAGCGGGAAGTCGCCGACCTCGACTCGAACGGGATTCGCCTGAAGTTCATCGGCGATCTCGACGCACTCAATCCCGCGCTGCGCCGGACCACCGACGCGGCCGCGCGCAAGACCGAGCGCAACACTCGCATGGACCTCGTGGTCGCCGTCGCTTACGGCGGCCGGTGGGACCTCACCCAAGCCGCCCGCAAGCTCGCGACGGATGCGGCGGCCGGCAAGCTCGACCCGCAGAAGATAGACGAGGCGGCCGTCGCCGCGGCCCTCCAGACGGCGGCCTGTCCCAACGTGGATTTGCTGATCCGAACGGGCGGAGAAAAGCGGATCAGCAACTTCATGTTGTGGGAGATCGCCTACGCCGAGGTCTACTTCTCCGACATCCTCTGGCCGGACTTCACCGCCGCGGAGCTCCGCAAAGCGTTCGAGTTCTATGCGCGCCGGCAGCGGCGCTTCGGACGCACCGGGGAACAGATCGAGGCGGTTGGTTGCTAGTCACGCGCGTCATCACCGGGGCGATTCTCGGCGTCGCCCTGGTCGCCACGCTGTTGTTCCTGCCCACCCTATACGCGGCGGCGGTGCTCGCGCTGCTGTGGTTGGCCGGCGCTTGGGAGTGGGCTCGCCTCGCCCGGCTCGAGGGACCCGGGAGGGCGGGCTACGTGGCCGTCGTCGCCTTGGGCATGGTGCTGCTCTTCCGGGCGAGCCCGGTGACCGCCACGCCGATGCTCATCATCGCGCTCGTCTGGTGGACGGTGGCGCTCGCCGCCCTGCTGAGTGCGCCGCACACGTTCGGGATGGCCGCGGTGGCCGCCGCCGGTCTCGTGGTGCTGCTGCCTTCCTGGCTGCTGCTGATGGTGCTGCACGGCGCGGGCCAGTCGGGCCCCGGGCTCGCGCTCACGGCGCTGGTCGTGGTCTGGGCGGCCGACGTCGGCGCCTATGGCGTCGGCCGGCGATTCGGGCGCGTGAAGCTCGCGCCGAAGATCAGCCCCGGCAAGACCTGGGAGGGCCTCGGAGGCGGTGTCGCGCTGGCCGCGGCGGCGGCGTGGGCGGCGGCGCTCGTGCTCGATCTGCCGCAGGCGGAGATGGTGGTGCTCGGGGTGCTGACGGCGCTCGTGTCCGTGGTGGGCGATCTCACCGTGAGCATGTTCAAGCGCAACGTCGGGCTCAAGGACAGCGGGGCGTTGCTGCCCGGCCACGGCGGAGTCATGGACCGCATCGATAGCCTGACCGCGGCCGTGCCGGTGTTCATGCTCGGTGCTCGCCTGATCGGCATCGAGGTCTGATCAGGAACTTGCCGCGCCGCGGCGCGGTCTGTTGATCGAGACGAGCGCGGGGGACCAGAGAATAAGTTGCATCGGCGCCACCGGGAGGGCCGCTCTCTGCAACCTGCCGGTGACCGGCTAGAATACCCGGCCTTGTCGCTCCCCGTTTGTGCCGTGCCGCGCTGCTGGATGGATCAATGTTAGACGTCGGTTTATCGATTCTCGCCTTCATCGTCGCGATCGGCGTGCTCGTCTCGGTGCACGAGTTCGGCCACTTCTGGGTGGCACGTAAGCTCGGTTTCAAGGTGTTGCGATTTTCCGTCGGGTTCGGCAACCCGCTTTGGCGGCGCCGGGGCGGGGCGCCCGACTTCATCGAGTATTGGGTGTCGTCGATTCCGCTCGGCGGCTACGTGAAGATGCTCGACGAGCGCGAGGCGCCGGTCGCCGCCATCGAGAGCCATCGCGCATTCAACCGCCGCCCCGTGCCGCACCGCGTCGCCGTGCTGCTGGCCGGGCCGGCCTTCAATTTCCTGTTCGCGATCGTCGCCTATTGGGCGATGTTCGTGAGCGGCGTGCCCGGCATCAAGCCGGTCATCGGCTCGGTGGTCGACGACTCCGTCGCGGCGCGCGCGGGTCTCGTGCCGAACGATCGGATCGAGGCGGTCGCAAATCGGCCCACGGAGACGCTCGAAGGCGCCACGCTCGCGATCTTCGACGAGCTGCTCGCGGACGGCCGAATCGACCTCACGGTGCGCGAGCCGAACGGCAATCTCAAGAGCGTCGTGCTCGATGTGCGCGGCCGCGAGGCCGAGCTCACCGAGCCGGCCGCGCTATTCACCGGGCTCGGCATTCGGCCCGGTTTGGCGTTGCCGGCGGTGATCGGCGAGATCGCGCCGGGCTCGGCCGCGGAGCAAGCGGGGTTCAAGGCCGGAGACGAAGTGGTCCGCGCCGACGGCACGCCGATCCGCGGCTGGGAGCAATGGCGGGAGTTCATCCGCGAGCGCCCGGGCGCGACCGTCGCCATCGATGTGCTGCGCAGCGGGCAAACGCTCTCCCTGCCGGTGGCGATCCCCACGGTCGAGGATGGCGGCAAGAGCGTGGGCCAGATCGGCGCGGCGCCGGCCCCGGCGTCCGAAAGCGCGATCGACGACTTGCGCGCGGAGCAGCGCTACGGCGTGCTCGAGGCGCTGCCGCGGGGCATCCAGAAGACCTGGCAGATGAGCGCGCTCACGGTGCGCATGCTCGCGAAGATGGTCGTGGGCGACGTGTCGTTGAAGAACGTGTCGGGCCCGCTCCAGATCGCGAGCTACGCCGGCGCGAGCGCGCAGGCCGGCTTCGGCTCGTTCTTGGACTTCCTCGCCGTGGTCAGCATCAGCCTCGGCATCCTGAATCTACTGCCGATACCGCTGCTCGACGGCGGTCAGGTCGTCAATCAGCTCGTGGAGTGGGTCAAGGGCTCGCCGCTGTCCGATCGCGCGCTCGCGGTCAGTCAGCAGATCGGCGTGTTCTTCCTGATCGTGCTCATGAGCTTCGTGTTCTACAACGACATCACCAGAATGTTCGGCTCATGATATTGCGGCGTCTCGCGGAGCCATTGCTGCTCCTCTTAGGGTTGGGTACGAGCTCGGCGGCGCTCGCGGCGATTCAGCCGTTCGTCGTGCGCAACTTCAGTGTGGAAGGCGCGCAGCGCATCGCCGAAGGCACGATCTACAACTACCTGCCGATCAACATCGGCGACACGGTCGACGAGCAGAGGCTTCGCGAGTCGATACGCGCGCTGTTCCAAACGGGCTTCTTCCGCGACGTCGAGCTCCGCAAGGACGGCGACACGCTGGTCATCGTGGTGCTCGAGCGCCCGTCGATCCAGGAGTTCACGTTCGACGGCAACAAGGACATCAAGGACGAAGACCTCAAGAAGTCGCTGACGAACATCGGGCTTGCAACCGGCAAGACGTTCGACCAGTCGGTGCTCGACGAGGTGGTGCAGTCGCTCACCGAGGAGTACTACGGCCGCGGCAAGTACGCCGCGAAGATCACTCCCACCGTGGAGCCGCTGCCCGACAACCGCGTGCGCGTCTCGATCGAGATCAAGGAAGGCGAGCGCGCGAAGATTCGTCAGGTCAACATCGTGGGCAACACGTCGTTCGAGGACAAGGAGATCACCCAGGGCTTCGAGCTCAAGACCGGCAACTTCCTCTCGTTCATCCGCAAGAATGATCGCTACTCGAAGCAAGCGCTCGAGGGCGATCTCGAGAAGCTCCGCTCCTTCTACATGGACCGCGGTTTCGCCGATTTCCACTGGGACGACGTGCAGGTGGCGATCTCGCCCGACAAGCGCGACATCTTCGTGACGATCGGCATCACCGAGGGCGACCGCTACACGATTTCCGACGTGAAGCTCGCGGGCGACATGGTGGTGCCGGAGGACAACCTTCGCGCGCTCATCCTCGCGCAGCCGGGCCAGGTCTTTGCGCAGAACGTGCTCACCCGCAGCGAAGAGTTCATGAACACGCGGCTCGGCCTCGACGGCTACGCGTTCGCGCAGGTTCGCGCCGTGCCGGAGCTCAACAAGGACACGAAGGAAGCTTCGATCACGTTCTTCGTCGACCCGAAGAATCGCGTGTACGTGCGGCGGATCAACTTCAACGGTTCCGACAGCGTCAACGACGTGGTCTTCCGCCGCGAGATGCGCCAGCTCGAGGGCGGCTATCTGTCGAACGTGCTCGTCGACCGGTCGCAGACGTTCCTGCAGCGGTTGCCCTACGTCAAGAAGGTCGAGCACGAGACAACCCCGGTGCCGGGCACTCCGGACCTCGTGGACGTCGACTACAAGATCGAGGAGGGACTGCCCGGGCAGTTCGGCGGCAGTCTCGGCTACTCGGAGAGCTACGGCATCACGCTCGGCGGCCAGTTCATCCACTCGAACTTCATGGGCACCGGCAACCGGGTGCAGGTCAACCTGCAAGGCGGCCAGTATCAGAAGGTCTACGACATCAACTACACCGACGCCTATCGCACGATCGACGGGCTGTCGCGCACTCTGTCGCTGACGTACCAGGACATCACCCAGTACACGTCCGCGACGTCGGACTTCTCAACCACGACGCTCGCGGGCGGCATCAATTGGTCGTGGCCGATCGCCAATTTCCAATTTCTGCGCTTCGGCTTTGCCTATCAGGACGCCGAGCTGCTGACGAGCATCTACAGCTCGCAGCAGGCACTCGAGTGGGTGAAGCACAACGGCAAGGTGTTCGAGCCGAACGATTTCAACAACGACCCCTCCGATTGCTTGGTGTGCGGCACGCGAACGAGGAGCTTGGAGCTCGTCACGGGCTGGTCGTACAACTCGAGCAATGCCTCCTTGTTCCCCACGGCCGGCATGCGCTTCAACGCTTCGTTGAACACCGCGATACCCGGCAGTGAGGTCGAGTACTACATGGCGTCGCTCGATTTCACGAAGTACGTCCCGTTGACCGACCGCTGGCGGTTCCGCGTGCACAGCGAGCTCGCTTACGGCGATTCGTATGGCGAAACCACCTCACTGCCGCCGTTCCGCAATCGCTATGCGGGCGGCCCCGGATCGGTACGCGGTTTCAAGGAAAGCACGCTCGGCCCGCTCGACAATCTGCGCAATCCGTACGGCGGAAACCTGCTGTTCGTGAGCCAGATCGAGCTCCTGATCCCGACGCCGGCGAAGCTCGCCGGGTCCACGCGAATCGCGTTGTTCTACGACATGGGCAACGTGTTCTCGACCGGCGGCGTGAGCTTCTACGACAAGCTGGGCGACCCTATCGACTACCGTTTCGATTATGATAGGTTAAAGAAATCCGTCGGCCTCGGTGTCGAATGGCTGGCGCCGCTCGGCCTGCTACGTTTCAGTTATGCCGTTCCGTTGAACGAAGATGAAGATACGGATCGATACTTCGGGGACGACATCGAGCGGTTCCAGTTCTCCATCGGCCAGGCCTTTTAGTTCTCGAAGGACACAACATTCATGATCAGCACGCATCTCGCGTCGGCCACTCGTGCGAAGCGGAGCGCCAAGGCGCTCGTCGCGGTCCTGCCGTTCATCGCCACGATCGCGGGCGCCATGCTCACCTTCAGCGCCGATGCGCAGACGAGCCTCAAGATCGGCGTCGTCAACATGGGCAAGCTGATCGACGGGTCCCCGCAATCGCAAGCGGTCACCGAGAAGCTCAAGACCGAGTTCGCGCCGCGGCAGAACGAGGTCCTCAAGCTCGGCAAGGATCTGCAGGACAAGCAGGACCGCTTCCAAAAGGACCAGGCCGTCATGGGCGAGGAAGAGCGCCTGAGCCTCGAGCGGCAGATTCGCGACGGCCAGCGCGATCTGCAGCGCATGCAGAACGAATACGCCGAGGATTTGAACGCGCGCCGCACGGAAGAGAGCAACAAGCTGTTGCGCGACGTCGTCCAACGTATTCAGGCCTACGCGAGCGCGCAGAAATTCGACCTCGTGCTCACCGACGCCGTGTACGTCAGCGGCACGGTCGACATCACCGGCGAGGTTCTGAAGGCTTTGCAGGCTGACGGCCCGAAGCCGAGCGCCGCGGCCCCGCGCGCACCGGCACCGTCGCGCTGAGAGGCAGCAGCGGTGCGGCCGCTCGACGAGGCCCCGCGGCACTGACCCCCATGGCCGCGACCCTGCGCGAGCTCGCGGACCAATTCGGATGTGAGCTGCATGGCGCCGACCGGGAGGTCGCGCGGGTGGGCACGCTCTCGGGCGCAGGCCCGGACGCCGTCACGTTCCTCGCGAGCTCCGTCTATCGCAAGCAGCTCGAGGCCACGCGGGCTGCGGCCGTGGTGCTCGAGGAGAAGGATCGCGCCGGCTGTCCCGTCGCGAGCCTGGTCCACCCGCAGCCTTATCTCACGTACGCGCGCATCGCGACGTACCTGAATCCCCCTCCGGTTGCAGCTCCCGGCATCGCCGCGAGCGCCGTGGTGGCCGCGAGCGCGCGCGTGGCGCCGTCGGCGGAGGTGGCCGCACAGGCCGTGATCGGCAGCGGCTGCGTGATCGGCGGCGGCGCCGTCATCGGTCCCGGCTGCGTGCTCGGCGCCAACGTCACCGTGGGCGAGGGCTCGCGGCTCGTGGCGCGAGTGACGGTGCTCGACGGGGTGCGGATCGGCGCGCGCTGCATCCTGCAGCCCGGCGCCGTGATCGGTGCCGACGGCTTCGGCTTCGCCCCCGACGCGGGCAAGTGGTTCAAGATTCCGCAACTGGGCAGCGTCGTGATCGGCGACGACGTGGAGATCGGCGCGAACACCTGCGTTGACCGCGGCACGATCGACGACACGGTCATCGAGGAGGGCGTGAAGCTCGACAATCTCGTGCAGATCGCGCACAACGTGCGGATCGGCGCGCACACCGTCATGGCGGCGATGTCGGGTGCGGCGGGCAGCACCAAGATCGGCAAGCGCTGCATGGTGGGCGGCGGCGCCGTTATGATCAACCAGATTTCCATTTGCGACGACGTGATGATCATGTTCCGCGGCGTCGTCACCAAATCCATCGACAAGCCGGGCGTCTACTCGAGCGCGCTGCCGGCGGATGAAGTGGGGCGCTGGCGCCGCAACGCCGCGCGATTCAAGAAGCTCGACGCCCTCGCCGAGCGAGTGGCAGCGGCCGAGCGTGCGCTCGGCCTAACGGGGAAGACGAAAGAAGAACGAGATGACTGACGAAAAGAGCATCGACCTCCAAGGTATCACCGATCGTTTGCCGCACCGTTACCCGTTCCTGTTGGTGGATCGCGTGCGCAGCGTGATCGCCGGCAAGTCGATCGTGGCGTTGAAGAACGTGAGCGCCAACGAAGGATTTTTCCAGGGCCACTTCCCGCAGTACGCCGTGATGCCGGGCGTGCTCGTGATCGAGGCGCTCGCCCAAGCGGCCGGCGTGCTCGCGTATGAAACGGCGTCGGAGCAGGAGCGTCTTTGGCTCCTCTATCTCGTGGGCGTCGACAACGCGCGCTTCAAGCTGCCGGTGAAGCCCGGCGATCAGCTCGTGCTCAACGTGGAGCTCGTGCAGCGCCGGCGGAATCTGTGGCGATTCGCGTGCCGCGCCGAGGTCGACGGCAGGGTCGTGGCGGAGACCGATCTGCTGCTCGCGGAGGGTCCCAAGCCTTGATCGATCCCCGTGCCGTCGTCGCCCCCGACGCCCGCTTGCACGAGAGCGTGACGGTTGGTCCCTACGCCGTGATCGGCTCCGACGTGAAAGTCGGGCGCGGCACGCGCATCGAGCCGCACGCGGTGATCAAGGGGCCCACGGTCATCGGCGAGGACAACCATATCTTTCAGTTCGCCTCGCTCGGCGACGACCCTCAGGACAAGAAGTACAAAGGCGAGCGCACGACGCTCGAGATCGGCGACCGCAACACGATCCGCGAGTTCGTTACGATGAATCGCGGCACGGTGCAGGAGCAGGGCGTCACGCGGCTCGGCAACGACAACTGGATCATGGCGTACGTGCACGTGGCGCACGACTGCATCGTCGGCAGCAACACGATCTTCGCGAACAACGCGTCGATCGCGGGCCACGTATTCGTGGGCGATTACGCGATCCTGGGCGGGTTCACGGCGGTGCACCAGTTCTGCCGGATCGGCGCGCATTCGATGACGAGCATGTTCAGCTATCTCACGAAGGACGTGCCCGCTTACACGACCGTGTCGGGCCGGCCGGCGGAGCCGCGCGGCATCAACGCGGAGGGGCTCAAGCGCCGGGGCTTCGCGCCGGAGCAGATCCGCAATATCCGCGAGGCATATCGCACGGTGTTTCGCCTCGGCCTCACGCTCGAGGAGGCGATCGCCGACATCGAGAAGCGGCTGCCGGAGCAGCCCGAGCTGCAGCTGTTCGTCGACTCGCTGCGGGCGAGCTCGCGCGGCATCGCCCGCTGACGGAAATTAGGGACATGCTACTTTTTCGGTCCGTTCCCTGGTTCGGCCGATCCGCGCTCGTCCGTCACTTTGGCCGTCAGCGTTGTCGAGTGGCGGCGGCCGCACCTCGAAGGGGCTTCCCGAGACACGCCGGAAGAGCATCCCTGGGGCTCGTCGCCGCACGTCCCTGTGCGGCGACGGTCTCGGGAAGCCCCTTCGAGGTACGTCCGCTGCCGTTGAGCGCATCGTGCGGCCAAAGTGACAGACGAGCGCCGATCGGCGTCCGGCGCGGGCTCCCGAAAAAGCAGCATGTCCCCCTCTAGACTCTCTTCTGAAATGAAGGTGGCGGTGGCGGCGGCCGAGGCTTCGGGCGATACGCTCGGGGCCGGGCTCGTGGAGGCGCTGCGGGAGCTCGCGCCCGGCGCTAAGTTCGCCGGGGTCGCGGGGCCGAAGATGATCGCGGCCGGGTGCGAGCCGTGGAATCGCGTCGAGGAGATCTCCGTGATGGGGCTCGCGGAGGTGCTGCCGCATCTGCCGCGGCTGCTCAGGCTGCGGCGCAACCTGATCGCGCGCATCACCCAGAATCGGCCTGACGTGTTCGTGGGTATCGATTCGCCCGACTTCAATTTGCCGATGGCGAAGAAGCTCAAGCGCGCGGGCATCCCCACGGTCCAGTACGTGAGCCCGCAGGTCTGGGCGTGGCGGCAGTCGCGAGTGAAGAGCATCCGCGCCTCCGTCGACCTCGTGCTGTGTGTGCTGCCGTTCGAGACCGCGTTCTACGAGGAGCACGGCGTGAGCGCCAAGTTCATCGGCCACCCGCTCGCCGACGCGATCCCGCTCGACGTGGACCGGCGCGCGGCGCGCGAGGCGCTCGGCCTGCCGCTCGACCGGCCGCTGGTCGCCCTGCTGCCGGGGAGTCGCCGCAGCGAGGTGGGCAGCCTCGCGGCGCCGTTTCTCGGCACGGGCGCGTGGCTCGAGCGCGCGCTCCCCGGCTTGGAGGTCGCGGTGGCGCTCGCGAGCGAGGGCGTGGGCGCGGTGTTTCGCGACGCCGTCCGCGGCACCGCCACGCTCAAGCCGCCGCACCTGATCGTGGGCCGCGCGCGCGAGGTCATCGCCGCGGCAGACGCCGTGCTCACGGCCTCGGGCACCGCAAGCCTCGAGACCTTGCTGCTCAAGCGGCCGATGGTAGTGGCGCATCGGATCGCGCCGTTGACGTACTGGATCGTGCGGCGGCTCGGCGTCGCGAAGCTGCCGTATTTCTCGCTGCCGAATCTGCTCGCGGGCCGCGGCGTGGTGCAGGAGTTCGTGCAGGACCAGGTGCGCCCGGAGATCTTGGGGCCCGCGCTGCTGCCGCTCCTGGCTGGCCAGGACCTCGGCCGCGGCTGGTATGATGCGTTCACCACCATCCACCGCCAATTGCGCTGCGACGCGAGCAGAGCCGCCGCGCGCGAGGTGCTCGAGCTCGTACGGGGACGCTGAAGAACGTGAGCGGTTTCGTGCATTTGCGGGTGCACACCGAGTACTCGCTCGTCGACAGCGTCGTGCGCGTGGACGCGCTCGTCGATTCGCTCGAAGAGAAGCGCATGGCCGCGTGCGCGATCACCGATCAGGGTAACGTCTCGACGCTCGTCCGGTTCAACAAGGCCGCGGTGACGCGCGGCATCAAGCCGATCGTCGGCGCCGACGTCTGGATCGCCGAGTCGCGTGACGACCGCGAGCCGACGCGTCTCGGCCTCCTCTGCCAGAACCGTGCGGGCTTCAAGCGCCTCTCCGCGCTGCTCACCAAGAGCGCGGGCTTGGGCCCGGTGCACGGCCGTCCGGCGCTGCTGCGCGAATGGCTCACGGTCGACGCGCTCGAGGGCCTGATCGCGCTTTCCGGCGCGCAGGCCGGCGAGCTCGGCAAAGCGTTGAGCGCCGGCCGTGACGCGAAGGCCGTGGAGATCCTGGATTACTGGCGGACCCTGATGCCCGGCCGCTTCTACGTGGAGTTGCAGCGGCTCGGCCGGCCGAACGAGGCGGACTACGTCACCCGCGCCGTGCATCTCGCCGCGGCGAAGGCCGCGCCGGTGGTCGCGACCAACGACGTCTGCTTCCTCGACCGCGGCGACTTCGAGGCGCACGAGACGCGCGTCTGCATCGGTCAGGGCGTCACGCTCAACGACACGTCGCGGCCCCGCGACTACAGCGACGAGCAGTACCTCAAGTCCGCGGTCGAGATGTCCGCGCTGTTTGCGGATCTCCCCGAGGCGCTGCGCAATACCCTCGAGATCGCCAAGCGCTGCACGCTCGAGGTGGATGTCGGCAAGGTGTTCCTGCCGGATTTCGCCACGCCCGACGGCGAGTCGCCGCGCGCCTACCTCGAGCGGCGCGCCACACAGGGGCTCGACGAGCGGCTGCGCCAGCTCGCGGTGCCCGAGCTCGAGGTGCCGCGCTACCGCGAGCGGCTCGCGGCCGAGCTCGCCGTGATCGCGAAGATGGGCTTCGAGGGGTATTTCCTCATCGTCGCCGACTTCATCGCGTGGGCGCGCGAGCATTCGATCCCCGTGGGACCCGGCCGCGGCTCGGGCGTCGGCTCGCTCGTTGCCTACGCGCTGCGCATCACCAATCTCGACCCGCTCGCGCACGATCTCCTGTTCGAGCGGTTCTTGAATCCCGAACGCGTGTCGATGCCCGACTTCGATATCGACTTCTGCATCGAGGGCCGCGACCGCGTGATCGACTACGTGGGCCGCCGTTACGGCCGCGAGCGCGTGTCGCAAATCGTGACCTACGGCACGATGGCGGCGAAGGCGGTGGTCCGCGACGTGGGCCGCGCGCTCGGCCATCCGTACGGCTACGTGGACCGCATCGCGAAGCTGATCCCGTTCGAGATCGGGATCACGCTCGACAAGGCGCTTGCCGACGACGCCGAGCTTAGGGGCATGTACGAGTCCGACGAGGAAGTGCGCGCGCTCGTCGATCTCGCGAAGCGGCTCGAGGGCCTCGCGCGCAACGTGGGCACGCACGCCGGCGGCGTGGTGATCGCGCCCGCGGCGCTCACCGAGTTCATGCCGCTGTACGCGATCGATACCGGGCTGCTCACGCAACTCGACAAGGACGACCTCGAGGCGATCGGCCTCATCAAGTTCGATTTCTTGGGGCTCAAGACCCTCACGATCATCGACAAGGCCGTGGCGGCCATCAACCGCACGCGCGCCGAGCGCGGCGAGCCGCCGATCGACATCGACGCGATCCCGGTCGACGACCAGAAGACCTACGACCTGCTGCGCCAGTGCAAGACCACGGCCGTGTTCCAGCTCGAGTCGATGGGCATGCGCGACTTGATGAAGCGGCTGCAACCCGATCGGTTCGACGACATCACCGCCATCGTCGCGCTGTTTCGTCCCGGCCCGATGCAGATGGCGGACGAGTTCATCAACCGCAAGCACCTGCACGGCGCGGTGGATTACCTGCACCCGCGCCTCGAAGGAATCTTGAAGCCCACCTACGGCGTGATCCTCTATCAGGAGCAGGTGATGCAGATCGCGCAGGTGCTCGCGGGCTACTCGCTCGGCGGCGCCGACCTGCTGCGGCGCGCGATGGGAAAGAAGAAGCCGGAGGAAATGGCCCAGCAGCGCGCGGTGTTCGCGAAAGGCGCGGTGGAGCGCGGCGTGGAGGAGGCGCGGGCCAACCACATCTTCGACCAGATGGAGACGTTCGCGGGCTACGGCTTCAACAAGTCGCACGCGGCCGCCTACGCGCTGCTGGCGTATCAGACGGCCTGGTTGAAAACGCACTACACCGAGCACTACATGGCCGCGGTGCTCACCGCCGACCTCGACAACACCGATCGGCTCGTGGTGCTCAAGGACGACTGCAAGCGGTTCGGCATCAAGCTCGATCCGCCCGACGTCAATACCGCGGTGTTCGCGTTCACGGTAGCGGGGCCGAAGCGCATCAGCTACGGCTTGGGCGCGCTCAAGGGCGTGGGCCAGACGGCCGTCGACGCGTTGGTCGCCGAGCGCGAGGCGCGCGGGCCTTACAAGGACTTGCTCGACCTCTGCCGCCGCGTGGACCTGCAGAAGATCAACCGCCGCGTGCTCGAGGCGCTCGTGCGCTCGGGTGCGCTCGACGCATTGGGACCGAATCGCGCGACGCTGCTCGCGCAGGTGCCGGACGCGCTCGCGCTCGCGGAGCGCGCAGGACACGCGGCCGCGGCGGGGCAGGGCGGGCTGTTCGCCACCGACGATGTCGACCTCACGATCGAGCTCAACACGCCGGTGCAGCGCGAGTGGACCAAGCGCGAGCGGCTGCAAGGCGAGCTCGACAGCCTCGGGCTCTATCTCACCGGACATCCGTTCGAGGACTACGCGGGCCACTGCGAGAAGTTCACGAACAACCCGATCGCGGGCGTGCTCGGGCCGCCGCCTGCCGAAGGCGCGCAATTCTTCCAGCGCCGCGAGGTCAAGCTTGCCGGCGTCGTCACCGACATCCGCCGCCGCGGCAGCCGTGTGTTCTTGATGCTCGACGACAACACCGAGCGCATCGAGGTGGCGCTGTTCGAGGAGCTGGTGGCGCAATGCAAGCAGCTGCTGTCGAAGTACGCGCTGCTAGTCGTCGAGGGCACGCTGCGCTACGACGACTTCTCGAACGGCTGGCGAGTCGTCGCGAAGCGCGTGCGCACCGCCGACTCGATGATCGAGGAGAACGCGCGGCGCGTGACCATTCGCTGGACGAGCACGCCGAACGGCGCGTTCGTCCGCGACCTCCAGCAGATCTTGAAGCCGTTCCTGCGCGGCAAGTGCGAGATCTCAATCCGCTATCGCAACGCGGCGGCGGAGGCCGAGCTCACGCTCGGCGAGAGGTGGAACGTGTCGCTCACGCGCGAGTTGCGCGACAAGCTCACCGACCTCTTGGGCGACGACAGCTACTCGATTCACTACCTCAAGCACCCGCTTTGATCCCGGCCTGCCGCCTCTCGCTGTAGCCGTTTCCGTTGCGGGCGGCGATCTTCGCCCCTTGTCACTCGCGGGGGCGCCGGGTAAGGTGCCCGGTCAGGTGTGGTCTTCGGGCGCGTATGGATCTGAAATTCCTGGACTTTGAGCAGCCTATTGCCGAGCTCGAGGCGAGGATCGATGCTCTCAAGTTCGTAGGGGAAGATTCGGAGCTCAACATCAGCGAAGAGATCGAGCGTCTGAAGAACAAGAGCGAGTCGCTGACTCGCAGCATCTTCTCTAACCTCACGGCTTGGCAAATCGCCCAGCTCGCACGTCATCCGCAACGGCCCTACACGCTCGACTACGTCGAGCGCTGCTTCGGCGACTTCCAGGAGCTGCACGGCGACCGCATGTACGCCGACGATCAGTCGCTGATCGGCGGTGTCGCGCGGCTCGACGACCGCAGCGTCGTGATCCTGGGACACCAGAAGGGCCGCGACACCAAGGAGCGCGTTTGGCGCAACTACGGCATGGCGCGGCCGGAGGGCTACCGCAAGGCTTTGCGCCTCATGCGGCTCGCGGAGAAATTCGAGCTGCCGCTGATCACGTTGATCGACACGCCGGGCGCGTATCCCGGCATCGGAGCCGAGGAGCGCGGTCAGAGCGAGGCGATCGCGCGCAACCTGCTCGTGATGTCGTCGCTGCGCGTGCCGATCGTGAGCGTCGTGATCGGTGAGGGCGGCTCCGGCGGCGCGCTCGCCATCGGCGTCGCGGATCGGGTGCTGATGCTCCAGTACGGCATCTACTCCGTGATCTCGCCCGAAGGCTGCGCGAGCATTCTCTGGAAGAGCGCCGAGAAAGCGGAGCTCGCGGCCGAGGCGATGGGCATCACGGCCGAGCGCCTGCGCCGGCTCGAGCTCATCGACGAGGTGATACCCGAGCCGCTCGGCGGTGCGCACCGCGATCCCCAGGCGATGGCCGACAACGTGAAGAGCGCGCTCAAGCGCGCGCTCGAGGACCTCGAGTCGCGCCCGGTCGACGCGCTGCTCGCGCAGCGCCGCCGCCGGCTCGCCGACTATGGGGCGTTCAAGGAAGACTGAGCGCCGGTCGCCGCGCCGGGGCGGGCGCGTGACGGCTCGCGTCTCGCCGGCCAGCGAGCCGTTTCTCGCGCAGCTTCACGCAGCGGTCGAGCGCCTGATCGGCGCCGGCGAGCGCCCGCCTATGGCCGTTGCGTTCAGCGGCGGAGTCGATTCCACGGTGCTGCTCGCCGCGCTCGCGCGCTCTACGCCGCGGGCGCCGTTGCGCGCGCTTCACGTCGACCACGGTCTGCATCCGGATTCGGCGGCGTGGGCCGCGCACTGCGCGAAAGCGGCCGGCGCTTTCGGCGTGCCGTTCGCCGTCGAGCGCGTGACCGTCGATCGCGCGAGCGGTCTCGGCCTCGAAGCCGCGGCGCGCGAGGCCCGCTACCGGGTGCTCGAACAGGCGCTGGCACCCGGAGAGCTGCTGCTCACGGCACACCATGCCGACGACCAGCTCGAGACCGTCTTGCTCCGTCTCGCGCGCGGCTCCGGAGTGCGCGGCCTGCGCGGCATCGTGGAGCTGGCGCCGTTCGGCCGCGGGCTCCTCGGCCGGCCGTTGCTCTCGTTCACGCGGGCCGAGCTGCGCGCGCAAGCGGAGGACTGGCGGCTCGAATGGCTCGAAGACCCGGCGAACGCAGACTGGCGCCACGACCGCAGCTTCCTGCGGGCGCGCGTGGTGCCCGAGCTGCGCGGGCGCTGGCCCGCCGTGGCGGCCTCGGCCGTGCGTCTCGCGCAAGCCGCGAGCGACGCCGAGGCGATTCTCGAGTCCGTGGCCGCGCAGGACCTCGCGGGAGCGGGCGACCCACGGCGCATTCCGCGCTCGGCGCTCGCCACGCTGCCCGCGCCGCGGCAACGCAACCTGCTGCGCGAGGCGCTGCGCCGCGCCGAGCTTCCCCCGCCCAGCGCGGAGCGGCTGGAGGCGCTGCGGCATGCAGTGCTCGACGCGGGGTCTCGCGCGCGTCCGTGCGTGCGCTGGCCCGGCGGCGAGGGGCGCGTGTTCCGCGAGCACCTGTACCTCATGGCGCCGCTGCCGCCCGCGTCGCCGGACGGCGACAGCGCGGTGCTGCAGGAGCGTTCCGAGTGGTCCGGCCCGGAAGGCACCCTATCCTTCGAGTTGGCGGATAGCGGCGCCGGCCTGCCCGCGTCGTGGCTCCACGCAGGCCTCGAGCTCCGCTTTCGCGCGGGCGGCGAGCGCTTCCACGCGCTCGGCTCGCGGCGCGAGCGTCCGCTCAAGGACTGGCTGCACGAAGCCGCGGTCGTGCCTTGGATGCGCGACCGCGTGCCGTTGCTGTATCGCGGCAAGACGCTCGTGGCGGTTGCCGACCTGTGTCTCGCCGCGTCGACCGCATCGGCCGATGAGCACGAGCCGCGCTGGCGCGTGCGCTGGACGTCCCACCCCGCCGAAAAATAGGGACATGTTACTTTTTCGCGCGCCATCCACGCGGCCGCAGATCGACGGCGGTGTGTCGCGCGAAAAAGTAACCTGTCCCTATTTTTCGGCGGGCCGTTTTGATAGTTTGTAATACCGTCTTCCCGATGTACCAAGCACCGACTTTCGAGGGTCAGGTCGCCGCGCATTGCTGAGCGCGACCTCGGCTCCGGGTTTGATATGACGCGATTCATCTTCATCACTGGCGGGGTGGTCTCCTCGCTCGGCAAGGGCATTACCTCGGCCGGGCTGGGGGCGATCCTCGAGGCGCGCGGCCTCAAGGTCCGAATGATGAAGCTCGACCCGTACATCAACGTGGACCCGGGCACGATGAGCCCGTTCCAGCACGGCGAGGTCTACGTCACCGACGACGGCACCGAGACCGACCTCGACTTGGGCCACTACGAGCGCTTCGTGCGCACGCGCACGAGCCGCACGAGCAACTTCACCACCGGCCGCATCTACTCGAACGTGATCGCCAAGGAGCGTCGCGGCGAGTATCTCGGCGCAACGGTTCAGGTGATCCCGCACATCACCGACGAGATCAAGCGCAGCGTGTTGAAGGGCGCCGAGGGCGCCGACGTCTGCATGGTGGAGATCGGCGGCACGGTCGGCGACATCGAGTCGCTGCCGTTCCTCGAGGCCATCCGGCAGATGGGCGTGGAGCTCGGCCGCGACCGCACGCTCTACATCCACCTGACGCTCGTGCCGTTCATCTCGGCCGCGTCGGAGATCAAGACCAAGCCCACGCAGCATTCGGTGAAGGAGCTGCGCTCGATCGGTATCCAGCCCGACGTGCTCGTCTGCCGCTCGCAGCAGTTCCTGCCGCCCGAGCAGCGCGCCAAGATCGCGCTGTTCACCAACGTCGAGCAGCGCGCGGTGATCTCCGCGATCGACGTCGACGACATCTACAAGATCCCCATGCTGCTCAACGATCAGGGGCTCGACAACATCGTCGTCGACAAGCTCCGGCTCGAGGCGAAGCCGGCCGACCTCTCGGAATGGAAGTCCGTGGTGGAGCGCAAGGCCAATCCCGATGCCGAGATCAAGGTCGCGATGGTCGGCAAGTACATCGACCTGAAGGACGCCTACATCTCGCTCAACGAGGCGCTGCGGCACGCGGGCATCCAGACGCGCACGCGGGTCAACATCGAGTACATCGAGTCCGAGGATCTCCAGACGCAAGGCACCGGCCGTCTCAACGACGCCGACGCGATCCTCGTGCCCGGCGGCTTCGGCGAGCGCGGCATCGAGGGCAAGATCGCCGCCGTGAAGTTCGCGCGCGAGAAGAAGGTGCCGTACCTCGGCATCTGCCTGGGTTTGCAGATGGCCGTGATCGAATACGCGCGGCACGTCGTGGGTCTCGCGGGCGCGAACACCACCGAGATCAACCCGCAGACGCCGCATCCCGTGATCGCACTGATCACCGAGTGGCAGGACCGCGACGGCACGCTGCAGGAGCGGACCTCCACGTCGGAGCTCGGCGGCACGATGCGGCTCGGCGCGCAAACCTGCTTCATCAAGGACGGCACGCTCGCGAGACAGATCTACGGCGCCGACCAGGTGTCGGAGCGGCACCGTCACCGCTTCGAGTTCAACAACCGCTACGCCGACCAGATCTCGGAGGCGGGCCTCGTCCTTTCGGGCTTCTCGCGCGACGGCCTCGTGGAGCTCATCGAGCTCCCCACGCACCCCTGGTTCTTCGCGACGCAGTTCCACCCGGAATTCACCTCGAACCCCCGGGACGGCCACCCCCTCTTCACGAGCTTCATCACCGCCGCCCGCAACCAACAAGGCCTAAAGCTGCCGCGCGCGGGCCGGGCATGACGTTCGCCCAGCCGAGGCACGGGTCTCACCTTGGCATTTGGCGTCGGAGAGGCGGCGGACGTACCTCGAAGGGGCCTCCCGAGACACGCCGGAAGACCATCCATGGGGCTCACTGGTGTACCTTCCGTCGTTCTTCCGTGCATTTTCCACGACAGCCTTTGAGGCTCGCCGCGTGACGGCCACGAGGAGACTCGCTGCGTGGAAGATGCCGGGAGGCCTTACGGGCAACAGGAAGTCGCGCCAGGGGGTTCAGCAGCCCAGAGCGCCGTTCAGTGAGCATCCCGCAGGACCTCCCGACACGGACAGGGATAGCAAGGAGGCCATGCACATGCAACTTTCCGGAGGATTGGACTGGGGGAGTGAACGTCACGCCGTATGCGTCGTGGACGCGGCTGGCAAGAGCCGGTTGACTCTCGAACCCGCGCACGATGCCGCTGGACTGGAGAGCGTGATCAAGCGGCTGAGCGAGCTTGCCCCAGCGGCTGAGCTGCCGATCGCCATCGAGCGCCCGTCGGGGCTGGTGGTCGATACACTGGTGAAGGCTGGACATCCCGTGGTGCCCATCCATCCCAACGTCGTGAAGGCGAGCCGGCCGCGGTACCGCGCCGCGGGCGGCAAGCACGACCGTGGCGACGCTTACCTGCTGGCCGATCTGCTGCGTACCGATGGTCATCGTTTCCGACCGCTGACACCCCAATCTGCAGGGATCAAGGCGCTGCGTGCCCAGGTACGGGCGCGCGATGACTTGCTTGGCGAGCGCATTGCGCTGGCCAATCAGCTGCGCTCGTTGCTCGAGAGTTTCTGGCCCGGTGCTGCCAAGCTCTTCTGCGAGATCGATTCCCCGATCGCCCTCGCGTTCTTGCGCCGTTATCCGACTCCGCATAGCGCCGCGCATCTGGGGGAAAAACGACTCAGCGCCTTCCTCGCTCAGGAACACTACACGGGCCGCAAGCCCGCAACCGAACTGCTCGCGCGCTTGCGTGGCGCTGCCGCGCCTGTCTGTTCCCAGATCGAGGCGCAGACCAAAGGGGAACTCGTCAAGGCGCTCGCTCGCATACTCGATACCCTCGTCGTCGAGCTCACCAAACTCACTGCGCGTATCGAACGGGAAGTCCAACAACTTGATGACGGTCGTCTCCTCATGTCTTTCCCCCGTGCAGGTAAGCTCAATGCCGCCCAGATCCTGGCCGAGCTCGGTGACGTCCGCGAGCGTTTCCAAACGCACGAACAACTCGCCGCCGAAGCCGGCGCTTGCCCGGTGACACGCGAGAGCGGCAAGTTCCGCGGCGTAGGCTTCCGCTGGGCATGCAATCACCGTTTGCGCACCGCGGTCACCACCTGGGCTGACAACTCCCGCCATGCTTCTGCCTGGGCAGCTGATATCTACGCTCGAGCTCGTGCTCGCGGCTGTCACCACCCGCATGCGATCCGCATCCTCGCCCGCGCATGATTGCGCGTCGTGTGGCGCGCTTGGACCGATCGTGTTCCCTACGACCCGGCTCAACACCGCGGCGCAAGCCGCTTCCAATCCGCCGTCTATGCGGGGGGTTGACACAGGAAGTCTCCTCGCGGCACATCCGTGTGCCGCGACGGTCTCGGGAGGCCCCTTCGAGGTACGTCCGCCGCCATTGCGCGCGTCGCACAGCCAAGGTGAGACCCGTGCCTCGGCTGGGCGAACATTTGAAGGAGCCGCGATACGCGGCCCAGGAGTGCTCATGAGTGCGATCAAGGAAGTCACCGGTCTCGAAGTGCTCGATTCGCGCGGCAATCCCACCGTCGAGGCCGAAGTCGTCCTCGCGAGCGGCGCGCTCGGGCGGGCGGCCGTGCCGTCGGGCGCGTCCACCGGCTCGCGCGAAGCCCACGAGCTTCGCGACGGCGACAAGAAGCGCTACCTCGGCAAGGGCGTGACCAAGGCCGTTGCCAACGTCAACGGCGAGATCCGCACCGCGGTCCGGGGCCTGGACGGCGCGAGCCAGCAAACGATCGATCGGCGGATGATCGAGCTCGACGGCACCGACAACAAGAAGCGGCTCGGCGCGAACGCGATCCTCGCCGTGTCGCTCGCGGCGGCGAAAGCCCATGCCGCGGAGCGCGGCGTGCCGCTCTACGAGTCGCTCGGCGGCGGCAAGCGCGACTACACCCTGCCGTTGCCGATGATGAACATCATCAACGGCGGCGCCCACGCGGACAACAACGTGGACATCCAGGAGTTCATGATCCTGCCCGTCGGCGCGCCGACCTTCGCCGAGTGCCTTCGCTACGGCGTGGAGGTGTTCCACGCGCTCAAAGCCGTGCTCAGGGGGAAGGGCATGAACACGGCGGTCGGCGACGAGGGCGGCTTCGCGCCCGACCTGGGCTCGAACGAGGAAGCGCTGCAGACGATCGCCGCGGCCGTCGAGAAGGCGGGCTACACGCTCGGCCGCGAGATCTATCTGGGTCTCGACGTGGCGAGCACCGAGTTCTACAAGGACGGCAAGTACGACCTCGAGTCCGAGCACCGCAAGTTCTCGTCGGCGCAGTTCGCCGATTTCCTCGAGGACCTCGTGCGCCGCTATCCGATCGTGTCGATCGAGGACGGCATGGCCGAGAACGACTGGGACGGCTGGGCGCAGTTGAGCAAGCGGCTGCGCGACAAGATCCAGCTCGTCGGCGACGATCTGTTCGTGACCAACACGAAGATCCTCGCGGAAGGCATCGAGAAGAAGATCGCCAACAGCATCCTGATCAAGCCGAATCAGATCGGCACGCTCACCGAGACGCTCGAGGCGATCGAGATGGCCACGCGCGCGGGATATTCGGCCGTCGTGTCGCATCGCTCGGGCGAGACCGAGGACGCAACCATCGCCGACATCGCCGTCGCGATGGGCGCGACGCAGATCAAGACGGGATCGCTCTGTCGATCCGACAGGCTCGCCAAGTATAATCAGCTGCTGCGAATCGAGCGGCAGCTCGGAACGCGCGCGAAGTTCGACGGCGCCGGCGCCTTCCCGGTGCGGCTGTAGCTCCGATGTCGGAGCGGCTCGCGCGCCCATCGAGCGATTCGTTGGCGGTGCAGCCGCAAGGGACAGAATGCGCTTCCTGATCGCCGTGCTCGTGGCCGTGTTCGCGCTGTTGCAGGCGCGACTGTGGCTCGCCGACGGCGGCTTACGCGAAGTGTGGCGGCTCGAGAGCGAGGTCGCGCGCCGCGCCGAAGACAACGCGCAGCGCGCGGCGCGAAATGCCGCGCTCGAGGGCGAGGTCAAGGACCTGAAGCAGGGCCTCGCCGCGGCCGAGGAGCGCGCGCGCACCGAGCTCGGCATGATCAAGGCCGGCGAAACCTTCTATCAGATCGCGCCCGCCGCACCCGCCGAGGCGCCCCCCGCGGCGCCGCCGGCTGCCGACGCTCCCGTGCCCAGTGCCAAGCCGGCCATGCCGAGGAACGGGCCCGCTCCCGCGGGCGAGGGCGCGGCGGTGCAAGCGACCGCGCCCTGAGCCGTAGCTCAATGTCCGAGGAAGACCAGCGACGCCCCGCTGCCGCCGTCCTTTGGCTCCGCCGGGACGAAGCCGAGCACGCCGGGTGCGCGCGCCAGCTGCTCCTGAACGATTCCCTTGAGCACCGGGCCTTCCGGCCCGGAGCGGCGGCCTTTGCCGTGCACGATGCGCGCGCAGCGCACTCCGTGCTCGCGGCATTCGGCGAGAAACGCGTCGAGCAGACCGGGCGCTTCGGCGGCCGTGGCGCCGTGCAGGTCGATCTCGGCGCCCACCTCGAGCTCGCGGCGCCGCACACGGCGCTTGAGCTGCTTCAAGCGCTGCGCGTCCGGCGGTTGCGGGCCCGCGTCGGGCAGGGACTTCGGGCGGCGAGCCTTGTTGCGCGGCGGCGCCCGGCCGACGCGCGGCGTGGCGCGCAGCGGCTTGACTCCGCGCATCGCCTCCGCGAAGGCGTCTCGATCGTCTTCGTCGCCCTTCATCGCTCGCGCGTCCTTCGGCCGGCGCGGCGGTGCGATGCCGCCGCCGTGGTCGTTCCAGTATAGTTTCGCCGAGGAAACCCGCCCGTGCGAATTCTCCTGTCGAACGACGATGGCTATCAAGCCCAAGGCTTGCGCACGCTCGCGCGGCGGCTCGCCGATCTCGCCTCGATCACGGTGGTTGCGCCGGACCGCAATCGCAGCGGCGCGAGCAACTCGCTGACGCTCGAAACGCCGTTGCGCGTGGAGCGGGCCGAGGGCGACGTCTACTACGTGAACGGCACGCCCACCGATTGCGTGCACATCGCCGTCACCGGTTTGCTCGAAGATCCGCCCGACATGATCGTGTCCGGCATCAATCACGGCGCGAACTTGGGCGACGACGTGGTCTACTCGGGCACCGTCGCGGCCGCGATGGAGGGCCGGTTTCTCGGCGTGCCGTCGATCGCGGTGTCGCTCGTGCTCGACGGCGGCGGACACTACGACACCGCCGCGGACTTCATCCATCGCCTCGTCGAACGCTCGTTGCGCGAGCCGCTGCCTCCCGACTTGATCTTGAACGTCAACGTGCCGGACGTGCCCGCGAGCGCGATCAAGGGCGTGCGAACGACGCGCCTCGGCTTCCGGCACAAGTCCGAGCCGGTGATCAAGGCGCTCGATCCGAAGAACCGGCCGGTGTACTGGATCGGCGCAGCGGGCGCGGGCCAGGACGCGGGTCCCGGCACGGACTTTCACGCGATCGCGAACGGCTACGTGTCGGTGTCGCCGATCAAGGTGGACCTCACGGCGCACGCGTCGCTGCCGGCCGTCGAGAACTGGTTCGGTAAGCTCCGATGAACGGCCAGGACCGCAACGGCATCGGTATGACTTCCGCGCGCACGCGCGAGCGGCTCATCGAGCGGCTGAAGAGCGAGGGCATCACCAATGGCGCGGTGCTCGATCGCATACGCGCGGTGCCCCGCCATCTGTTCGTGGACGAGGCGCTCGCGAGCCGCGCATACGAGGATACCGCGCTGCCGATCGGCTTCGGCCAGACGATCTCGCAGCCGTACGTGGTCGCGGCGATGACCGAGGCGCTGCTCGACGGCTTGAACGGCAAGAAGCTCGTGAAGGTGCTCGAGGTCGGCACCGGTTGCGGCTATCAGACTGCCGTGCTGGCGCCGTTCGTGCAGCACATCTACAGCGTCGAGCGCATTCAGCCGCTGGTGCAGCGCGCGCGCGCCAAGCTCGCCGAGCTCAAGATCGTCAACGTGAGCCTGCGGCACGCCGACGGTTGGCACGGCTGGCGCAGCCAAGCGCCGTTCCAAGGGATCATCGTCGCGGCCGCGCCGGAGGAGATTCCTCCGGAGCTGCTCGAGCAGCTCGACGAAGGCGGCCGCATGATCATTCCGGTGGGCGGGCGCGGCCGCCAGCACTTGATGCGCGTGACTCGCGAGGGCGCCGAGTTCCGCCGCGAGCCGCTACTGCCGGTGAGCTTCGTGCCGTTCGTCGAGGGTACGGAGACGTGATCGGGCGCCTGCGCGAGCGCTCGCCTCGGAGGCGCGGCAGGCAAGCACTCGGGCTCGTGTTGCTCGCCGCGGCTGCCTCCCTCGCCGGGTGCGGTTCTCTCAAGTACGAGCCGGGTGCCGCGCCCACGAGCGCCGCGCAGAAGGGCGAGACCAAGAGGGGCAACGCGCGAACGTACGTCGTGCGCAGGGGCGACACCCTTTACAAGATCGCGTGGCAGAACGGCGTGGACCAACGCGATCTCGCGCGCTGGAACGGCATCAAGGATCCCGACGTGATCCACGTGGGTCAGCGCCTGTATCTGGCACCGGCGAGTGGACCTGAGCGGCGCACCGCGGCGGACGCGAAGCGCACGAGCTCCGGCACGCCGCCGACGAAGACCGGTGCGTCGCCGCCGGCGAAGTCGCGCACTGCCGCGCCCGCGCCGCCGCCGCTGCCTCCGCCCGCGTGGTCCTGGCCCACCGACGGCGAGGTGATCTCGCGGTTCGGCGCAGTCGACGGTATCGCCACCGGCATCGGCATCGGCGGACGCGAGGGCCAGCCGATTCGCGCGGCCGCCGCGGGTCGCGTGGTGTATGCCGGCAGCGGCCTCATGAATTACGGTCAGCTCTTGATCATCAAGCACAACGACACGTATCTCTCCGCCTACGGCTACAACAGCCGGCTGCTCGTGTCGCAGGGGCAGGACGTCGCGAAGGGACAAACCATCGCCGCGATGGGCAAAGGGCCGGAGCAGCAGCCGCGGCTGCACTTCGAGATCCGGCGCAACGGCGTGCCGGTCGACCCGCTGCCGCTCGTGTCGGTCGGGCGCTGAAGCGCGACCGCGCTCGAAGGCCCCGGCTTCTCGCTTACCTGGCGCCGGTAGCGCCGGCCGCGAAGTTGAACAGCGCCGCGGCCACCCGCCGCTGCTCCTGCACGAGCACGCTGAAGGTGCGGCACGCCGCGGGCGTGCTCATGATCTCGAGGCCGATGCCGTGCGCGGCCAACGCGCCGATCAAGTCCGCGTCGGGCCAGGCGAGCTCGGTGCCGGTGCCGAGCAGCACGATCTCGGGCGCTTGCGCGATCGCGTCGCCCAAGTCCTCGACGCGCAGGCTCGCCGGTGTCTCGACGCGCCAGTTCTCGACGATGCGGTCGGGCGTCACGATCACATGCCCCGCGATCCAGCGCTCGGCAACGCGGATGCGTCCCGGCTCCCAGGCACGGATGATGTTGGCCGCTGTCGTATCGCGAGTGAGCTGCACGGTGGTGGCTCGGAGCAGAGCTATCTCTGAAAAGATTATACCGGCCGCCGCTTGGCACCGACGTAAACCCGGCCAAAGTGAGACACGACGGCCGCGTGCTAGTATTCGCGCGCAAGGACGGTACCCGACATGGAACCCAATCAAATCGGCCCCGCGATCGCGGACCTCAAAGAGCGCGGCCTCGCTCTGCGGAGGTATCTTTGACTATGACGCGAAGCGCGAGCGCCTCGAAGAAGTCAAACGCGAGCTCGAGGACCCGAACGTCTGGTCCGACCAAGCGCGCGCGCAAAACCTAGGGCGCGAGCGCGCCGAGCTCGAAGCCGTCGTCGACAAGCTCGACCGCGTCGGCAAATCGCTCGACGAGGCCGCGGAGCTGCACGCGCTCGCCGTCGAGGAGAAGGACGAGGCGACGCTCGGCGACGTGATCGGCCAGCTCGGCGGCGTCGGCAAGGAGCTCGAGCGGCTCGAGTTCCGCCGCATGTTCGCCGGCAAGATGGACGCGCACAACGCGTTCCTGGACGTGCAAGCCGGCGCCGGCGGCACCGAGGCTCAGGACTGGGCCGCGATGCTCCTCCGGATGTACCTGAAGTGGGGCGAGTCGCGCGGGTTCGCGATCGACGTGCTCGAGGAGTCGGCGGGCGAAGTCGCGGGCATCAAGAGCGCCACCGTGCACTTCACCGGCGAGTACGCCTACGGCTGGCTTCGCACCGAGACCGGCGTGCACCGCCTCGTGCGCAAGTCGCCGTTCGACGCCGGCCAGCGCCGGCACACGTCGTTCGCGGCGGTGTTCGTCACGCCGGAGATCGACGACGACATCGAGATCGATTTGAATCCGGCGGATCTGCGCGTCGACGTGTTCCGCGCGAGCGGCGCCGGCGGTCAGCACGTCAACAAGACGGAGTCGGCCATCCGCATCACGCACATTCCCACGGGCATCGTGGTGCAGTGCCAGAACGAGCGCTCGCAGCACAAGAACCGCGCGATGGCGATGAAGCAGATGATGGCGAAGCTCTACGAGCGCGAGGAGAACAAGCGTAAGGCCGAGGCCGCCGCCGTGGAGAGCGCGAAGGCCGACATCGAGTGGGGCAACCAGATCCGCTCGTACGTGCTCGACCAGTCGCGCGTGAAGGATCTGCGCACGGGCTACGAGAGCGCCCGTCCGCAGAACGTGCTCGACGGACATCTCGACGACTTCCTGCAAGAGAGCCTGAAGCAAGGTTTGTAAGGCATGACCGACAACGACGGAGAGAATCGACTGATCGCCGAGCGGCGCGCGAAGCTCGCGAAGCTGCGCGAGGCCGGCGCGGCCTTCCCGAACGACTTCAAGCGCGACTCGCTCGCGGCCGAGCTACTCGCGGCTTTCGGCACCCGCACCGCCGAGACGCTCGCGGCGGAGAAGATCGGCGCCGCAGTCGCCGGGCGGCTCATGGTCAAACGCGTGATGGGCGGCAGCACCTTTCTCAAGATCCAGGACCGCTCGGGCCAGATCCAGCTGTTCGTGCGCCGCGACCGGATCGGCGAGGCGCTCTATGCCGAGGTGAAGAAGTGGGATCTCGGCGACGTGATCGGCGCGCGCGGCGAGCTCATCAAGACGAAGACGGGCGAGCTGTCGGTCGACACCGCGGAATTGCGCCTGCTCGTGAAGTCGCTTCGGCCGCTGCCGGAGAAGTGGCACGGCATCGCCGACCAGGAATTCAAGCTGCGGCAGCGGTACGTCGACCTCATCATGAGCGAGGAGACGCGTGCGGTGTTCCGCAAGCGCACGGCGCTGATCCGCTTCATCAGGGGCTATCTCGACGCGCTCGACTTCGCCGAGGTCGAAACGCCGATGATGCATCCGATCCCGGGCGGCGCGGCCGCCCGTCCGTTCCTGACCAAGCACAATGCGCTCGACCTCACGCTGTACTTGCGGATTGCGCCCGAGCTGTATCTGAAGCGGCTGCTCGTGGGCGGCTTCGAGCGCGTCTACGAGCTCAACCGCGTGTTCCGCAACGAAGGGCTGTCGACGCGCCACAACCCCGAGTTCACGATGCTCGAGCTCTATCAGGCGTACGCGACTTATCGGGACGTGATGGCGCTCACCGAGAATTTGGTGCGCAACGCGGCGCTCGCGTTGAACGAGGAGCTCACGGTCGAGTATCAGGGCGAGACGATCGATCTCGGCCCGCAGTTCGCGGAGCTCACGCTCGAGGAGTCGGTGCGGCGCGCGAACCCCGAGCTCGCGAGCGCGGATTTGCGCGACCGCGCCGTGCTCGCGACGGTGTGCGTCGCGCGCGGCCTCGAGCCGCACGCGTCGTCCGGCGCCGGCAAGCTGCTCTACGAGCTGTTCGAGAAGACCGTCGAAGCCACGCTGCGCGGCCCGGTGTTCATCACGCAGTATCCGGCCGAGGTGTCGCCGCTCGCGCGCTGCAACGACGCGGATCCGTTCATCACGGACCGGTTCGAGCTGTTCGTCGCGGGCCGCGAGCTCGCGAACGGCTTCTCCGAGCTCAACGACCCCGAGGAGCAGGCGGCGCGCTTCCGCGCGCAAGCGGAAGCCAAGGCCGCCGGCGACGAGGAGGCGATGTTCTACGACGAGGATTACATCCGCGCGCTCGAGTACGGTATGCCGCCGGCCGGCGGGCTCGGCGTCGGCATCGACCGGCTCGCGATGCTGCTCACGAATACCTCGTCGATTCGTGACGTGCTGTTGTTCCCGCAGCTCAAGCCGGAGGCGTAAGTGCCATGCCTGCGTCGGAGAAATCCAAAGCCAACCGCAAGGTCACGACGCAGCGCTTGAAGGAGATGAAGTCGGCGGGCGAGCGCATCGCTTGCCTCACCGCGTACGATTATCTAACCGCCGCGGTGCTCGACTCGTCCGGCATCGACGTGATTCTCGTCGGCGACTCGGCGGCCAATGTCTTCGCGGGCTACGACACCACGATTCCCACCACGATGGAGCAGATGCTCTATCACGCGCAGGTGGTGTGCCGCGCGGTGAAGCGCGCGCTCGTCGTGGCCGATCTGCCCTTCATGTCGTACCAGGTGAGCGAGGAGGACGCGCTCCGCAACGCCGGACGGTTCATCAAGGAGGCGCTCGCGGAGGCCGTGAAGCTCGAGGGCGGCGAGCAGTACTCGCCCACGGTGAAACGGATCGTCGCGTCCGGAATCCCCGTGATGGGCCATCTCGGGCTCACGCCGCAGTCGATCCACAAGTTCGGCAGCTACAAGGCGCGCGGCGCGTCGGCGGCCGAAGCGGAGCAGATCGTCAAAGACGCGCGCGCGCTGCAAGACGCGGGCGCGTTCGCGATCGTGCTCGAGAAGATCCCCGCGTCGCTCGCGCGCCGCGTGACCGAAGCGATCGAGATTCCGACGATCGGCATCGGCGCGGGCGGCGGCTGCGACGGGCAGATCCTCGTCACGCCCGACCTTCTCGGCATCACGACGAAGTTCCGGCCGCGGTTCGTGCGCCGCTACGCGGCCGTGGCCGAGACGATGGCCGATGCGTTCCGCCGCTACGCGAAGGACGTCAAGGACGGCGAGTTTCCGTCCGACAAGGAAAGTTACTGAGTTCTCCGCGCGCGCTGCGCTGGGCTCGACCGAGCTACTTCGCCTCGGCGATCTCCTTCATGGTCTGCAACGCGGCCTCGAAGCGCATGCGCCGATTCGCGAGATCCGCGTCCTTGGCCGCCTGATCGGCCTTGTCGGACACGTCGAGCATCAGGGTGTAGACGATCTTCGACGTCTTGTCGGTCACGGGCTTCGCTTCCATGAAGCCGTGATAGAGGCTGTAGAACCGCCCCTCGACGACCGGCTGCGTGTAGCCGTACGAGAGGTCGGTCTTGCCGACGAGGATCTCGAGAACGCGGCCGTTCGCGAGCGAGCGCACCGTGCCGATGCCGCCGTTGCCCGACGTGATCTTGCAGTCCACTTTGAGCCAGGTGGCGATGTCGCAGTAGCCGCCGACCTTGGCCCAGACTTCCTTCGCCGGTTTCGCGACGTCGATCGACATCTCGATCGTCTTGTATTCCGGCTCGGCGGCGAGCGCGGCCGTGCCGAAAGCGGCTGCGGTGAGCGCGACGGCGGCTATCGATGCGAGTTTCATGTTGTGGTTCCTCCCGGCGCCCATAGTACTTTCAAACGGAGCGTTTTGCGCGGGAAGAAGCGTCGGTCTCAGCCTCCCAGCCCCGCGAGCCAGCTGGCGAATGCGCGGAAGCCGTCGGTCCGCAGCAGCACCCCGCGCAACCCCTGGGCGAGCAGGATCGCGACGCCGCCCCAGGCGTAGACCGAGTGCACGCGGCCCCGCGCGCGTGCGTCGAGGAACACTACGCCGAGCAGCATGACGTCCATGACGGCGGCGCCGATCGCGACGCGTTGCGGCAGCGTGATCGCGGGGAACAGCATGATCGCCCGCGCGAGCGCCGCCTGGAGGATCGAGAACGTCGCCAGCACCATGAACCGCTTGTGGCGCTCGGGGGTTCTGATGCTCAGCATGCCGAGCGATACGAAGGCGGTGAACAGCAGCATGCTCGCGAAGCCGAGCACGGCGCCCGTCAAGGCCACGTCGGGCCTGGGGCCGTGCAGCGCGAGCTTGAGATTCACGACTTGCGCGAGCAGGCCGGAGAACACCATGACCGCAGCGAGCCCCAGGCCGAACAGCCCGAGATCGCGGTGCAGCGCGGTGCGCCCGGCGAGCGGCAGCGCCGCCTGCATCACGAAGAACAACATCCATAAGAAGAACAGCGCCGCGTGCACCATGATGGCCGGATGCAAGGCGAGCCGGCCCGCGGAGAGGGGCGTCCAGAAGGTTCGCGTGAACGCAAGCAAGACCACTGCCGCCAGAATGACGGCGACGCCCAGGTAGAGATATCGCCCGGCGGCGTGCCCGGCTGGGCGAGCCGTCCCGAGCGGTGTAGCGGCCGGCGCAGATGCGCTGCTCATGACGTTACCTCCGATTGCAGACGCGCGAGACACCGAACACACTATTGGCGCGCCCGGTGAAAAGGCGTTGCCGAGCGGTGAAAGTTCGGTGAAACGTCCTGAGTGCCGCCTTAGAGCCTCGCGATGGACGATCCGCAAGTCAGCCGAATATACGAGTTCGAGGGATTCATCCTCGACCCGGCGCAGCGTCTCTGCACGACCGCGCGCGGTGAGCCCGTCGCCTTCACGGGAAAGGCATTCGACGCGTTGGTCCTGCTCGTCGAGCACGCCGGCGTGGTCGTGCCGCGTGCCGACCTGGCTCGGGCTCTGTGGCCCACCACCGTGGTCGAGGACAACAACCTGAGCCAAACGATTCTTGCGCTGCGGCGCGCGCTCGGCGGCGCTGCCGGGGAATCGCGGCTCGTGGTCACGATCCCGCGGCGTGGCTACCAATTCGTCGGCGTCGTGCGCCGGCGCTCGGCGGGCGCGTCTCCGGCGTCGAATGCAGACGCGGCTGT
>DASUFK010000349.1:0-20996 GCA_036274615.1 Gammaproteobacteria bacterium | reverse complement strand
TCACTCGCTCTAGCCTGGCGATCAGGTAGGGAGGCGGCGCCTCCCCACCGGTTCGCGGCCGTTACCTCGCCGCGCAGCTCCGCGCGCTCGGCATCGACGAGCGCTCGACGGAGCTCAAGGCGCACATCGGCTGCGGCGGTCACGAGCTCGACGGCTGGATCAACGTCGGCAACTACCCCGCGCCTCTCGCGATCAGTCTGGACTGGAGCCTGCCGCTACCCGATCGCAGCGCGCGGTACGTGTTCGTGGCGCACCTGCTCGAGCACCCGTTCCATCCCCGGCAGTCGGGCCTGCTGCTCGCGGAGATCCGCCGCGTGCTCGCGCCGGGCGGCGTGGCGCGCATCGTGGTCCCCGACATCGAGCAGTGCCTGCGCGCTTACGTGCAGGACGACGGCTCGTTCTTCGCCGGCCGGCGTCGGCACTGGCGCCTGCCGGAGGACCTCACGCATCTCGAGAGCTTTCTCGCCTACGCCGGCGCGGGCCCCGATCCGGAAGGGCTGTTGGACCACCACAAGTTCGGCTACGACTTCGGCACGCTCGCGCGCTGTCTCGGGGTTCGTCAACGTGCGCCGCTGCGCCTATCAACGAAGTCCGCACGCGGCGCTGCGAGTGGATCACGCGAGCAGCAACGCTTCGGCCGAGCACGGCCAAGGGCACTACTCGTTGTTCGTCGAAGCGGAAGCCTGACGCGAGCGCCCGGCGCGCGCCGCGCGCCCTCAAATGAAAACGCCGGAGACGCGTTGCCGCGCCCCCGGCGTGGGTCCATGGGACTCGCCCGGTCTATTGACCCGGCGGGCGCCCGCCGCCCTGTCCACCCGGTCGGCCCGCGCCGCCGCCGGGGCCGCCGCCGCCCGGCGGTCTACCGCCGCCGCCGCCTCCGAACGAGGGATACGGCTTCGGGTTGACGAACAGCCGGTCGAGGAACAGGTCGATCGACGACGCCATGACCTCCACCGCGTCGAGCGCCGCGTTGTCGAACGCGTGCTGCGCGCCTTGGATCGCTGTGAGCGCCGTCGGCACCTTGAGCTCGCGCAGCTTGTTGAAGAAGTCGATGCTCGACGTGAGCGGCACCGTGGTGTCGTCGGTGCCATGGATGAAGATCGTGGGCGCGAAGTTGGCGCTGATGTACGTGGTCGGCGACGCGGCCGCGATCGCCTCCGGCGTGGCCTTGCCTTCCTCCCATAGCCCGCGCGCGATCGTCGCGCTCGCGAGCGGATACACGCCGATGCATGCGTTGACCTTCGAGCTCACGCCCGGCGTGCCGACGTCGCCCTCGAACTCGGGCTTGTCGTTGGTGCCGGCTGCCATCAGCGCGAGCATGCCGCCCGCCGAGTAGCCGGCCACCGCGATCTTGTCGGCGTCGACGCCGATCTTCGCGGCGTTGGCGCGCGTCCAGCGGATCGCGGCCTTCACGTCGTGGAGCTGCGCGGGCCAGTGGCCCTGGGACTGGAGACGATAGTTCGCGGACACGCTCGTGTAGCCGCGGTTACCGAGCGCCTTGGCGTCGTTGATGATGTAGCCGGCGTTCTTGTTGCCGCCGAAGAAGCCGCCGCCGAAGAGATGGATGATCGCCATGCGCTTCTCGGTGACGCCCGAGGGCGGGCGGTACACGTCGAGCGTCATGTTCATGTCGCCGGCCTTGCCGAAGACGATGTCCTTCTCGGCGCGCAGCTTGCCGATGTCGACCGGCGGCGGTCCGCCCGCCGGCGGCTGCGCCTGAGCCGTGATCCCTACGAGCGCCGGCGCTGCCGCCAGCGCGCTCGACGCCTTGATGATGTCCCGCCGCGTAATCCGTGCCATTGGTTGGTCTCCCCCGGGGTTGATAGGCAAAGTGGCGGAATCATACTCGCTTCCGCCCGCGCGCCATCTTGGGAATTCTTTTGCGGCGCGCCGGACAGGGCTCCGGCCCGCGAGGCAAATAGGGACTACTTTTCCGTTCGTCGGCGTGCCGCCCAACGAAAAGTAACCTGTCCCCAATTTCTCAGCGAATCGCGATGGGATTTCCGGGCGAGCCGGTCGCGCCCTTGAGCTTGAGCGGCGCGAAGAAGAACGCGAACTCGTAGGCGCGGTCGCGCGCGAGGTCCTCGGTGGCCAGGTTCTCGAAGATGTAGATGCCGTTGCGCGTCAACAGCACCTGATGGGTGGGGAAGACGAGCCCGGGATCGGGGTTCGGGTACACGTCCATGGTCCAGTTGTCCGCGCCTACCATCACGATCTCGCGTCCCACGAGGTACTCCGCCACGGCCACTCCGATGCCGGGCGCGCTGGCGTTGAACTTGGCGTTGTCCTTCATCCAGAGCGAGCCCCAGCCGGTGTGCACGAGCACCACGTCGCCCGGGCGAATCTCCGTGCCTTGCTTGCGCATCGCGCCGCGGAAGTCGTCGAGGGTGATCTCGTAGCCGCCCTCGAGCCGCTCCACGCCCTTGTAGCCCGCGACGTCGACGAGCACGCCGCGCGTGGCGATCGCGCCTACGTTCTCGACGCCGAGCTTGGTGAACCCCTCGGCCTTCGCGAAGTCCTTGCGGTTGTTGCCGTTGTAGAACAAGTCGCCGATGCCGGCGTGGCCGAGGCCGTCGAATTGCGTGCCGATCTGGCCGAGCTCGCCGCTGATGAGCTCGTCGTGGTAGATGAAATGATTGCTGCTCTGCGGCTCGAACGCCTGCGGGATCCGCAGGCTGAAGTGGCGCGTGCCCACCAGCGGCATGCCGCTCTCGTACGTTCTGCCGAGCTGGTAGACCACGCCGGCTTTGATCGCGTCGCGCGCTTCGAGCGCCTTCGCCGGCGTGAGCCGGTTGGCCGCGCCGCGCTGATCGGCCGCGCCCCAGCGGCTCGGGTACCAAGAGTCGTTTTGCGCGAGGGTCGCCGCAGCCGTTACGAGGGCGGCGACGAGAACGACGAACGGAACTGGCCGGATGCGCATGCGGTTCAACCTCGGGCTTGCGACAGCGCCCAAAATTTTCGGTGATGGTACGCCCACGGAGCGCCCGTCAGCGGAAAAACTCTTCGATCTCGCCGGCGAGAATCTCGGGCGCCTCTTCCGGCACGTAGTGACCGCAGGGCAGCGCGCGGCCGGTGACGTCGCCCGAGCTCTTCGCGCGCCAGTCCTCGACGGGCGTGAACAGCCGGTGCACGACGCCGCGCTCTCCCCAGAGCACACGCACGGGACAGCCGATGCGCCGCGCGGCGTCGGCGCGGTCGTGCTCGAGGTCCACGCCGGCCGCCGCGCGATAGTCCTCACACATCGCGTGGATCGCGTCCGGCGTGAAGCAGCGCTCGTACTCCGCGAGCGCGCGCGTGTCGAAGAAGCCGCCGCCGCCCCCGCCCCAACCGCCGAGCTTGTTGCGCAGATAAAAGATCGGCGCCGCGCCGATCAGCCGCTCGGGCAGCGGCGCCGGCTGGATCAAGAAGAACCAGTGGTAGTAGAGGCGCGCGAACTCCATCGTGGTGCGCTCGTACATCGTCGCGGTGGGCGAGATGTCGAGCAGCATGAGCGCGCGCACGGCGTTCGGCTGGTCGAGCGCGAGGCGGTGCGCGACGCGTGCGCCGCGATCGTGACCGCACACGAAGAACGATTCGTAGCCGAGCCCGCGCATGAGCTCGAGCACGTCGCGCGCCATCGTGCGCTTGGCGTAGGCCGAGTGGTCCTCGGGCCCGTCGGGTTTGGCGGAGTCCCCGTAACCGCGCAGATCGGGCATCACGAGCGTGAAGCGGCGCCGGAGCCGGTCGGCGACGCGATGCCAGATCGCGTGCGTTTGCGGGAAGCCGTGCAGCAGGAGCAGCGCCGGCCGGTCGGCTGGCGTGCCGCCCGCGTCGTGCCGGACATTCAGCGTGATGCCGTTGGCGGCGCGGCGCTCGAGGCGGAAGTGGTCGGAAAACAGCGTCACTCTACGGCTGCCGGCAGGCATTGATCGGAGACGACGGCGCGCCGACGGAGCGCGGTCTACTCCACGGCTTCGTAAACGCGCTCGTCGAGCGGGCTACCGGTGAGCGGCTGCAGCGCGTCGCGATACTGGCGCGTGGCCTCTGCCGCGACGTGCGCGTCGAGCGCTTGATGGTCGCGCCAGTGCTCGATGACGGTGAAGTGGTTCGCGCGCATCGTGTGCTGAACCACGTCGAAACGCAGGTTGCCGGGCTCCTTGCGAGCGGCCTCGGCGAGCTTCACGAGCATCGGCGCCACGCGCGGGTCGGGCGCCACGTCGACGTGGGCGATCACGTACACCGAACGGCGCTCTGCGGCGGCGGTCTGCGGAGCCGTGGTCAGATTCTTGTACGGCCGCTCGTCGTATCCGCTCACGCGGATCGGCTCGAGCGCGGCGAGCAGCTTCTGCCGCGCGGCGGCGTCGCGCGCGTCGAGCGCCGCTTGGTCGCGCCAGCGCTCGAAGATCGCAAAGTGGCCGGGACGGCCGACCTGCTCGAAGATCTCCACCGAACCGCTCTGTTTGCGCGCCGCGTCGCGATAGGCGCCGAGCGCCGCGCGCGCCTGGCCGGCAGCGTCCGTGCGTGTCTCGACGTAGCCGACGGCAAACGCCGTGCTATCCGCGTTCGCGCTCACACCGTTCTGCGCGAGAGTGGGCGGTGAAACGAGCAGCCATGCCGCGAGCAGGACGGCGAAGCGGGACGTTGCCCTTGCGACATGCATCGACTCCCCCCGGTGCGGCTTGGCGCATGGAACGAACGGGCTCTTTGACTCTAGCGCGAACGCGGACGGAGTCGCCAGCGAAACCGTCGCCGCGCCGCATCAAGTCGCGCAACCTCGTGTCGTTCGTTCCGCCGGCCGCGAGTCCGCCCGCCCGGTGGGGCCGAACGACGCCCGGCGACCGTCCTCGCCACGCTGTCCGTCGGCAACCGGCCGCCGCGCAGGTTCGGGAGGGCACGCTCCCAGGTCCCGACCGTGACGCAGTGGGCACGTGGCAACCCCCCGTCCGCGTTATGATTCCGCTTCTCAAGCGCGCCGAGGTCCGGTCTAGTGCCCGTCAGTGTCGTGATTCTCGCCGCAGGCCAGGGCAAGCGGATGAACTCCGCCTTGCCGAAGGTGCTGCAGCCGCTCGCCGGCCGCCCGATGCTCGCGCACGTGCTCGCGTCGGCACGCGCGCTCGAGCCCGCGGCCATTCACGTCGTCTACGGGCACGGCGGCGACGCGGTCAAGGCCGCCTTCCCCGACGCCGACGTGCAGTGGGCGCTGCAAGCCAAGCAGCTCGGCACCGGGCACGCGGTTCGCCAGGCGCTGCCGTCGATACCCGACGGTCACCAAGTGCTGGTGTTGCTCGGCGACGTGCCGCTCGTCACCAAGAGGACGCTGCAGCGGCTCGTCAAGGACTCCGCGGCGGGCGAGCTCGCGCTGCTCACCGCCGTGGTCGAAGAGCCCACGGGGTATGGGCGCGTGATCCGCGACGAGCACGGCGCCGTCTGCCGCATCGTCGAAGAGAAGGACGCCAGCGACGACGAGCGCCGCGTCAACGAGATCAACACCGGTCTCATCGCGTTCGAGGCCGGCGCGCTGCGCCGCTATCTCGCGAGGCTCGACAACGACAACGCGCAAGGCGAGTACTACCTCACCGACGTCATCGCGCTCGCCGCCGCCGACGGCACCAAGATCTTGGGCACCGTGATTCAGTCGACCACCGAGGTGCTCGGCATCAACGACCGGGCGCAGCTCGCCGTCGCCGAGCGCACGATCCAACGCGAGATCGCACGCGACCTCATGGCTCGAGGCGCGACGCTCGCCGATCCCGAGCGCATCGACGTGCGCGGCAACCTCACGGTGGGCCGCGACGTGTTCATCGACGTGGGCGCGGTGTTCGAGGGCGACGTGGAGCTCGGCGACCGCGTGCGCATCGGGCCGTACGCCGTGATCGCCGACACCGAGCTCGGCGAGGACACGGTGGTGCACGCACACTGCGTGATCACCGACCTCGTCGCGGGACGACACTGCGAGATCGGCCCGTTCGCGCGGATCCGCCCCGACGTCGAGCTCGCGGACAAGGTGAAGGTCGGCAACTTCGTCGAGATCAAGAAGAGCCGGGTTGCCGAGGGCAGCAAGGTGAACCATCTCACCTACGTGGGCGACGCAACGATCGGCCGCGACGTCAACGTCGGTGCCGGCACGATCACGTGCAACTACGACGGCGCCAACAAGCACCGCACCGTCATCGGCGACCGTGCGTTCATCGGCTCGGGCACCATGCTCGTCGCGCCCGTGGAAGTGGGCGCCGGCGCCACCATCGGCGCGGGCTCCACGATCACCAAGGACGCGCCGGCCGAGCAGCTCACGCTCGAGCGCTCGAAGCAGGCCAGCGTTCCGGGCTGGCAGCGGCCGAAGAAAAAGCCGAAAGACTCCCCCAACAATTCCCATTAGCAGCGCGCGCCGGTTCAGGCTCATCAGATAAGGAAGCAATAAACGTATGTGCGGAATCGTCGGAGCGATCGCTGAGCGCAACATCGTGCCGGTGCTCGTGGAGGGCCTGAAGCGCCTCGAGTATCGCGGCTACGACTCCGCCGGCCTCGCCGTCGTGCAGAAGAACCATGCGCTCGGCCTCTGCCGCACGGTGGGCAAGGTTGCGCAGCTCGAGTCCAAGCTCGCGAAGCAGCCGCTCGCCGGCCGGCTCGGCGTGGCGCACACGCGCTGGGCCACGCACGGCGGCGTCACCGAGGCAAACGCGCATCCGCATTTGTCCGGCGACCGCGTGGCCGTGATCCACAACGGCATCATCGAGAACTATCAGCCGCTCAAGGACGAGCTCATCGCCAGGGGTTACGAGTTCAAGTCCGAGACCGACACCGAGGTCGCCGCGCACCTCGTGCACGATTACCTGAAGCAGGGCCACGATCTCGTCGAGGCCGTGCGGCTCGCGGTGCAGCGGTTCGTGGGCGCCTACGCGCTGCTCGTGTTCGACGCGAAGGACCCCGACCGCATCGTGGTCACGCGCATCGCGAGCCCGCTCGTGATCGGGCTCGGCATCGGCGAGAACTTCGTTGCGAGCGGCGTGCCGGCGCTCCTGCCCGTGACCCAGCGTTTCATCTATCTCGAGCAGGGCGACCTCGCCGAGATCACGCGCGAGCAGGTGAAGATCTGCGACGCGCAGGGCACTCCCGTCACGCGCGCCGTGCACGAGACGCAATGGACGTCGGACGCGGCCGACAAGGGCCCCTATCGGCACTTCATGCTCAAGGAGATCTTCGAGCAGCCGAGCGCGCTCGCGGACACGCTCTACGGCCGCGTCGTCAACAAGCGCGTGGTGCCGGAGTCGCTCGGTCCGCGCGCGGCGGACCTGCTGCCGAAGGTGGAGCAGGTGCACATCGTGGCGTGCGGCACGAGCTATCACGCGGGCAGCGTCGGCCGCTATTGGCTCGAGGCGCTCGCGGGGCTGCCCTGCCAGGTGGAGATCGCGAGCGAGTATCGCTACCGCAACGTGGTGGTGCCGCCGGGCACGCTGTTCGTCACGTTGTCGCAGTCCGGCGAGACGGCCGACACGCTCGAAGCGCTGCGCATGGCGAAGACCGCGGGCTACGTGGGCTCGCTCACGATCTGCAACAGTGCGCACAGCTCGATGGTGCGCGAATCGGATCTCGTGATGATGACGCAGGCCGGTCCCGAGATCGGCGTGGCAAGCACCAAGGCGTTCACCACGCAACTCTTGTCGCTGCTGCTCGTGACGCTGATGTTCGCGCGGCACCGCGGCATGCCGCAGGAGCGCGAGGCGGAGCTGGTCACGCATCTCTATCACGTGGCCGCCGCCGTGGAGCAGGTGCTCGGCAAGAACGACTTGCTGAAGCTGCTCGCCGAGGACTTCGCGGAAAAGAATCACGCGCTGTTCCTGGGACGCGGCCCGATGTGGCCGATCGCGATGGAGGGTGCGCTCAAGCTCAAGGAGATCTCCTACATCCACGCCGAGGCGTATGCGGCGGGCGAGCTCAAGCACGGCCCGCTCGCGCTCATCGACGAGGAGATGCCGGTGATCGTGGTGTGCCCGAACAACGAGCTCCTCGACAAGCTCAAGTCGAACATGCAAGTGGTGCGGGCTCGCGGCGGCCAGCTGTACGTGTTCGCGGACCGCGAGACCGGCCTCGAGTCGGAGCTCGGCGTGAAGGTCATCGCGATGCCGCACGCCGACCGGCTGATCGCGCCGATCGTCTACACGGTGCCGCTGCAGCTGCTCGCCTACCACGTGGCGGTGCTCAAGGGCACCGACGTGGACCAGCCGCGCAATCTCGCGAAGTCGGTGACGGTGGAATAGCCGCGGAACGTCGTCCCATTCTCGCGGAGCCCGATTCCGCCGTAACATCCGCGACGTCCGTTCCTATCTCCCCGGAGACCGAGGACGTCATGAAGACCACGCTGCTGCTATCGTTGCTCGCGCTGATCAGCGGCGCGCTGATTCCCGTGCAGGCTGCGTCGAACGCGGCGCTCTCCCGCACGATCGGCGGCAACGTGCCGTTCGCGGCGCTCACGCTGTTTCTCGTCGCCGCTGCCGCGAGCGCGGTCGTGGTGCTCGTGCAGGGGCAGGGGCTGCCGGTGTCGAAGGCCCTTGCCGAGTCGCCGTGGTGGAGCTTCAGCGGCGGGCCGATCGTCGCGTTCTACGTGTTCACGATCACGTTCTTGAGCCCTCGGCTCGGCGTGGGCAACGCGATCGCGCTGATCGTGGCCGGGCAGGTGTTCTCGGCGCTCACGATCGATCACTTCGGCCTGATGCGCTCGCTCGTCTTCACGCTCACCCCCACGCGAATCGCGGGCGCCGCCCTCGTGGTCGTCGGCGTGTTCCTCGCCCTGCGCCGCTGAGCCCCCGCACAAAATAGGGACAGGTTACTTTGTCGCGTGAAAATGGGGACATGCTGCTTTTTCGTTGCCGCCGTTCCGTAGCCGAATCGCCGATGCCTTCCCGGATCGCCGGCGAACAAGCAGCGCGTCCCCGTCCCCGTTCGCCCACGGCGATGCATACCGTGGCCGGCGAAAAACCAGCATGTCCCCGTTTTCTTCTCTGACGCCGGAGGCGGCGTGCGCGGCGCTCGGCGCGGCAAGGCTCCGTCTACGGCCGAGCGACGTGAGCGTCGAGCGGCGCGAGGAGCGCTGGCTCGTGCGGGTGCCCGGCCCGCGCGTCGCGTGGTTCGCCGCATCGCCGAACGGCCGTGTGGCGCTCGCAACGGAGCGCCGCGTGCTGCGGTTGCTCGCCGATCGCTGCGGCTTCACAGCGCCGCGCGTGCTGTACGAGAGCCCGTCGGGCGATTTCGAGGTGCGCAGCCTAGTCGTGGGCAGCGCGGATTCCGCGGAGACCTACGCGCGCATGCGGCGCGATCCGGCCGCGGCGTCGCGGTTCGGCGCGGGCGTCGGTGCGATTCTCGCGGAGCTGCACTCCAAGATCGCGGCAGCGGAGGTCGCCGACTGGCTGCCCGCGCGGCCGAGCTGGCCCGAGCCCGGTGCATGGATCGCCGAGCGGCTTCCGAGCGTGGTCGCGGACGCCGACCTGTGTGCCCGAGCGGCGGACGTGATCGCCGCTTACGAGAGCGAGCCCGTGGCAACGCACGACCGCGTACTCGCGCACACGGACGTGGGCGTGCACAACGTCGTCGTGGCACCGAGCTCGCTCGAGGTCCTAGGGCTATTCGACTACGACGGCGCCGCCTGTGCCGATCGCCACCACGACTTCCGCTATCTCGTGCTCGACTTCGAGGCCAAGGCGTTCGATGCGGCCGTCGCGGCGTACGAGCCGGTGACGGGCTGCACGATCAGCCGTGAGCGCGTGCTCCTTTACAACGCAGCTTGCGCGATCTCGTATCTTGCGTTCCGCGCCGGGCACGCCCCCGACGAGCCGTGGTGCGGCCGCACGCTGGCCCAGGACTTGCAGTGGTCGAGTCGCGCGATCGAGCGCGTAGTGGGTTCGCGCCGCGCTTGAAGGAGCAGCTCGTGCATACCTCGACTTGGTACTCGACGTTCGCGAAGCGCGCGTCGTATTTCTGCGGCCGGCCGATCGTGTTCGTCGTCGCCGTGGCGGTGATCGTGGTGTGGGCCGTGACCGGCCCGGTCTTCGGCTTCAGCGACACCTGGCAGCTCGTGATCAACACGGGCACGACCATCGTCACGTTCTTGATGGTGTTCCTGATCCAGAACACGCAGACGCGCGACACCGAGGCGATGCAGATCAAGCTCGACGAGCTGATTCGCGCGACGCACGGAGCGCAGAACGCGCTTCTCGATCTCGAGGAGCTCACGGACGACAAGCTCGAAGCCTTTCGCGCGCGCTATGAGGCGCTCGCCAAGGCGGCCCGCGCGCGCAAAGGTGCGAGGCACACCGCGCCTCCCGAGACTTGAGAGGCGGCTCGGCTGCGGTTGCAGACGCTCGCTCCGGAGCGCAGAGTCTCGCGGAGCTAGGCGCTGGCGAAGGAACGCCGGTGCCCCCAGCCGACGGGAGGTGGATGACGTGATCGAGTTATCGACGCGGGCCGGCGCGTGCCTCGTGCGTGTAACCGCCGCGCTCGTGATCGGCGGATGGCTCGCCGTGCCGGCCATCGCGCAGCGTGCCGTGGGCGACCGGCCGCTGCGAGCGTTCGAATCGGCGGTCGTCGAGCAGAGCCGCCCCGCGAGCCCGAGGACGCTCAACGTGGCGCCGCGCACCGGCGACTTCACGGCCGAGAACGTGTCGCTCGCGGAGCTCGTCGCGTTCGCGTACGGCGTGAGGCTCGATCAAGTCGTCGACTTGCCGGCGTGGGCCGCCTCGTCGACCTATCACGTGCAAGCGCAGGCTCCGGACGACCTCGAGGGTACCGACGTGCAGCTGTTGGTGGAGGCGGTGCGGCCGCTGGTCGCCGGGCTGTTGTTCGACTATTTCGCGCTCGAGGCGCATCGCGGCCAGTCGCCGCTCTACGTGCTCGACCAAGCCGGCGGCGGATCGCGGTTGCGCGAGTCGGCGGATCAGCGAGGTGCGCCCGGCGTGCTCGCACCGAATGCCTCGGGGCTCGGCGGCGAGCGCGTGCGCGCGGTCAACATCGTGATGGCACTCGAGTCGCTGATCGGCCGGCCCGTGCTCGATCACACCGGGCTCGCCAAGCGCTACGACGTCGACTTTCGCTGGGACCCGAACGAGCACGACCCGCAGCAGCTCGCCGCCGAGCTGCAACGCCAGCTCGGCTTGACCTTGCGCGCGGTGCCCGTCGACGTTCTCATCGTGGATCGAGCCACCGAGCTCAAGGCGCGCGCTGCGCCGCCGCGAGGCTGAGCCACCACCTGCGCCGGAGTTGGTGTCAGACACCAAGGGTGTCAGACACCGGCGGTGCCAGACACCGGCGGTGCCAGACGATCAGTCGAGGCTCTTGTGCACGCGCGACACCGCCACGCCGAGCACCACCACGATGAACACGCCGAGCGCAGCGAGCGACGGCCAAACGTCGGTCAGGTCGGCGCCGCGCAGCATGATGGCGCGCACGAGCCGCAGGAAGTGCGTGAGCGGCAACACCTCCGACAACCACTGCGCGGGCACCGGCATGCCGGGGTAGGGGAACATGAACCCCGACAGCAGGATCTGCGGCAGGAACGTGAAGAACGCCACCTGCATCGCCTGGAACTGAGTGCGCGCGAGCGTGGAGATGAAAATCCCGAGCGACAGGCTCGCGAGGATGAACACGAGCGCCGCGCCGTAGAGCTCCGCTAGCGAGCCGCGCACCGGCACGCCGAACAGCAGCTTGCCGAGCGCGAGCACGATCGTGACCTGAAGGAGACCGATCGCCACGAACGGCAGCACCTTGCCCACCGTGAGCTCCCACGGCGACACCGGCGTCGCGATCAGCATCTCGAGGTTGCCGCGCTCGCGCTCGCGCACGAGCGCGATCGCCGTGAACAGCACGAGCGTCATCGTGAGGATCACGCCCACGAGCCCGGGCACCGTGTTGATCGGCGCGAGCCGCTGCGGGTTGTAGAAGTTCACCACCTCGATGGGCGGCACGCGGGTCGTCCAACCCCCCGGGTCGTAGACCGGAAATCCCGCGAGCTGCCGCGCGGCCGCCTGGATCACCTGGTCGGAGCCGTCCACCACGATCTGCGCGGCCGGCCGGTCGTGAACCTCCATGCGGGCTTCGAAGTCGGGCGGCAGCACCAGCGCGGCGCTGATCCTGCCGGCGTCGAGCAGCGCATCGACCTCCTGCTCGGAATGCGCCACGTGCTTGAAGCGCAGGACGTCGGTGGCCCCGAGCTGCGCCACGAGCTCGCGCGAGCGCGCGGTGTTCGACTGGTCGAGCACGGCCGCATCGAGATGCCGCACGTCCATGTTGATCGCGTAGCCGAACAGCACGAGCTGCATCGTGGGGATGCCGATGATCATCGCGAATGTGAGCCGGTCGCGGCGCAGCTGCCGCAGCTCCTTCACGACGATCGACCCGAGCCGCCGCAGGCTCACGATGCCGCCTCGGCGCGGTTGCCTTCGTGCGTCTTGCGCGTGGCCGCGACGAACACGTCCTCGAGATTCGGCGCGATCGGCTCGATGCGGCCGTCCACGCCTTCGCTCTCGAGGCGTGCGCCGAGCCGCTGCTCGAGCCCGTCGCCGCGCTCGGCCAATACGCGCAGCGACGTGCCGATCTGCGCGAGCGCGATCACGCCGTCGACTCCGGAGAGCGCGCGTTGCGCCGCGCGCGGATCGTGCGTGTCGACGAGCAGCGTGCGGCCCGGCAGGTCGCGCATGAGGTCGTGCGGCGTGCCGTCGGCCACGATGCGGCCGCGGTCCAGGATCGCGAGCCGCGTGCAGCGCTCGGCCTCGTCCATGTAGTGGGTGGACACGAGCAGCGTCGTGCCCTCGTCGGCGAGCTCGAACAGCGAGTCCCAGAAGTCGCGGCGCGACTGCGGGTCCACGGCGCTCGTGGGTTCGTCGAGGAACAAGAGATCCGGCTTGTGCAGCACCGTGCCCGCGAGCGCGAGCCGCTGCTTCTGACCGCCGCTCATCGTACCGGCCAGCTGCTTGCGCCGGTCCGCGAGGTGGTAGCGCTCCAGCAGCTCGTCGATGCGCGCGCGCGCGCGGGCGCGCGGCACGTCGTGGACCGCCGCGAGGAAGCCCAGGTTCTCGGCCACCGTGAGGTCCTCGTAGAGCGAGAACCGCTGCGTCATGTAGCCGATGCGGCGTTTGAGCTTCTCGGCGTCGCGCGGGATCGCGCACCCGAGCACGTCGATGTCTCCGGCGGTGGGCTTGAGCAGCCCGCAGAGCATGCGGATGGTCGTCGACTTGCCCGAGCCGTTCGGGCCCAAGAAGCCGTAGACCTCGCCGCGGCGCACCGTGAGGTCGAGCGCGTCCACGGCCGTGAGTGCGCCGAAGCGCTTCGTGAGGCCGTGTGCCCGGATGGCGGTGTCTTCTGCGGCGGCGTTCATCGGAGCTAATGCCGGATGAGGGTTGCGGACGCCGGCAGACCGGCCGGCAAGTCGGCGGCGCCGGCGCCTTCGAGCACCAGCTCGGCGCGATAGACGAGCCGCGTGGCGTCGTCGCCCGCGAGCGCGTAGTACGGCGTGAAGCTCGCCTCGCTGCGCACACTGCGGAGCTTCGCGCGGAACGGCGTGTCCACGCCTTCCACGCGGATCTCGTACTCGTCGCCGGGTTGCATGCCGGCCCGGCGTGGCGCGGGCACGAACACTCGCGCATACGGCGCATCGCCCACGAGCAGGCTCACGAGCTCGGCGCCGACGGCCGGCTGGTCGCCCGGGTGAAACGGCAGCGCGTCCACGCGGCCCGCCCGCGGCGCGCGCACGGTGAGGCGCTCGCGCGTGAGCTCGAGCGACGCGAGCGCCGCCTTGGCGGCGTCGGCGGCGGCCGCCGCCTGCTCCACCTGCTCCGGGCGCGTGCCGCGCGTGAGCTCGCGGAGCTGTGCTTCGTTCGCCTTGGTCTGCGCGCGAGCCTGATCTTGCGTGGAGCGCGCCTGATCGGCGGCCGTCGCGGTGACGAGGTCGCGCTTGAACAGGTCGTCCATGCGCGTGTAGTCGGTCTCGGCCTGCACCTGCGCCGCGCGGGCGCGCGCGAGATTCGCGCGCGCGGTGTCGATCGTCTCGAGCGTTGCGCCGTTGGTGAGCTCGGCGAGCTTCGCCTCGGCCTGCATGAACGTGCCGCGCGCCTCGGCGATTCGCGCGTCCTGGCGGCGCGGGTCGAGCTCGAGCAGCACGGCGCCGGCCTCCACGCGATCGCCCTCGGCCACGGCCCAGCGCAGCACGGGCTCGGCGAGCTCGGCCGTGACGGCCACGCGGGCCCACTCGAGCGAGCCGAGCAGCGGCGGGTTCGGGTCGCGCTCGCACGCCGCGACGGACACGAGCAACGCGCCGAGCAGCGAAACGCGCGGCGCGAGAACGCTTCTAGCGAGCATCGGTGACTCCCAGTCCGAGATCGAGCAATGCGAGCGTGTGCCGCTCGAGCGCCGCGTGGTCGACGTCGCGCGCGTCGAAGAGCCGGCGCCACACGGGCTCCGCGGCGAGCGGAAACAACGTGAGCCCCACGAGCGACACCACGAGCAGCCGCGGGTCGAGATCGTCGTTGAGCGCGCCTTCTTTCTGCAGCGCGGCGAAGCGCTCCGCGAGCAGCCGCGGGACGGCGGGGGAGATCTGCTCGAGCAGAACTTCGCGCAGTGCGCCGCCTTCGCCGATGACCTCGCGCAGCCACAAGCCCGGCAGCCACGGCAGATGCTCCACGGCCGCGTGCAGCCCGCGGACGAACGCCGTGACGAGCGCGCGCGGATCGTCGCCCACCGCGCCCAGGCTCGCGCCAAGCGCGCCGACGAACGGCATCAGCCGCTCCGCGACGAACGCGTCGAGCAGCTTCTGCTTGCTGCCGAAGTAGTAGTGCACGAGCGCCGGCGTGACGCCGGCCTTCACCGCGATCGAGCGCAGGCTCGCGGCGGCGATGCCGTCGGAACAGAAGCACTCCACGGCCGCGTCGAGCAGGCGCTCCCGCTGGTTGGCTTCGTCGGCGCGCGGCCGGCCGGGGCGACGGGCCTGGGGGTGACGGTGTTTACGGGCTTTGGCGGCCATGCGGCTAATTTAAACATACAGTTAATTAATTGCAAGCGGACCGCGGACGCGGCGGGGTTTACGGTATCCTTCCGCGCCTATGACAGAGCACGGATCCGTAACGGCCGCGGTGGTCGAGTTCGTCGGCCGCGCGCGCTTCGCCGACCTGCCGCGCGAGGCGATCGGCATCGCGAAGCGCTGCGTCATCGACGGCCTCGGCGTGCTGCTCGCAGGCGCGACGCAGGAAGCCGGCCGCGTGCTGCACGAGCACGTGCGCGGCAGCGACTCCCGCACCGAGGCCACGGTGCTCGGGCCCGTGCCGTTCAAGACCGGCGCGGCGAGCGCAGCGCTCGTCAACGGCACCAGCGGCCACGCGCTCGACTGGGACGACACCCAGCTCGCGACGAGCGCCGACCGCATCTTCGGCTTGCTCACGCATCCGACGATTCCGCCGCTCGTCGCCGCCCTCGCGCTCGGCGAGCGCGGCCGGATCTCCGGCAAGCGCTTCCTCGAGGCGTTCCTCACGGGCTTCGAGGTGGAGTGCAAGATCGCGGAGGCGATTCATCCCGATCACTACAAGAAGGGCTTCCACACCTCCGGCACCGTGGGCACCTTCGGTGCGGCGATGGCCGCGGCCAAGCTGCTCGAGCTCGACGCCACGCAAACGGCGCACGCGCTCGCGATCGCCGCGAGCTCCGCGTCGGGCATCCGCGTGAATTTCGGCAGCATGACCAAGCCGCTGCACGTGGGCCGCGCCGCACAGAACGGTATCGTGGCCGCCGAGCTGGCCGCGCGCGGCTTCACCGGCGGCAATGACGCGCTCGACCCGCCGTGGGGGTTCTTCCAGGCGTTCAGCCACGGCGGCGGCTTCGATCGCGACCGCATCGTGGGTGTGCTCGGCAACCCGCACACGATCGTGTCGCCGGGCGTGTCGATCAAACCATATCCGTGCGGCGTGCTCGGCCATCCCACGATGGACGCGATGCGCCGGCTCGTGCTCGCGCACGACGTGCAGCCCGAGCAGATCCGCGCGATCCGCGTGCGCGCGGGCTCGAACATTCTCAACCCGCTGCGTTACCCGATCGCCAACAACGAGCTCGAAGCCAAGTTCTGCCCGGCGTTCATGGTCAGCGCGATCGCGCTGCGGCGCAAAGCCGGCGTGCGCGAGTTTAACGACGAGTTTGTGCGCAGCCCCGAGGTGCAGGCGCTGATGCGCAAGGTGGAGCGCGTGCTCGATCCTAAGATCGAGGCGCAAGGCTTCGAAAGGATCCGCAGCACCGTCGAGGTGGATCTCGCCGACGGCCGCACGCTCGTCGAGAAGGCCGACGAGCGCTACCGCGGCGGCCCCGACTTGCCGTTCACGCGCGCGGAGCTCCACGAGAAGTGGACCGATTGTGCGACGCTCGTGCTGCCGGCCGCTGCCGCGGAGCAGGTGTTCGGCATCGTGGACAAGCTCGAGGATCTCGCCGACGTCACCGAGCTCGTGCGGGCGCTCACGGCCCCGGCCCGCGCGCCTGCGCGATGACGTGCCGCCGGAATCGACGAAGCTTCGGCTTCATCGGCGAAGCCCGCCTTTCTTGCGATTGCAGTCTGCCGAACCGCGTTGCCTAGACCTGCGGTCGGCGGTCGCGCCCAACGACGCGCGGCGTGCAGCGTCGACCGAGTGCGGTGCCGAGCAGTGCGCAAACGCAGAGCCAATCGAGCGCGCCGCCACCCCCGCCCGACGAACTAGTCCCCCCGCCGCCAGTGGAACCGCCGCTGCCGCCGGACGAGCCGCCGGTGCCGGACGAACCGCCGCCGCTTGCGTCCGCGACAGTGGCCGTGAGCGCGACGCCGCCATATGCGCCGTTGGGCCCGGCCGAGACCGACATGGGATAAGTGCCGCTCACGTTGAACGTGCCGGTGAGCATCACATCGACGTAACCGCCGGAGTCGATCTGCGGCAGCAGACATTGCGCCGTGGACGAAACGACGTCGCAGCCGCCTTTGGCAGCTACGATCTGCGGTGACGCGAGCTGGGGCGGAAGGCTCCAGCGGAGCGGGATCTCGAGGCTCGTGCGCGCGCCGTTGTTCGTGAGTCGAACGCGGTAGCGCGCCCTTGCCCCGGTAGTCACCTGGCTGCTCGACTCAAGGGTGGTGAATTGCACGGTTTGGTTGGCCGCCGCGCTGTGCCCGAGGAAGACGCGGCCCGAGTAGTAGTTGACGAGCACCGCATCGGCTCGGGCGTCTCCATCCAGGTCGCCCACGGCGATCTTCTGAGTCCAACGATCGTTTTGGCCCGAGCCCTCTTGCGCCAGATTTCCCGCGTAGTGCAGCTGTCGCAGCGCATCCTGCATGAAGACTGCCATCGGCGTGCCCGGAAATCCCGGGATTCCGGACGTGTCGACCAGCAGGTCGTCGCGGCCCTCTCCATTCAAGTCGAGCGCGCCAAGGCTTCCCTCGGCACCTATGTAGAGCCGTTGCGACGGAGACGAAAAATCGTCGTCACGCAGGTCGGTGTAGATCCAGACGGTTGGCAGACCCTCGCCCACATAGGAGCCGATGGCGAGATCGGTCTTCGCATCGCCGTTGAAGTCTCCGGTGGTTACGCTATCGCCGAATCCGACACCGTCCAAATGCATCGGCCCCCCGATCCAGACGCCGACGGGGGCGGCGAAGGTCCCGTCCGGGTTTTGGTAGGCGATGCCGACACTGGGGAAATTGCCCTGGCCGCTGCTGATTGCGATGTCGGGCAAGGCGTCATCGTTGAACCGGCCGATCACGAGCTCGTTACGTCCGGCGTACGGCATCCCAAACTTGTACGGTGCGGGATCGAGCGTGCGCTGTGCGTTGCCGTGGAAGACGGTTACGTTTGGGACCCAGTATTGCGGGCCGTCGAACGATTGGATTGCGTCGTCGGCTACTACCAGATCCTGGTAGCCGTCGCCGTCAAGATCGCTGACGGCGACCTGCCAAGCGTTCAGTGAGGTGGCGCTGACCGCCTGCAATTCACCATTCACGACGCGGAGGAAGTCGAGCTCGGTGGAGAGCGGCACGACGAGCTCGGGTGCGCGGTCGCCGAGCAAGTCGCCTATCGCAAGGCTCACTATGGCTCCGCCATACGACCCGCTCCACTTCAACGGCGTCTCGCTCAGCGTGCCGTTCGGCTGCTGGAGCCAAACCAATACGTATGCCGGGTGCACACCCACGTCGCTGAACGAAACCGCGAGATCGTTTCGGCCGTCTCCATCTAGGTCGCCGATCGCGACGCCTCTCGGCGCAGCGGTGTCCCCACCCGAGCGCGAGCTTAGGGTCGCTACCGACGAAAAGATCGCGGGCCACTCCTCGAACGGGTGAGCGCCCGCCGACGCTAGCTTGGGATCTCCGCCGTCGTCGTCGACGATCGTGAGCCTTTGGGGACCTGGCCCGCTGATGCCGCCTCGCCCGAATCCGATGTTGAAACGGAGATCCGGATTGGCGGTCGCTCCATCGCGCAGCTCGAGTCGAATACGAGACTGGCCTTGCTCACCCGGAGCCGTGCAGACGGTTCCGCTAGTCGCGTCCGCGATACCGGTGTCGTCGGGAGCATTGCTGCCCGAAAGACCATAGAGCATGCACCGGTACAGCAGCGACGTTCCGGGCGAGTTCCCGACGGGAATCACCGCGTCACCCGCATTCTCGTAAACGTACGAGTCGTCGCCCGCGGCCTGCAGATCTTCGGGATGTCCAAGCACGGGGGTGATGACTTCCGTCGCGTTGTTGTCGGGCGCCGTGTCGATGGGCTGACCGCCCACGGAGACGGCCACCTGGGCGAGGAGCCGGCTGTCCCTCTCCCGCGCGAGTACCGAGGCCGCCTCGATTCGAACCGTGACCGAGGATCCCGCGGGCACCGGCGGCAAGGCGCACGCCACGAGCGTCACGAAATAGGCGCAAGGTGCGTCCGTGCCGGACAGCTCGTAGTTTTCGGGAAGATTCTGCAGCAGCAGGCCGTCCACGAGCGTTGCCGGGCCCGCGTTGGTGACGGTGTGCTGCCACAGCACATACGCCGTGGGATCCACGTCGTCGGCTTGGGACGTGCTCGTGACCGATGCGTCGAGCACGGGGTAGGAGCCGGTGGAGTTGTAGAAGGCCACGAGGTCCGATGTCACGGCCAGCAGATCGGCCTTGGCGTCGCCGTTGAGGTCGGCGATGAGCGTTGTGGCCTCATAGAACGATCCATATAAGCGGCCGCCGTCCGGCACGCGGTAGAGGCCGGCGGCCTTGAACACGCGAGGGGCCGTCTGCAGGGCCACGTGGAACGAGTTGTAACCATCGATCCAGAGGATGGCATCGGATAGCCCGTTGCCATCCAGATCCCCGATGCTGATGTGGCGCAGATTGGATAGCGTGGGGGTCGAGGCGGGCAGATCCACGGTCGTGAACGTGCCCGGCGCCGTCTGGAACCGTACGCGCGCCCCGTCGCCCGTGGCAAACGCCACGTCGGGAAGACCGTTGCCGTCCATGTCGCGAACGAAGGGATCCGTGACGGTCCTGGCGGCCGACGCCGTTTCGAGAACGTCGACGGCGGGACCGAACGTGCCGTCGGCCAGGCCCGGCCGATACGCGAAGCCGAAGCTCTTACCGACGACGCGGTCGATCGTGTCGAGTCTGCCGTCGCCGTCGATGTCAGCCAGCATTCCGTCGGTGCCGCCGCCGGTGAGGACATCGACGCTTGCGCCAAAGGCACCGCCGGCCGTTTGGCTGTAGCGCCTCACCCTGTCCACGCCGGACACGACGAGATCGGGCCGCCCGTCGGCGTTCAGATCGCGGATGGCTACGTCGAGAATTCCGAACCCGGGCTCAATGGTCAGCGGTGTGGGAGCTACCGTGCCGTCCACCGCGACGGAATAGATTTCGATCCAGTACCCGTTCCAGGCGACGATGTCCGATCGGGCGCCGCGAACCGGTGTTGCGACGAAGCCATCCGGCCGGCCGTGCAACTGCGAGACCACGGGCGAATGGATGGGCGCGTCGAGCGCCCCCTCGGCCGTCTGCGCATACACCGTGAGCTGCTCTAGGCTCTGATTGGGCGAAGGCTGCGGCCCGAATGCGATGATGTCCGCGCGCGCGTCTGCGATCACGTCGCCAACCGCAATGGCTTCTACATACGTTTCGCCCGTATCGATCGAGAAAGGCGGAAGGAGAGGCGCCGTCTGCGGCTCCTCACCGTCGGTCGCCGCGGCGGCGAGCACTTTCATGCTCGAAGCGGCGCTCTCAGACTTTTCGAATTGGTCGCGGTACTGAGCGTACTGCCGGGGCGTCATCGTCACGCCGGGCAGCAAGCTCACCGCGCGTGCGATCCCATGGCTCGTGTCCGGCCGAAGCTCCTTCTCGACGGGGTCGCCGCGCGCTGCGCAGACCCAGAGAACGGATGCGAACAGCGCATAGCCCGCAAGCCGAATGTAGTGCATGTTCCCCTGGCCCCCGAGGCGTGTGTCGTTATTCAAAGCTCGTCGACGGCCCTGGGACCGGAGATTACCTGCAGGCCCGGATCGAGACCATCGGCTACGAAGCCGGCGGTGCCTGTAGTTAAAGATGCCTCACAGCGGCAGTCCGGCGCCTCGGTCATAACGTAGACACGCGCGCAACTCGAGGCGAGTGAGTAGAAGCGCGGCTCGGGGCCATCCTGCACCGGACGGTCCCGCGCTCCCCGGCGGCCGCACCGAAGTGCAGCTTCCGGCGGAGGCACTCCTCGACTACGCGGGCGCTTATCCGCTCGCGCCCAACGTCACGCTGACGGTGAGCGTCGTGAAAGGTGCGTTGATCTCGCGCGCGACGGGACAAGCCGAAGTTCCGCTGTACGCGGAGGCGAAGGACAAGTTCTTCGCGCGAGCCGTCGACGCCACGGTCGAGTTCGTGCGCGGCGCCGACGGCAACGTGAACGGGCTGATCTTTGAAGCAAGGGCCGACGGAGTTGCGCGCGCCGAGGCAGTGAAGCGCGCTACGGCACGTTCTCGAACGTCACCGTCGCGCCGACGCCGCTGCCGTTCGCCCCGCCGCCCGCGACGCCTTCGAACTG
>DASUFK010000348.1:0-3526 GCA_036274615.1 Gammaproteobacteria bacterium | reverse complement strand
CTCGCGCAGCACCGCCGCCGCGACGATCGTGTCCGGCCGCCGTTCGAGCAGCGCGCGGACGGCGTGCAGGCCGTACACGAGCTGCCGGCGCTCAGCCACGGCGGCCGCGCCGCTGCTTGCCGCTGGGGCGCGGCGCTTGTCCCTTGCGTCGCGCACCGGAGCCGGCCTCCGGCGCGGCACGGGAGCGGGTCTCCGGCGAGGCGCCGGAGCCGGGCTCCGGCTCCGCCGGCACGAAATCGACCTTGCGCTCCTCGATGTTCACGGCCACGAGCCGCACGCGCATCGGATCCGCCAGCCGATACGTCTCGCGTGTTCGCTCCCCGGTGAGCGCAGTGCCCGTCGGGTCACGGTGGTAATAGTCCTTCGGCAGCGAGGTGACGTGCACGAGACCGTCGGCCTGGAGCTCGCGCAGCCGGACGAACAGACCGAACGGCGCAACACCGCCGATGATTCCGTCGAACGTCTCGCCCACGTGGTCCTTCAAATACAGGCATTTGAGCCGCTCGGCCACCTCGCGGGTGGCGTCGTCGGCGCGCCGCTCCGTGCGCGAGCAGTGCTCGCCGAGCTTCTCCATCTCCTCGAGGTTGTACCGATAGCCCTTGGTCGAGCCCTTCTTGTTGAGCCACTTGAGCGCGCGGTGCACGAGCAGATCGGGATAGCGGCGAATCGGCGACGTGAAGTGTGCGTACGCGCCGAGTGCCAAGCCGAAGTGGCCCACGTTCGCCGGCTGGTAACGCGCCTGCATCATCGAGCGCAGCACCACCGTCTCGACGAGCTCCTCCTCCGGCTTGCCCTGCACGCGCTCGATGATCGTGTTGATCTCCTTCGGCGTGATCTTCTGCGGCGACAGCTTGTACCCGAAGGTCTGCAGGAACAGCAGCAGCTCCTCGAGCTTGTCCTCGCCCGGCGCCTCGTGCACTCGGTAGAGGGCCGGAATCTTCGCCTTGCGCATCCGCTTCGCGGCCTCCACGTTCGCCGCGATCATGCATTCCTCGATGAGCTTGTGCGTGACGAGCCGCTCGGCGGCGCGCACGCTCCCGACCTTGCCCTGATCGTTGAGCACGATCTTGGTCTCGGGCAGATCGAAATCGATCGCGCCGCGGCTGCGGCGTGCCTTGTCGAGCGCACGATAGACGTCGAGCAGCGGCATGAGCGCCGGCTTCAGATGTCCGCTCGGGCTCTTCGGGCGCGGGCTCTCGAGGATCTCGGCCGCTTCCGGATACGTGAGCCGCGCCGCGGAGCGGAACACGCAGTCGAAGAACCGCGACCGGGTGACCTCGCCCCGCGGCGACACGCTCATCTCGCACGCGAGCGACAAACGGTCCACGTGCGGGTTCAACGAGCACAAGCCGTTGGACAGTTCCTCCGGCAGCATCGGCACCACGCGGTCGGGGAAGTACACCGACGTGCCGCGCGAGCGCGCCTCGCGGTCGAGCGGCGTATCGGGCTGCACGTAGTGCGCCACGTCGGCAATGGCGACGATGAGACGCCAGCCGTCGCCCTGCGGCTCCGCGAACACCGCGTCGTCGAAATCGCGCGCGTCGGCGCCGTCGATCGTGACGAGCGGCAGCGACCGCAGGTCCTCGCGGCCCTCCTTGGCGTTCGCGGGCACGTCCTTCGGGAACGAGCGCGCCTCCGCGAGCGCGTCGAGCGGCCACTCGTACGGGATGCCGTGCGCCAGCATTGCGACGTCCGTCTCGATGCTCGGCTGGTCGTGGCGGCCCACGATCTGCACCACGCGGCCGACGGCGTGGCTGCGCTTCGTGGGGTGTTCGAGCACTTCCACTTTGACGATGTCGCCCGGCTTCGCCTCGCCGCTTTCGCCGCGCGCGATCAGAACTTCCGTGCGCGAGTCGCCCTCCTCGATGACCGAGTCGATACCGCGCTCACGCCGGAACAAACCCACTACGTGCGCCTTGCCGCGCGCCAGAATCTCGGCGACATGACCTTCCTTGCCGCGCGGCGTGTCGTTGGTGCGCACGGCGATGCGGTCGCCGTCCCAGAGCTCGCTCATGGCCCGCGCGGACAAGTAGACGTCGGGGCTGCCGTCGTCGGGACGTAGAAAACCGAAACCGTCGCGGTGCGCGAGCACGGTGCCCGTGACGACGTCGAGATGGCGCGTGAGGCAATACTCGCGCGCGCGATTGCGGATCAGCTGGCCGTCGCGAACCATGGCCTTGAGCCGCGCCTCGAGCGCGCGCCGGTGCTGTTCGGTGTTGATGTCGAATCGCGGCGCGAGCGCCTCGAGCGTGAGCGGATGGCCTGCCCGCTCCATCGCGACGGAAATCTCGTCGCGGCTCGGGATTTGGTGCTCGTAACGCCGTTCGGAGCGTTCGGCGTCGCGGGGGTCGCGCGGCACTAGGTCGTGCCTCGCGAAGGGGACGAAGTCGTTCGTATCATGTTGGAAATCTTAGACGATGCGCGCGCATCTCGCCGCGAAATTCGCTGTCGCGGACGACGAGCTCCGGGCAAGACGCTACTCGGTCAGCTCGACAACCGGCACATCGGCACGGCAGGCATCAACTCAACGCCGGCTCCCATGCCGATGACGCCTACCGGCGACCGCGCGCTACGCGCGCTCGCGACTCGCGAGGATCGCTCCAGCCGGTGCCGGATGTGGGCTACCAGAGCGAACGAACCCAACGAGACAAGCTGTCCCAGAAAGCGATGGCGAATATCCCTACGCCGAATAGCGCGCCACCCGTCAGCCAGATCAGGTCTTCCATGCGCGTACCTCTATAGAAGTACACGAATGGCGCGAGGATCGGTTCCGCTCGGCAACGCGGCACGTTGCGCCCCACCCGCTGCTCTGCTGCGGCGCGCAGCCACGAGTCGACGGAGACGAGCCGGCTGGGCTAGTCGTCCGCCGAGGCGAATCGACGCCTCGCGCGCAACTGCTTGGAGAGCTCCAACCGCGCCTCGAACAGGCGCGTTCGCGCTTCGTCCTCTTGATTCGAAACCCTTCTTGGGGGTTGGTGACCGTCGTGGAAGGTCTTGAGCATTTCAGCGTGAATCTGCTCGAAGCGTTCCTGCGCGGCCTCGCAGAGCGCAACGGCCTCCGCGACCCTCGCGTTCATCTTCTCGAAGTCGGCTCGGCTCGGCACCTTGCCTCCTACTGGGCGTTCCCGCCCGCGGGCTTCCGTCTTGAAGCGTGCTGCACGCCGGGGAGGAAGCGCACTTTACGCTCAACCGGCCCGAATGAATAGCCGGTGCAAGCATCTCGACGAGCTCCGCCGGCTAAGGTCGTTCGGGAGACTCCCTAGCCAACCGCGCGCATCTTTTCCGTCGGTAAGCCCCGGCCCGATGAGAGTCGGATCTCGGCACGCACGATCCCGTGCCGCACACCGATGTGCACGAGCCATTCGTATTGCCTGAGTGGGACGGTTGGTGCCCAGGAGAGGACTTGAACCTCCACGAGTGTTACCCCACTGGCACCTGAAACCAGCGCGTCTACCAGTTCCGCCACCTGGGCATCGGGGCGAGAAGGCGGACGAATGTACTGACTGCCCCCGGGGCTGTCAAACCT
>DASUFK010000347.1:0-20355 GCA_036274615.1 Gammaproteobacteria bacterium | reverse complement strand
GCGTGACCTCGACGCACACCGTGTGCGAGCCGGTATCGGCGTCGCTCGTGTTGCAGCAGCCGTCGCGGAAGAAGCCGGTCATCGGCCGGTCGTTGCAGCCCTGCAGCGCTTCGCCGAAGACGTTGACGGAACGATCCATGTCGCGGGTAGTGGGTCGCATGCGCGAATGTTAGCGAAAAATAGGGGCTGGCTGATTCACCGGCGCACGCCGAAAAATAGGGACAGGTTACTTTTTCGTCGGCGACGCCGGTCAGGTAGCCGAAGCGTCTCGCCGACGAAAAAGTAACCTGTCCCTATTTTTCGTACCGTTCGGCGCCTTCGGTGGGGGCTACGCCCGTTGGGGCAGCGTCGAGCGCGGCCTTCACCCCCGCGCGGATGAAGCCGCTTTCGGTGCCGGCTTGGAAGAAGGTGAAGCCCTCGCGGTTCGTCCAGGCGAGCGGCCCGCCGAGCTTGCGGCCGGCCTTGAGCGTGGCGTCGTGGATCTTCTTGACCTGCGATTCGTAGTCGGGATCGCCTTGGCGCTTGCCGGAGAAGCTGCCCAAGTCGGTGCTCGCGGCGAACACCACGTCCACACCGGGCACGTTCGCGATCTTGTCCGCGAGCGCCACGCCGGGCGGCGACTCGATCATCGCGACCATCACGATGTTCGCGTTCGCCGTGGCGCGGTAGTCGCTGCCGTAGAGCGCGCCATACTGGCCGTTGCCGAGACTGCGCTTGCCCAGGGGCGGATACATCGCGTACTCGACCGCGGAGGTGATCTCTTCCACCGTATCGACGAGCGGGATGATGATGCCGAGCGCGCCGATGTCGACGGCCTTCTGGATGTCGCCCGGCGTCGAGTCCGGCACGCGGATGAACGGCACCGCCGGCGCGCCGCGGCACGCCCAGATCATCCGCGCCACCTCCTGATAGGTGAGCGGGCTGTGCTGCATCTCGATCCAGAGGAAGTCGAAGCCCGAGTTCGCCATTGCGCAGTAGATATCGGGATCGGGCGACGTGACCGTGCCGCCCACCAGCCGCTCGCCGCGCTGGAGCTTCTGCTTCGCGGTGTTGTAGATACGCGGCGCCGCCGCGCTCTGCGCCAACGCCGTGGCGCACGGCGCCGCGAACGCCAGCACAACTCCGAGAACGCTGAGCGCACGCACGGCTAGAACTTCGTGCCGTCGGCAGCGGTGACGCCGAGCGCGTAGCCGCCGTCGCTGCCGTCCTTGGTGGGACCCACCTGCAGCGTGATCTTGTCGCCGACCTTGATGAGGCCGTCGCGCCACCCGGCGCGATAGTAGTTGTTCAGGCTGTGGCCTTCGTACTCGATGTCGCGCGTGCCCTTCTTGTCCGTGACCTCGAGCACGATCTTCGTGTGCGGATTCGCCGCGTGGAATTCCTTGACGATGCCGGTGACGTAATTGTCGCGGATCGAGAGGTCGAAGCGCGCGGCCGAGTGATGCGCGTCGGCGATCCACGGCGCGCTCGTAAGCGCGACCCCTGTCACCAAAGCAGCCGCCAAGGAAACCTTCTTCGACGTTGAACGCTTCATGCTAGCTCCCCTTCTTCGCGCCGGCGTTTTGGCTGCGCAACTGTTCGAGATGCTCCTCCCAGGTCGGCTCGTTGCACTCGTACGGCAGCAAGCGCGTGCCCGGCAGGAACTGCCACTTCTTCTCGGCCTTGATCGGCTCCGTGTAGAACTTGGGATCCGTCAGCGTCATGTTGGCGGTGAGGACCTTGCCGCCGTTGTCGGTGGTGGTGAGGTGATACTCCTCCACGATCTTCGCTTCGTCGCTGTGCGGATAGCGGCCCTGGTCGACCGCTTCCTTCAGATGCGTGGTCTCGACGATCAGCTTGTCGCCGTCCCAGCGTCCGACCGAGTAGCCGTTGCGATCCGGGAAGAGATCGCCCTCTTTCGCGCGCGCCGTGATGTAGATGTGACGGACCTCGGTGTGCGCTTCGTAGACCACGACGAGCAGATCGTCGTGCTGCACGATCTCCATCGGATAACCGCCCGAGCCGAGCATCGACCCCGGCATGCCGGTGCCGAGACAGAAGCCGCCGGGGGTGTCGCCGCTCGGCGCAACCGCCGCGCGATACGCGTCGACCTTGGCCTTGGCCTCGGGCTTGAGCGGCAACGCCGGTTGCTGCGGACCGCCGCCTCCGCCCCGCTGCGGACCGGCCGCGCCAGGCTCGCGATAAGTGCCCCAGACGCCGGTGAAGTCCGGCCGCTCGGCCGCGAGCGCGCCGCTCGCAAGGAGCGCGGCACTTAGCGCGAGCCCTGCTGCACGAATGGTTGCCTTGGATGTCGCCTTGTCCATGAATCTCCCCCAGAGCATCGGCACGCGATCCGGAGCGACACGTCGCCAGACGAGGCGCGCGGCGCCCCCACGCCGACGAAGTTGCACGAGCATAGGGGCGCACGCGCGGGAGCGTCAACGGCGCGCGCGGTTCCTCAGGGAACGGCGGTGTGGCCGGCGCCTTGGAGCACCGCCAGGAACCGGTCGCCGTAGCGCTCGAGCTTCGCCTGACCCACGCCGTGCAATCGCAGCAGCGCGTCGCGGCTCGCCGGACGCTGGGCGACCATCTCGCGCAGCGTGGCGTCGTGAAAGATCACGTACGGCGGCAGGTTCAGCTCGGCGGCGAGCGCGCGCCGGCACTCGCGCAGCGCTTCCCACAGGTCGCGGTCCTGTTCCGCCACCTCCGCGGCGGCGCCCCGCGCCTTCTTGCGAGGCGCGGCGGTCTCCTTCGGGTCCTCGCGCACGCTGATCTCGACCGCGCCGCGCAGCACGCCGCGGCTCTCCTCCGTGAGCACGAGCGCTCCGTACTCGTTGTCCACGCGCAGATAGCCGCGCACCACGAGCTGGCGCAGCAGCGAGCGCCACGCCGGCGCGCCGAGCTCCGTGCCGATGCCATAAACGGAGAGCCGCTCGTGCCGATGGCGCGCCACCTTATCGGTGGTATTGCCGAGCAGCACGTCGATGACGTGCGCCGCGCCGAACGATTGACCCGTGCGGTAGACCGCGGACAAGAGCTTGCGCGCCGCCTCCGTGCCGTCCCAGGTGCGCGGCGGCGTGAGGCAGTTGTCGCAGTTGCCGCAGCCCGCATCCGCGCCGGCCTGCTGCTCGCCGAAGTAAGCGAGCAGCGGCCGGCGGCGGCAGGTGGTGACCTCGCACCAGCCGAGCAGGGCGTCGAGCTTGCGGCGCTCGCGCCATTTGTGTTGCTCACCGGCCTCCGACGAATCGACGAGCTGGCGCAGCTGCACGACGTCTTGCAGGCCGTACACCATCCACGCGTCCGCCGGCTCGCCGTCGCGGCCGGCGCGGCCGGTCTCCTGGTAGTACGCCTCCATGCTCTTCGGCAGGTCGAGGTGCGCCACGAAGCGCACGTCGGGCTTGTCGATGCCCATGCCGAACGCGATCGTGGCCACGACGATCACGCCGTCCTCGTTCAAGAAGCGCCGCTGATGCGCGGCGCGCGTCTCGCTCGGCAGGCCCGCGTGATACGGCAGCGCATCGAAGCCCTGCGCGCGGAGCCAGTCGGCCGTTTCCTCCGTCTTCTTGCGCGCGAGACAGTAGACGATGCCGGCCTCGCCGCGATGGCCCTCGAGGAACTTCGCGAGCTGGCGGCGCGCTTCGGACTTCGTCTGCACGTGATAGCGGATGTTCGGCCGGTCGAAGCTGCCGACGAACACCTCGGGACGCTGGAGCTCGAGGCGGGCCACGATCTCGTCGCGCGTGGGCGGCGTAGCCGTGGCCGTGAGCGCCATCCGCGGCACGCCGGGGAACCACCGGGCCAGATCGTTGAGCGCGAGATACTCCTGCCGGAAGTCGTGTCCCCATTGCGAGACGCAGTGCGCCTCGTCGATGGCCACGATCGAGATCGGCACCTGCGCGAGCAGGGCGCGCGTCTCCTCTTGCACGAGCCGCTCGGGCGCGACATAGAGAAGCTTGAGCCGGCCGCGCTTCAGATCGTCGATGACTCGCTGTTGCTCGCCGCGCGCGAGCGACGAGTTCAAGAACGCCGCCGCCACGCCGGCCTCGCGCAGCGCCCCCACCTGGTCCTCCATCAGCGCGATCAGCGGCGACACCACGATGCCGACGCCGTCGCGCAACAGCGCGGGAATCTGGTAGCACAGCGACTTGCCGCCGCCCGTGGGCATGAGCACGAGCGCGTCGCGGCCCGCGAGCGCGGCCCCGATGATCGCGGCTTGCTGGCCGCGGAACTCGTCGTAGCCGAACACCTCGCGCAGCACGCGCCGCGGGTCGGCCGGCTGCGCCGGCGCCGGCAAGTCGAGGAGCGACGTCTGCATCGGCGCATCATGCCACGCTCGCCGCTCGCGGGCCGCGCGCGAAACTCGGCAGAGCGTACGGGTCGAGCGCTCGCGCTCGGCCTCTTGTGCTGCCGGTATACTCCGCCGCATGGCCGCGGAGCGGCCGCGATTCGAAGGGACTTGTGACCGCAGCTCGGCTTCTCCTCGACACGCGCTCGTGGCTCGCGGCGGCCTGCGCCACCATCCTGTGCGCTGCAACGGCGGCCCCGGCAGGCGCCGAGGAGGCATCGCACTTCGACTTCGGCGGCGTGCAGCGCACCCGTTACGAGTCGATCGATGCGCAATTCCGCCCGAACCTGAGCACGAGCGATCGGCTGCTCGCTCTGCAGACGAGCCTGCTGTTCGACTTGAAGCTGCCGAAGGTCGAATTCCACGGCGAGCTGCTGGACTCGCGCGGACAGTGGAACGACACCGGATCGTTCGTGAGCACCACGATCGTGGACGCGCTCGAGCCGCAGCAGCTCTACGTGGCGTGGAACCTGGACGGCGCGCTCCAGGACGGCAGCAAGAGCACGCTGCGCGCCGGCCGCATGACCCTCGATCTCGGCAAGCGCCGCGTGCTCGCCCGCAGCCGCTACAGCAACGCGCCCGCGGGCTTCGTAGGCGCCGACTGGGACTGGCGCGCGAAGGACGGACGCGAGCTGCGCGCGTTCTACTTGGCGCCGATGCGCAACCTCCCCGCCGACAGCGAGGGTCTGCTCGACGACGACTACGAGCTCGACCGCTCGACGCGCGACACGTCCTTGACCGGCATCTACTACCAGCTGCCGCCGTTCCCGGACAAGAGCACGTTCGAGGTCTACCTGCTCGACCTCGACTCCGAGCCGTCGCGGCAGAATCTCGCCGTCGCCACCGCGGACCTGCTGACGGTCGGCGCGCGCATCTACCGCAATCCGGAGCCGAAGCACTGGACCTACGAAGTTGAGCCGATCCTGCAGCGCGGCGAGTCCGCCGACGCGTTCGGCGGCGTCACGCGCACCGGCCTCGATCACGACGCCTACTACGTCCACGCCGAAGTCGGCTACGCGTTCGCGAGCAAGTGGGCGCCCGTGCTGCTGGTCCAATACTCGTTCGCGACCGGCGACAAGGACCCGACGGACGCGCGCATCGAGCGGTTCAACAGTCTGTTCGGCGACCGCACGTTCGAGTTCGGCCCCACCGACATCTACGGCGCGATCTCGCGCACCAACGTGGACATGCTCGGCGTGCGGCTCACGCTCAAGCCGAAGCCGCGCTGGCAAACGATGGTCAACTACGCGGACGTTCGGCTCGCGGAAGCGCGCGACGCGTGGGCCGGGGCGGGATGGCGCGATCCCACCGGCGCGTCCGGCACGGAAATCGGCCGGCAGCTCGAGGCGCGCGTCACGTGGGCCGCGTACAAAAACCGGCTGTCGCTCGAGACCGGCGTCACACACTTCGACTTCGGCCGCTTCCCGCAGCAGACGGCCGGCGCGAGCTTCCGCGGCGATCCCACCTTCTTCTATACGGCGCTCACCACGACCTTCTGAAAAACAGGGGCATGCTGCTTTTTTGCAGGAAGCCGCTCTGCGGCACCACCCGGCGTGCGGGCGAAAAAGCAGCATGTCCCTATTTCCCGGCGGATATGAGCTAAGCTCGCCGCTATGCTGAGGAAGTCATAGCGGTGGGCCCGTGCTCGAAGCTCGCGCGCGCGTGCGTCTGCCTCGTCGCCGCGCTCGGCGCGGGGCGCGCCGCCGCCGGCTCGGCCACGGTGGCCGTCGCCGCGAACTTCGTGCCGCCGCTCGCGGAGCTCGAGAAGGCGTTCGAGCAACGCGGCGAGCACACGCTCACGATCGTCTCGGGCTCCACGGGGCAGCTCTACACGCAGGTGCTGAACGGCGCGCCGTTCGACGTGTTCCTGTCCGCCGACGCGGAGCACGTGGACATGCTCGTGCGCGCGAAGCTCGCCGACGGCGCCACGCGTTTCACCTATGCGGTGGGCAAGCTCGCGCTCTTCACGCGCGACACCGGCAAGCTGGCGCCGTTGACGCTCGACACTTTGCGGCGCACCGACTATCGCTGGCTCGCGATCGGCAATCCCGCGCTCGCGCCCTACGGGCTCGCGGCGGAGCAAACGCTGCGCAAGCTCGGGCTCTGGGATGGTGTGCAGCCGCGGCTCGTGCGCGGCGAGAACATCGCGCAGACGTTCGCGATGGCCGAGACCCGCAACGCGGATCTCGCGTTCGTGTCGCTGTCGCAGACGATCGCCTACACGGGCACGGCCGCGAGCTTCGTGGTGCCGCCCGAGCTCTACGATCCGATCCGCCAGGACGCGGTGCTGCTCGCGCGCGGCTCCGGCAACGCGGCGGCGCGCGCGTTCCTCACGTTCCTGACGGGCGCCGACGCCGCGGCCGCGATCGAGCGCTTCGGCTACGCGGCGCGAGGCGCCGCGTCCCGCTAGCCGCTACTTGCGCATGTCGATGATGGCCGCGGGCGGCGCGGCCGGGACCTTGGTCTTGAGGAACGGCTTCTCCGCCGCCGTGTGACACGCCTGGCACTCGCCGAGCATCGTCTTGTACGCCGGCTCGAAAGCCGCGACGTCCTGCTTGTCGATCGCGGCCTTCAGGCCGGTGAGCGCGGTGTCCTCGACGCCTTTCAAGATCGGCCGCAAGTCGAGGTCGCTGCCGTTCGCGAGCTTGCGCACCGAGCGCACCCGCACCGCCCAGTTGAGCCGGCCGCGAGTCTCGTTGAAATAGAACGTGGCGAGCGGCCAGTTCCCCTCGTGGGCCGCGAACCAGAGGTTCGCGAAGTTGTACTCCACGTCGGTCATCGTGTGCGACTGGCTCGGCAGCATGCCGCGAATCTCGGCGATCTCGGCCTTGAGCGCCGCGATCTCGGCCGCCGCATCCTGTTGGGCCACCGCCGTCCTCTCTCCCGCGGCGCCGAGCACGATCGCCGCCGCCACGAACATCATCTTGCGAACCATGCCGATTCCTCCTTCCTCGCGTCGAGCCAACTCGGTGCCAGACACCACCGGTGTCAGACACTGCCGGTGTCAGACCCCTCTGGTGTTCGACACCTTTCGAGCGCGGCTCCGGTCGCGCGCCCTCGTCGTCACGGATAATATCCTCGGGAACCGCCACGGAGATCGATCGATCATGTGGACCCGCCGCCTCGCCTCCGCCGTCCTCGCCGCTGCCGCCGCGCTCCTCGGTTCGGCAGCCGTCGCGGATGAAGGCATGTGGACGTTCGACAACTTCCCGCGCCAAGCCGTCGCCGAGCGCCACGGCGTGGACATCGACGCGAGGTGGCTCGAGCGCGTGCGCCTCGCCACGGCAAGGCTCTCCGGCTGCACGTCGTCGTTCGTCTCGCCAACAGGCCTGCTGCTCACCAACCACCATTGTGTCGAGGGCTGCCTCGCGGAGCACTCGTCGCGCGAGCGCAGCTTGAACGAGACGGGCTTCCTCGCGCGCCAGCGCGAGGAAGAGATTCGCTGCTCCACGCAGATCGCGGACGTGCTGACGGAGCTCGAGCAGATCACTCCCAAGGTCGCCGCCGCCACGCGCGGGCTGGACGACCGCGCCGCCAAGGAGCGCCGGCGGGAGACGCTGACCAACCTCGAGCAGAGCTGTGAGGACACCTCAGCTAAGTCACGTAGCCCGTTGAAATGCGAAGCCGTCACGCTCTACGGCGGCGGCCAATATTGGCTGTACAAGTACCGCCGCTACACCGACGTGCGGCTCGTGTTCACGCCCGAGGACGCGGTAGCGGCGTTCGGCGGCGACCCCGACAACTTCCAGTTCCCGCGCTGGTGCCTCGATATGGCGCTGCTGCGCGTCTACGTCGACGGGCGGCCGGCGCAAACGCCGAATCACCTCAGGATCGATTTCGACGGCCCCAAGGAAGGCGCCACGGTGCTGGTGGCCGGGCATCCCGGCTCGACCGACCGGCAGCTCACCGTGGCCGAGCTCGAGACACTGCGCAACGAAGTGCTGCCGAAGACCTTGCTCCGCTCCGCCGAGCTTCGCGGCCGTTACCTGCAATTCGCGAAAACGAGCGACGCCGCGGCGCGCATCGTGAGCGACTCGCTCAACGGCCTCGAGAACAGCCTCAAGGTGCAGCGGCGCCTGCTCGACGCGCTGCTCGACGACCGCATGCTCGCGGCCAAGCGCGAGCAGGAAACGGCGCTGCGCGCGAGCGTCGCTCGCGGCTCGGCCGTGGGCGACCCGTGGGCGCGCATCGAGGCGGCGCAACAGACGGAAGCCGCGTTGCTGCTACCGTACACCTATCTCGAGGACGCCGCCGGCTTCAACAGCCGCTTGTTCCGCTCCGCGCGCACGCTCGTGCGCGGCGCGGCCGAGCGGCCGAAGCCGAACGCCGAGCGGCTGCGCGAGTACCGCGACGCGGCGCTGCCGCGCATCGAGCAGAACCTCGCGAGCGCGGCGCCGATCTATCCCGAGCTCGAGCAGCTCACGCTGTCGTACTCGCTCGAGCGGATGCGCGAGTGGCTCGGCCCCGACGCGCCCATCGTACGGCGCCTGCTCGCCGCCGAGTCGCCCGACTCGCTCGCGGCCAAGCTCATCGGCGGATCGAAGCTCGCCGACCCGGCGGTGCGGGTCGCGCTTTGGAAGGGCGGGCAGCGCGCCGTCGACGCGTCGAGCGACACGATGATCGAGCTCGCGCGCAGCGTCGACGCGGAGGCGCGCGCGCTCCGCAAGCGCCACGAGGACGAGGTCGAGGCGCCGGTGGAGGTGGCGAGCGAGCAGATCGCCGCGGCGCGTTTCGCCGCGCTCGGCACGTCGGTCTATCCCGACGCCACCTTCACGCTGCGGTTGAGCGTCGGCACGGTGCGCGGCTGGGACGAGCACGGCAGCGCGGTCCCGCCGTTCACGACGCTCGACCGGCTGTTCGAGCGGGCGACGGGCCGCGCCCCGTTCGCCGTGCCCGAGCGCTGGCTCGCGGCGCGGCCGCGGCTGGACCTCATGACGCGCGTCAACGTCGCAACCGACAACGACATCGTCGGCGGCAACTCGGGCAGCCCGCTGCTCGACGCCAAGGGCGACGTGGTAGGACTGATCTTCGACGGCAACATCCACTCGATCTCGGGCTCGTACTGGTTCGACGAGGCCAAGAACCGGGCGGTGGCGGTCGATGCCGCCTACCTCCGCGAGGCGCTCACCAAGGTGTACGGAGCTTCGAACTTGTTCGAGGAACTGTCTTCAAGCCATTGATCTTCAAACATTCTGCGGCGGCACCAACGGCCGCCGCCAAGGCGACTCAGTCGATCACGGCCTGCATCACCGCGTTCTCGAAATCCGACTGGAACTGCCGATTCGGCGTCTGCGCCATCAGCACGGCCACGAGCTTCTTCGACGGATCCACCCAGAAGTGCGTGCCGTAGGCGCCGCTCCAACCGAAGCTGCCGGCCGATAGCCAGGTGCCGCGGGCCGCGGAGCTCGTGACCACGCGCACCCCCAACCCGTAACCCTCGCCCGGCGCCCGGCCCGGCAACGTGTCGGGGATGAACGCCGAGCCCATGAGCTCCACCGACCGGGGGCTTAAGAGGCGATGGCCGTTCAGCGCACCGCCGTTCGCGAGCATCATGCCGAACTGCGCATAGCTCTCGGCCGTGGCCATGAGGCCGCCGGCGCCGGAGAAGTACTTCTGCCCCGACATCGAGTCGGGGTTGTCGTTCGGCACGAGCTTGCCGTCGCGGCGCTGATACGCGGTGACGAGGCGCGCGCGCTGCGCGGTGCTCGGCCAGAACGTGGCGTCCTGCATGCCGAGCGGCTGGAATACGTGCTGCGCGAGGTATTGATCGAATGTCTGGCCGGAGGCGATCTCCACGATCCGGCTCAACACGTCGAAGCCGGCCACCGCGCTGTACGCCCAGCGCGAGCCCGGCTGGAACTCGAGCGGCGCGTCGCCCACGGGCTCCACCCATTTGAGCCCGATCTCGTGGCGCTTCTCGAACGAGGCGTTGCCCACGGAGTTGCCCATCGGCCCGCTCATGACGCCGGAGGTGTGAGTCAGCACGTCGAGCACGGTGATCGGCCGCGCGGCCGGCACCGTGTAGAACTGGGGCGCCGGCGGAGGAGATCCCGCGGCCGGAGCCGCTGCCGGGCCGCCTGTCGGCGGCTTCGCGATCGCGACCTGCGCGTCCGCGTAGCTCGGGATGAACTTCGAGATCGGGTCGTTGAGCCGGACCTTGCCCTCCTCCATCAGCATGAGGATCGCGGCGGCGGCCACCGGCTTCGACATCGACGCGATCCGAAAGACCGTGTCGGGCTGCATCGGCTTCTTCGATCCGACGTCGGCGACGCCGTGCGCCGCAAGGTGCACGATCTGACCGTTGCGGGCCACGAGCGTCACGGCGCCGGAGATCTCGCCGGCGTCGATGTTGCGCTGCACGAGCTCGTCGACGCGATGCAGGCGCTCGGCCGAGATGCCGACACTTTCCGGCGGCGCGGTCTGGGTGGCGGCCAGCACGGCGGCCACCGGCGCTGCGGCCACGAGCAGCGCGAACGACGAGCGCGCGATGAAGCGACTGAGCGTTGCCATGATTCCCCCCTTGCGAACGGCGGGCGCGGCGTGCGCCCGCCTCAGCATAAGCCAACGGCGGCAGCCGTCCAACGCGGCGGCCGTACCGACCTCGCGGAACCCGTGCGCACCCTGCCGGTTTAAACTGCGACGCATGATTCGAGTGGTCAAACACCCCGACGTGCGAGCGTTTCTCGAACGGGCTCAGTCCTGGCTGCTCCGTCACGAGGAGCGCTACGGACTTCTCTACGGCGTCGCCACCCACGTTCTCGGCGGCGCGCACCACTACAAGCCGCCGATCTACTGGGCCACGATCGAAGAGGACGAGGCGCCGGGCGGTCCCGCGCTGCTCGGCTGCGCGTTTCGCACGCCTCCGCACCAGGTGGGGCTCACCGAGCTTCCCGACGCCGCGATTCCGCCGCTCGTGACGAACGTGCTCGAGTCGTTCTCGACCGTGCCCGGCGTGGGCGGTCCCGAGCACACGGCCACGGCGTTCGCGAAGAGCTGGGTCGCACGTGCCGGCGGCTCGTGGTCCGTGCACCACCATCAACGCCTGCACACGCTCACCGCCGTGCGCTTCCCGCCGGCGCCGGCGCCTGGCGCGCTGCGGCGCGCGCTGGCGCCCGACGTGCCGGTGGCGCGCGCGTGGATGGCCGGCTTCATCCGCGACACCGGCGTGCGCCACCTCGGCGCCGACACCGCCGAGCGCCTCATCAAGGAGCAGCGGCTCCATCTCTGGGTGGACGGCCAGCCGCGTTGCATGGTGGGCGCCGTGCGCGACACGCCCCACACCACGGGCGTCGCGGCCGTCTACACGCCGCCGCAGTTCCGCAATCGCGGCTACGCGAGCGCGGCGGTGGCGACGTTGAGCCAACAGCTGCTCGACGCGGGCCGGCGCGCCTGCTTCCTCTACACCGACCTCGCGAATCCGGTGTCGAACGCCGTGTACCGGCGCATCGGCTACGAGCCGCTGTATGACGTCGTTGACATCGCCATCGCATAGCTCGATAACAGCCGCATGAACAGCCGCGCCGTCGACGCCGTCGACAAAGAGATCGCCAAGGAAAAGGCCGAAGCGCTCGGTCTCACGGGCCGGCGGCTCGAGCAGGCGTTGCACGCGCTGCGCGAGCTCGACGCGCGCCTCGCCCAGTCCTCGCGCGCTCCGGCGCCGGACGATGCGCGCCGCCGAGCGGAGCTCGTGGCACACGCGGTGGAGCGGCTCACGAGCATGCTCGTGCAGCGCGAAGCCCAGGGGTTGCGCGACCCGGGCTACGTATTCAGGTTCTATTCGGTGCCGGCCGAGGTCGTCGCACGGCTCGGGATTCGCACCGGCGGTTGAGCGTTCACCTGGGGGAGTCCATGCAAACGTTGTCCAAGCTCGCGAGCCTCGGAGCGCTCGCGGTCTTCGCGCTGCCGGCGGCCGCGCAGCAGACGGTCAGATTCAATCCGAACAACGGCTTTCCGGTCGCGCCGAGCGGCATCCCGGTGCCGCCGTTGCCCGACAAGCCGGTGACCTACAAGACGGGCGAAGGCCAGGACATCCTGGTGCGCGTATTCACGCGCGGGCTCAAGCAGCCGTGGAGCCTCGCCTTCCTGCCCGACGGCAACATGCTGGTCACCGAGCGCGGCGGCCAGCTGCGGCTCGTGCACGCCGACGGCACGCTCGAGGCGCAACCGATCGCGGGCGTTCCCGCGGTGCGCGCACAAGGCTTGAGCGGCCTGATGGAAGTCGCGCTCCATCCCAAGTTCGCGCAGAACCGCTGGGTGTATCTCACCTACACGAAGGGATTGCCCGACAACACCTCGGTGCTCGCGCTCGCGCGCGGCGTGTGGGACGGCAAAGGCGCGCTCACCGGCGTCAAGGATCTGCTCGTCACCGGCAAAGGCACCGGCGAGGCCGCGCGGCTCGCGTTCGGCCGCGACGGCCTGCTCTACATGACGAGCGGCGGCGACGACGAAACCACGCAGGATCCCACGACGCACGCGGGCAAGGTGCTGCGCCTCAAGGACGACGGCACGGCGGCGCCCGGCAACCCGTTCGCCGGCAAAGGCGGCAATTCCGCCGAGGTCTGGACGCTCGGCCATCGCAACGGAATGGCGCTCGTGTTCCGCCCCGGCACCGACGAGCTCTGGGAAAACGAGAACGGCCCGAACGGCGGCGACGAGGTCAACGTGCTCGTGGCGGGCGGCAACTATGGCTGGCCGCTCGTGAGCCTCGGCCGCACCTATCCCGGCCCGTGGCAGTCGCAGGGCTTCCACCGCGAAGGGATGATCGACCCGGTGGTCTACTGGACGCCCGCGATCGCGATCTCGGGCATGGCCTTCTACACGGGCGACAAGCTCGCGAAGTGGAAAGGCGACATGTTCGTCGGCGGCCTGCGGCAGGGCGAAATACCCGGCACCGGCCACCTCGAGCGCGTGCGATTCAACGACAAGATGGAAGAGCTGCGCCGCGAGCAGCTGCTCGTCGACCTGCGGCAACGCATCCGCGACGTGCGCCAAGGCCCCGACGAGCTGCTCTACCTCCTCACCGGCGAGGACACCGGCGCGATCCTGCGCATCGAGCCGAATAATTAGGGACAGGTTACTTTTTCAGAGGATCGCGGGGCGGTCGGGCTGCTCGTTGCGGTTCGGGCCGGCCGCGGGGAATTCGCGCGCGAGCAGCTCGGTGACACCCGCGATGCCGGCGAGCGCGCCGTCGCGCCAGCGGCCTTCGCCGAACTCGCGCTCAATGCGCTCGCACACGCCGCGCCACTCGGCGTCGCCGACACGGCCCTCGAGCCCGCGGTCCGCAACGATCTCCACGTCGCGCTCGGCGAGCAGCACGTACACGAGCACGCCGTTGCGCTGTGCCGTGTCCCAGACGCGGAGCTCGCCGAAGACCTCGAGCGCGCGGTCGCGCGGCGTAGAGAATCGGCGCAGCGCGCCGAGGTCGAGCGCCACCTCGATCGCGACGCGGATCTCGGCGGTGTGACGGGTCTCCGACTCGGCCACGGCCCGCTCGATCGCGTCGAGCGTGGCCTTCGGGAAGCGCCTGTCGAGCGCCGCGTGAGGCAGCAGCAAGTGATGCAGTAGCTTCATCACCAGCCTCCCGAGGCGCCGCCGCCGCCGAACCGGCCGCCGCCTCCGCCGCCGAAGCCGCCACCGCGGCCGCCGCCCCCTCCGCCGAAACCGCCACCGCCGAAGCCTCCGCCGCCGAAGCCCCCGCCCCAAGGGCCGCGCGACGCCCACCGTCCAGGACCTCTCGCGAGGCCCAGGAGCGCGAGCACGAATACCAGGATCCCGGACCCGACGCCCAAGTAGAGCAGGCTCGTGAAGAGCCACACCACGATCCCCGTGCCGGCGCCCGCCGCGAGCGCGCCTCCGAGCGAGCCGAGCGCGCGGCGCAGAACGGAGGCGAGACCGATGGCGAAGAACAGCACCACGGGTAGAAACCCGAGACTGTCGCCGCCCGGCGCTTGCCTCCCGCCTTCCGGCGCCGGCAGCGGCTCACCGTCCACGAGCCCGATCATCGCGTCGACGCCCGCGTTCACTCCGCCCACGAAGTCGCCCTCGTAGAACGGGGGCACGATGCGCTCGGAGATGATTCGCTTGGCGAGCGCGTCGGGCACCGCGCCCTCGAGACCGTAGCCCACTTCGATGCGCATGCGCCGATCGTCCTTCGCGATCAGGAGCAGCAGGCCGTCGTCGATCTTGCGCCGGCCGGGCTGCCACGCCTCGGCCACGCGGAGCGAATATTGCTCGAGCGACTCGGGCGCCGTCGTCGGCACCATCAGCACGAAGATCTGCGTTCCCTTGCGCTGCTCGAACGCCGCGAGCTTGCTCTCGAGCGCCGAGCGCGCCGCGGCATCGAGCGTGCCGGTGGTATCGGTCACGCGGGCGCGCGCCGGCGGAACCGGCTGCTGCGCGAGCGCGCCGCCGGCGGCGAGCAGCGCCGCGAGCAAGAGCCAGCCCGAGGCGGGCGCCTTCACGCGTTGCATCGCGGTGTCGCTTCTGTGGACGTCAGCGGCCGAAGTCGACCTGCGGCGGCTTCGAGATCTCGGCCTCGTTCTCGACCGAGAAGTTCGGCTTCGCGTCGTAGCCGAACAGCTTCGCCGTGAGATTGCTCGGGAACCGGCGCACCGTGACGTTGTACTCCTGCACCGCGGCGATGTAGCGGTTGCGCGCCACCGTGATCCGGTTCTCCGTGCCCTCGAGCTGCGCTTGGAGGTCGCGGAAGTTGGCGTCGGACTTGAGCTCGGGATAGCGCTCCACCACCACCATGAGCCGCGACAACGCGCTCGACAGCTCGCCCTGCGCCGCCTGGAACTGCTGGAACGCCTTCGGGTCGTTGATGAGCTCCGGCGTGGCCTGGATGCTGCCCACCTTCGAGCGCGCCTCGGTGACGCCCAAGAGCACGGCCTGCTCCTGCTGCGCGAAGCCCTTGACCGTTTCCACGAGATTCGGGATCAGGTCGGCGCGGCGCTGATACTGGTTCAGCACCTCGGACCAGGCCGCCTTGATCTGCTCGTCCTGCGTCTGAAACCTGTTGTAGCCGCAGCCGGAGAGCTGCGTCGCCGCGATCAACACCAACAACCATCGCCACATCGGAGTGCCTCCGTCGTAGAAAGTCAGGTCGTGCCGGTCCCGTCCCGCAGCAGCGGAACACGGACTATTCATTGGGACGGCTCGTGCCGGCTCAAGACCGCCGGCCGATCCACCCGCATGCGGGCGGGTCCGCCGGGCCGTCGCGTCAGCGCGGCCGATTCTGCTCGAGATAGGCGCGCGACGCGGCCTCGTCCATCAGCGGCACGACTTTGTCCGGGTCCACCCGCACCATGAGATAGGTGATCTGATCATCGATCTTCGTGAACTGATGCCCCGTGCCGGCCGGAATCACGAGCACGTCGCCCGGCCGGAGCTCCTGAGTGTCGGCGCCCCGGAGGTCGGTGCCGTTGCTGCCCGGCCCGTTCAGCGAAAGCACGGCTCGGTCGTCGGGGGGGCGGCGCTGCGGGTCCACGATGTCCGGGCCGGTGCGGTTGGTGCCCGAGCCGCTCAAGACGTAGTACACCTCGGTGACGAGATCGTGCTCGGCCACCGAGCGCGGCGCGGGCGCGTCGAGCTTGCCGCGGTGCACGAGCGCGATCTGCAGCTTCGTCTTGCCGACGTCCACCGAGCGCACCTGCTGGTCGATCACGTTGCTCGCGCGGCTCGCCGCCTCGTACGCGGCGAGCTCGCGCGCCGGGATGTACGTGGCCTTGCACATCGCACACGACGGCTTGGGCTCTTGCGCCGACAACCGGCCCATCGCGAACGCGACGGCCAGAGCAACGGCGATCGTTACGGCGAACGAAACGGTCAGTCGCATGACATTCCCCCTGGGTCGACGTTTCGTCGACTCGATCGCGACGCGGCTCGCGCTTCGTCGCGCGGCGCGCTCACACGGCGTCGATGAACGAGCGCATCTTGGCGCGAGTGGCGGCGTCGGGGACCGGCCCGAGCGAGGTGAGCGCGTTCTCCGCCATGTGCTTCGGGTCGGTGGTCTCCGTGAGCACGCACGTCACGGCCTGATTCGCGAGGATGTATTTCAGCGAGAACTGCGCCCAGCTCGTGCACTGGAAGCTCGCCGCCCAGTCGGGCAACGGCTTGCCTTCGAGCTTCGAGAAATAGGTGCCGTTCATGAACGGCCGATTGACGAGCACGGCGAGGCCGCGGTCGGCCGCGAGCGGCAGGAGACGCTCTTCGGTGCCGCGCTCGGTGATCGAATAGTTCATCTGCACGAAGTCGGGCTTCTCGCGCGTCAAGAACGCCTCGAGCTTGTCGTACAGGCCGGCTTCGGCCACCGTCACGCCGATGTAGCGGGCGGCGCCGCTCGCCTTCAAGTCCTTGAGCGTGGGCCAGTGCACGTCCAGGTCCGTGAGACTGAAGATCTGCACGAGGTCGAGCGTCTGGCGCCGGTAGGCCTCCTGGGTCGCCTTGAACTGCGCCCGGCCCGCGTCCCTGCCCACCTGGTCGATCTTGCTGGTGACGAACAGCTTGCCGGCGAATTCCGGCGCGCTCACCACGCTGCCGAAGCCCTTGTCGTTGTCGGCGTTGCGCGGCCACGTGTCGATGAGCTTGCCGCCGTTGGCGACCAGCGTGCGGATGACTTGCGCAACCGGCTCCGTGCCCTTCTCCGCGATCGCCTGCACCACCTTGCTCGAGCCGAGCCCGATCACGGGCAGCATCTCGTTCGTGCCGGGGATGCGGCGCTGCGGCATCGCCGCGCCTTGCGCGAGCGCTCGCTGCGCTACGCTGCCTCCGAGCGCGGCCGCGGCGGCCACGCCGACGGCTCCCGTCACGAATTCCCGGCGTGTGGTGGTCGTCGGCTTGCTCATGGCTCGATCCTCGTTGCGGCAGCGTGCGACCAGCTTAGCAGCAACGCCGTTCGGCCCGCGACGGCGCTCAGTGCGTCATCGAGTGCACGAGAAAGTTCGTGCCGAGCCGAAAGGCATCGGTCGACGGCTTGAGGGGGTAGCCGGAGCTTCCGTACCACTCCCAGAAATTCGCGAGGTCGTTGTTGTGCAGCGCGACCACCGCGATCTGGCCCTTGTCGTTGTCGAACCCGTAGTACACCGGATCGTCGCCTTGCACGTAGGGGTCCATGCCGTGCAAGTCGTCGACCTTGTACGCGAGGTCGAAGATCGGATTGCGCTCGTCGAGACGCACGAAACTGCGGTCGCCGAACACGCGCCGCATCTCCTCGCGCAGGTTGTCCATGTGCTCGTGGTCGAAGTCGTCGATCAGCACGAAGCCGCCGCGGTCGATGTACTCGCGCAGGTTCGCGACCTCGGCCTCCGTCATCTCCATCTCGCCCGGCTCCGATATATAGGTGAAGGGGTACTCGAAGATCTCCGGGCTCGAGAGCTCGAGCAGCCGGTACGACTGCTCGTCCACGTCCACCCGCGTGGTGCGGCCGATGAACTCGTTCAGGTTGATCTCGGACTCCGGGAAGTTGTGCGACCAGCCGCAGTGGCCGATGAGGCCGTTCGTGCCGAAGTGCCAGCGCGCGACCACGAACTCCGTGCGCGGCGGCCGGTGCTCGGTGTCGTAGACGCAATCCGCCATTCGTCCCGAGCCGCGGAAGCGGCGGAACTGCGCGTCGGCGATGCCGGTGACGAGCACGACGGTGATGACGGCCAACAGGAAGAGGACACGCTTCTGCGTCGCGCGTGCGGAAAATAGGGACATGTTACTTTTTCGTCGAAGGTGGTGCCGACTGCGATCGGCTCGTCGAAAAAGTAACACGTCCCTATTTTCCGCAGAAGGCGGCGAAGCCGGCCATGAACTTCGCGAGTTGCTGGCGCACGCGCGCGTCGACGAGGTTGCCGCCCTGATCGAAAACGTCGAGGGCGCCGGATACCTGGAGGCGCCCGCCGAACCACGGTTGCGTGCCGAGCGTCTTCAGCACCGGCAGCCACGCGGTCTGCGAGAGCAGCGTGCCGAACCGGCCGGGCGACGCGCCCATCACCGCCACGCGCCGGCCGCCGAACACGCGCGGGATGTCCGTGTCCGGCCGCGACAACCAGTCGATCGCGTTCTTGAACACGCCCGGCACCGAGTTGTTGTACTCCGGCGTCACGAGCAGCAGGCCGTCGGCCGCCGCGATGCGGTCCTTGAGCTTCTCCACGACGTGGGGGATGCCCTCCGCCTCGACGTCGCCGTCGTAGAGCGGAATGCCCTTGATCGTGGCGACATCGATCTCGATGCCCGCCGGAGCCGCCTGCACGGCCGCGCGCAGTAGCGAGGAATTCAGCGAGCCGCGCCGCAAGCTTCCGGAAAGCCCAACGATGGTCGTCATGCGAGCGCGAGTCTAGCGTGCGGCCGCGGCCTCGTCATCGGCGCGCGCCCCGCGGCGCGGGCGGAGCTTCGATTACAATGCGGCGTAATGCCCTGCCGACCTCGATCGCCCCGATGAATGCCGTCGACCCCGACATCCGCCGCCTCGGCAAGAGCTTGCTCGCCGGCGCGCTGGAGCTGCGCTCGCGCGGGGTCAAGGCCGTGCTCGCCCTGGTCGCCGTGTTCGCGGCGCTCACGCCGTTCTCCGAGCGCGTATTTCGGCTGGTGGCCGAGCCCGTGATGGCCAAGATGCCGGCGAACGGCAGCATGATCGCGCGCGGCGTCGCGTCGCCGTTCATGACGCCGCTGCGCGCGACGCTCTGGGTGGCGCTGTTCATCAGCATGCCGTTCATTCTTTATCAGGTGTGGCGGCTCGTGGACGGCTGGCTGCCCACGTCGAAACGCAGGATCGCGCCGGCGTTCATCGCGGCAAGCGCGGTGCTGTTCTACGTGGGCGTAGCGTTCGCGTTCTTCCTCGTGCTGCCGATGGCGTTCAGGTTCTTTCAGTCGGTGACGCCGACGCACGTGCGCATCGCCACCGACATCTCCGCATACCTCGACTTCACGATCGGCATGTCGCTCGCGTTCGGCTTGGCGTTCCAGGTGCCGATCGCGATCGTCGTGATCGTTTGGACGGGCGCGGTGTCGCGCCAGACACTGGCGAAGGCAAGGCCTTACGTGTTCCTCGCGGCATTCGTCATCGGCATGGTGCTCACTCCGCCCGATCCGGTGTCGCAAACGGTGCTCGCGATTCCGATGTATCTGCTGTTCGAGGGCGCGCTTTTCTTCTGCAAGCAGTTCCTGCCCGACCGCCCCTGATCCTGCCGTCGAGGATTGCGTGGCGCCCCGCACCCGAACGGCGCTATTCTTCCCGCGTTCGTCGCCATACGGCGATTTCCACGGGGGACCTACATGAGCTCGACGATGTGGAAGATCGCGCTGCGCACGCTGGCGCGCGACAAGGGCTATGCGCTGATCAACCTCGCGGGCCTCGCCATCGCGGTCGCGTGCTGCCTGATCCTCGGCGTGTACCTTCGAATCGAGCTGACCTACGACCAGAGCCACGAGAGCTACCAGCGCCTCTTCCGGATCGTCAACGAGCGCGAGATCAACGGCAAACCGGACCGCCTGGTGCGAACTTCGCCGGCGCTCGGGCCGATGCTGAAAGACGAAGTCCCCGAAGTGCAGGACTACGTGCGCTTCTTGGGCGGCGGCAACAGCCGAAATTTCCTCACGCACGGCACCGACGGCTATTACTGGCGCGATACCTACGTCGCCGACACGAACGTGTTCAAGGTGTTCACGCACAAGATCCTCTATGGGGACCCGAACACCGCGCTCGACGCCTCGAATTCGATCGCTATCAGCCACTCCGTCGCGCGCCACTACTTCGGCGACCGCAACCCGCTCGGCGAGATCCTGGCATCGGACGGCAACGATGCCCGCGTCACGCTGGTATTCGAGGACCTACCCGAGAACACGCACTTCCGGTACGACGCGCTGTTCTCGGCGAACCTCGGCATGATGTCGTCGCCGGCGGACGTCAACCTTCGACGGCAGCAGCTGTGGGGCGCCGGCGTCTTCACGTATCTCTTGATGCGCCCCGGATTCGACCCGGCGAAGTGGCCCGAGATATCGAACGCGTTCTTCGAGCGCAACATGAAGGAGACCGGCGACCGCATCAA
>DASUFK010000346.1:0-6928 GCA_036274615.1 Gammaproteobacteria bacterium | reverse complement strand
ACGATGCGCGGCGAGGACATCACGAAGTCGTCGGCGTAGTGCGAGAGAATCCGGTCGAGGTCGTGGCTATTCCACGCGTCGATCCATTCGTGGGCGAAGGTCTGCGCGAAGTCCTGGGTGATCACGGTCGACTCTTCCTGTTGTTCCGCACGAGAGGGTGCGCATGGTATCCGATGTGAGCACGACGCCGCACGGCGTGAGCTCGGTCGTAGGTACGCGCCTAGTGGCCGCCCACGAGACCGTAGCGCGAGTCCTCGACACCGTGCGGGCGGCGCAGCAGCCAATAGAAAGCCAGCAGATGCGTGATCATCAGCAGCGGCACGTAGATGATCGGAATGGCGTAGGTCGCGCCCAACTGTCCTGCAAGCGCCGGCAGGCTGACCTGCGTGGCGTGGTAATAGTCCACAATGAGGTCGGTGGCCCCGACGACATTGAAGGCCGCCACGAACGACCAGAACAGCGGCCGGATCCTGAAGGTGGCAACGGCCAGCAGCGCCAGCACGCCGGTTGAAAGATCGCCGTACGCGGCGAACGTTGCGAACCTCGCCGGCAAGCCGGAGCCGACGACGCCCGGGAGCATGAAGACGAGCCCGAAGAAGCGGAAGCCGTGCAGCATCGCGATCGCGCGGAAGGCGTGAGCGCGCTCCATCGACTTGAGCCACGGCAACACGTACGCGCTGAAGCACAGCGCCCAGGCGACGTAACCCAAGACGAGATGAGTCTGGAAAAGGGTTTCGGACGACATATGGTTTACCTCGCTTCGCGGTTGCAGTCATTTTTACGCGCGATTCTCGCCGCTGACTATTCGCGATAATGTGCACGAGCCATGAAGCGAAACTTCACAGTGCGGCGGGGCGCGCTCGACGGCGTCGAGGCGTTTCTGAAAGTGGCGCAGCATCGCAACTTTCGTCGAGCGGCGGCAGAGCTCGGCGTGACGCCTTCGGCGATCGGCCAGGCGGTACGCGCGCTCGAAGCGCGCGTCGGCGCCACGCTGTTCACGCGCACCACACGGAGTGTGGGCCTCACCGAGGCCGGCGACCGGTTCCTTGCGCGCGCGAAGCCGGCGTTCGAGGAGCTCGTCGCCGCGGGCGCCGCCGCGCGCGAGCTCGGACAACGTCCCACCGGACGGCTGCGGCTCTCGGTGCCGCGCGCGGTGATGCCGCTCCTGCTCGAGCCGCTGATCGCGTCGTTCTGCCAGGCCTATCCCGACATCGAAGTGGAGATCGCCGCGAGCGCGGAGCTCGTCGATCTCGCGTCGCAGGGGTTCGACGCGGGCATCCGCATGGGTCAGCTCATCGCCGCGGACATGGTGGCCGTGCCGCTCACGAGGCCGTTCCGCTTCATCATCGTGGGCAGCCCGGCGTACTTCGCGCGTCGCAGACGGCCCACGCGGCCCGACGATCTGCGCGGGCACGCGTGCCTGAGACTACGGCGGTCCAACGGCGCCATCGCGACGTGGTCGCTCAAGGACCGGCGACACGCGATCGAGATCGCCGTAGCGGGTCCGCTGATCGCACACGACTTCTCCACGCTGCTGGGCGCGGCCGTCGAGGGTGTGGGTCTCGCGCAGGTACCGGCGCCGATGGCGGCCGAGCCGCTCAAGGCGGGGAAACTGATCGAGGTGCTCGAGCGGTTTGCGCCGACGGGGCCGGGAGTGTTTCTCTACTATCCCAGCCGCCGTCAGAGCATGCCGAAGCTGCGAGCCTTCATCGATCATGTGAAGGGGCGGAGGGACTCCTGAGACGAGGACCAGCGCCGCACCCGCGGCGCCAGTGGCACCACGCTAAGCCCGCAAAAATGCAACATGTCCCGATTTTTCGGGCGACGGACGGTCTCGCCAAACCATGAAAAGAAAAGGACAGAGAGCGGTCGCCCTCTGTCCCTTCCTTGCTGTCTTGGTCAGCGGTTAGTGCCGAACCTGACTCGTCTCATTCCCCTCTTCGTACACTTCGCAATTCGCCCGCTCCGGCTGCACCCGGTTCTGCCCAGCGCCCTCGGCGAACGGCAGCACACGCGTCGGCATCACCCAAGGCTCGATGAACGCCTCCGGATCCTCGATCGTCATGTCATACCGAAGCTCGTTCCCAACCCGCGTCAGCTTCTCGACGGTGTGCATGCTGCCGGTATGGAAGAACCCGCCTCGTCCCAACCACGTCGCATCGTCGAAGTTGGTGGAGTCGATGACGAGCGTATCGCCTTCCCAATGTCCGATGCTCTGCCCGTAGAACGTGGAGAGGTTCTCGTCCTGCTTGCTGCGCGCGCGGCCATCCGTGGGGATGTCGCGGTACTCGTTGTTGCCGCCGCCGTAGTCAGCGTTCGCGCCGTAGAAGAAGATCACGTCATGGTCGGTCTGGAGTATCCGGTTGGGCGTGCCATGCCGCGGGATGCCGATCGGCTTGCACGTCATGATCGGATCGTCCCTGTTCGTCCACTGATCCATCTCCTGGATGTGGTCCCAGAACTCGGGCTTGTATTGCGGTAGACCCAGGATCCCGAACCGCGACGGCGAGATCCACTCGTACTCCACCCAGAAGTTGTCCTGCCCGCCGGTGCAGCCGGTGGTCGGGTTGATTCCGCCGCCCTTCACCTGCGTGGGACCGCAGCGGCGATTGCCGTTGCCTCCCACCGGATTGGGCGCGCGGCCCCACCAGCCGGCGAGGTCCGGCTTGCCGTCGGCGCGGCGCGGCGTGGCGACGTTCTTGGCTGCAGTAGGCGCATTCGCAGGCTGTCCGCCCGGTCCCTGAGCGCCCGGCAGTGGCCCCGTGAGCGTCCAGTTCACCGGCGTGTACTTCGGCTTGATCGCCGCCTTCACGCTCGCCGGCACCGGGACGATCACGTACATCTGTCCCGTTTCCGTGACCGTGGTGGTGATGTCGCTGAGCACGGTGCCGTTCTTCTTCTCCGTGATCTTGCCGGTGTAGAACACCTCGGCCGGATTCAGCGGATTGTTCCAGTCCTTGTAGTTGCCGTACGTGAACTCGTACGTGTCACCGCCGTTCTTCACCACGACGCTCGTGGGCATGAACTTCGCGTCGAGCGTGGCGGTGGCCGTTGCCGACGGGATGCCGGGGATCGGGAACGTCACCACCGGCGTGTTGCCGTTCCACTTCACCGACGTCTTACCGGCCGTCGCCACATCGGCGGGTACCATTTGCGGCCGCTGTGCCACGTCGGGCGGCGTGATGTACCCGGTGCCGGCCATCGCGGCCTTCCACGCACCCTGCGGGTTCGCCCACAGGCGAATCATCCGCTCCTCGACCGTTGCCGGCTGCGGCGTGGCTTTGCCTTTGCCCGGCACGAGCTCGGCGCCCATGATGTCTTCGTTCCAGGCGTAGGCGCCGCTCACCACTTGGATGGTGTTGCAGCTCCCGCCGCCGGGCCGCGTGCCGGTGATCCGCACCCGCTCGCCGGACGCCCGGTAGCTGATGTCGGAGCGGTACTTCGTGACGTTGCAGGGCTGGCCGTCCACTTGCATGGTGCCCTTGCCCTCGTAGACGAGCGTCATGAGGAGATCGCGCTCCTCGGTGCTCCGCAGCATGCCGGTGTACCACGCCCAGTTGAACAGCACGGACTTCAAGTCCTTCGCGTCCTTCGCAGGCGTGTACGGCGGCGGACCGCCGCCGAAGCCGCCGCCGCCGCGCCGTGCCGGCGGATTTTGGTCGCCCGCTGCCGTTGCCGTCGGTGAGTTTTGAACTTGCTGCGCGCTCGCCAGCGACGACACGCCGATCGCGGCAGTTACCGCGATGGCGACGCCCGTCCACATCATTCTTCTAGAAGTCATGGTGATTCCCCCCTGCCAGCGCGCGACTAGAAGCCGCCTTCGTTACCGAGGACGGTGCCGTCGGCCCGCGTAAGCGTCTTGAGACCTGCCAACGGGGACCCGTTCCGCGCCGGGGTACCCACCACGGTGACCTCTTCGCCGATCTTGAGCGCATTCGGGCCGACCTTGGTGATCCCTCGGTTGGCGAGCGCCGTGGCCGAACCGGTGGTGAACGTCCAGTCGGTGGTGGTGCCGTCGTCGTTCTTCACCGTGACCGTGATCGATCCGTGCGGGTTCACGAACTGGAGCTTGGCCAGCGCGCCCTTGATCGTCACTTCTTTACCCGGATCGTAGATGCCGGCCGTGGAGTGATGGGCCTGCACCGACGCACCGGCGATCAACCCCCCGAATACGATGATGGAACCCAGAATTCGCTTGCTCATTTTGCGCCCCCGCAAAGTTGTGGCTGGAAAAAGGGTGCTGCCCCGCCGAGGAGCCGAGACAGCCGTTCAGCAGAGTATTGCAGCCCGGCGCCCCCGTGGCGAGGGCCAAGGGCGCGCCGATTCTTAGGTTTTCTCGGTTTCTACGCCGGGCGCCCCCGCGAACGACTCGGTTCGGCGCCGCCGTGAGCGTGCCTGGAGCACCCGATCGCGCTCGGACGGTGTGGTCTTTGCAGGCGTTTGCGCGCAGATTCCGTACTTGCCGTCTCTCCACGGACAGGAGGAGCCCGCATGCACGACCTCGAAACCGCACCCGACGCCGCGCTGGCGGCACGCTTGGATCTCGTAATCGACCGCGCGCTCGCGGAAAACCGGATCGTGGGGCTCGTGGCGCTGGTGGCGCGCGGCGGCGCCCTCGTCTATCGGCGCGCCGCCGGCGCGGCGGATCGCGAAGCGCGCCGGCCGATGCCGCTCGACGGCATCTTCCGCTACGCCTCCCTCACGAAGCCGATCGTGAGCGTCACGGCGCTCGCGCTCGTCGAGAGCGGCCGGCTCGGTCTCGACCACACGGTGAGCCAGTGGCTACCCGAGTTCCGGCCGCGTCTGCCGGATGGGCGCCAGCCGGAGATCGCCATCCGCCATCTGCTCACGCACACGAGCGGCCTCTCGTACAGCCTCTTCGAGCCGCCCGACGGCCCCTATCACCGCGCCAACGTGTCGGACGGAATGGATCAACCCGGCTTGGGGTTCGACGAGAATTTGCGCCGCCTCGCCTCCGTGCCGCTGCTGTTCGAGCCGGGCACCCGCTGGAACTACTCGCTGTCGCTCGACGTGCTCGGGAAGGTCATCGAGGTGGCCGGCGGCGCGCCGCTGCCGGCGATGGTGGAGCGGCACGTCACCGCGCCGCTGCGGATGCGCGACACCGCGTTCGTGGCGCGCGACGCGTTGCGCCTCGTGACACCGTACGCGGATGCCACGCCCCAGCCGGTGCGGATGACCGATCCCTATCGGCTGCCGTTCGGCGAGGGCGCGATCAGCTTTTCGCCGTCGCGCGCGCTCGAGCCGCGGTCGTACCCTTCCGGAGGCGGCGGCATGGTGGGCACCGCGCACGACTATCTCGTGTTCCTCGAAGCGCTCCGCCGCGGCGGAGCGCCGCTGTTGCGCCGCGAGACGGTGCAAAGGATGACCGCCTGCGCCGCCGGAGAATCGCAGACGCTGCGCGGGCCCGGCTGGGGATTCGGGCTCGCGTCGTCCGTGCTGACCGACCCCGCGGCCGCGCACACGCCGCAAGGCGCGGGAACGTGGTCGTGGGGCGGCGTGTACGGCAACCACTGGTTCGTCGATCCGCAAAACGAGACGACGGTGGTCGTGCTCACCAACACGGCGCTCGCGGGGATGGTCGGGGCGTTTCCCGACGCGGTTCGGGATGCGGTGTACGGACGGTAGCGGCGGCGCGCGGGGACTGCTTACTCGGCCGAGCCGCGCGGCGCGCCGAGCTTGCGCAGCAGCGCGATCGTTGCGTCGTCGGCGCGCACCGGTGCGGCCGGCGCTCCGGGCGGTCCGCCGGCGCCTGCGCCGGGGCCGCGTCCCGCCGGAGCCGGCGGCGGCACGCCGAGCGCCACGTCGAGCGGCGTGCGTCCGCCCCCGTCCTTGAGATCGAGCTTCGCGCCGCGCTCCGCGAGCATCCGCACGAACGGCTCGCCGCGGGTCACGCCGCGGTGCAGCAGCGTCTCGCCATTCGCCGCGGCGGCGTTCACGTCGGCGCCGCGATCAAGCAGCAGCCGCACCGCCTGGAACATCGGCGCGTCGGGCGTGAGCGGGCCGGGCCGTCCCGACACCGCCGCGAGCAACGCGGTGGTGCCGTTCGCCATCTTGCGCGACGGGTCGGCTTTGTGGTCGAGCAGCGTGCGCATGAGCGCCACGTCCGCCGCCTTCGCCGCGCGCATCAACGGCGTGGCGCCGTTGCCGAGAGACGGATCGCCGCCGTTGTGCTGACGCATGAGCAGCGGCGCGCGCAGCGCGGCGTTCGGGTCGGCGCCGTGCTCGAGCAGCACGCTCACCAAGTCCGCCGCCGATAAATCGCCCGACGCGCGCGGCGACGGGCGGTTCACGAACGGCGACATGTGCACCATGTCCACGGCGGCGTAGAGCGCCGCCATGCCGGCGGCGTCGCCGACGTTCGGATCGGCGCCGAGCTTCGCGAGCTGTGCGGCGACGTCGTAGTGCGCGTTGATGATCGCGATCACGAGCGCCGTGGTGCCTTCCGGATCGACGGCGTTGAGATCGGCGCCGGATTCGGCGAGCGCCGTCACCGCGTCGACCTCGCCCTGGCGTGCCGCGTACATCAGCGCGGTGAGTCCGCCGCGCGGCAGCGCCGTGACCACGGCGAACGAGAAGTTCACCTTGGTCGGCGGCAGGTCGATCGTGGCCGCGTGCGCGTTGAGATTCGCGCCGCCCGCGGCGAGCGCGCGGATCGCGTCCGCATGGCCGTGACCGGCCGCCCACATGAGCGCGGTCTCGCCGAACTGGCGCTCGGCGGCGTTCGGGTCGGCGCCGTGCGCGAGCAGCAGCTTCACGGCCTCCGGGCGCCCGGTGCGTGCGGCGGTCATGAGCACCGTCTCGCCTTCGCCGGCCGCGGCGTTCACGTCGGCGCCCGCCTCGAGCAGCAGCTGCATCATCGCCGCGTCGCCGTTCTCCGCGGCGAGCGCGAGCGGCGTGACGCCGTAGC
>DASUFK010000345.1:0-13849 GCA_036274615.1 Gammaproteobacteria bacterium | reverse complement strand
CCCGAGATCGCCCACGTCGCCGCCTGGATCGCCGACCTCTTGGACAACCCCTCGGAGGAAGTCTCGACGAAGGTGCGCCGCGCCGTGCTCGATCTCTGCGCCTCTTTCCCCGTCTACGGAGCGAGGTGACACGATGCTCCGTCAAAATGGCAGCGTGAGACAAAGAGGGCCCTCGCGAGACCCTCGCCGCACAGGGATGTGCGGCGAGGAGCCCCAGGGATGGTGTTCCGGCGTGTCTCGCGAGGGCCCTCTTTGTCTCGCGCTGCCATTTCGACCGATCTGGCACGGAGCGGAGTAACCGTGCACTGTCCGTTCTGCAACTTCGAAGACACCAAGGTGATCGACTCCCGCCTGGCCGGCGAAGGCCGCCAAGTGCGCCGTCGCCGCGAGTGCCTCTCGTGCGGCGAGCGGTTCACCACGTTCGAGACGCCCGAGCTCGTGATGCCGTACGTCGTGAAGCGCGACGATCGCCGCGAGCCGTTCGACGAGGCCAAGCTCCGCAACGGCATTCTGCACGCGCTCGAAAAGCGGCCGGTGCAGCGCGAAGACATCGAGCGCGGCATCGAGCACATCACGCATGCGCTGCAGACCATGGGCGAGCGCGAGGTGCAGAGCCGCACGATCGGCGATCTCGTCATGGAGGAGCTCCGCAGGCTCGACGAGGTCGCCTACGTGCGCTTCGCCTCGGTGTATCGAAGCTTCCAGGACGTCACGGAGTTCCAGCAGGAGATCGAGCGCCTGCAAGCGCTGCCGAGCCTGCTCGAGAGCCGCGAGCAGATGTCGCTGCTCCCCGACGAGAAGCCGCGCAAGAAATGAGCGAAGACCGCGCCCGCTATCGCTTCGAAGGCGACGAAGACTACGAGCACATGGCCGAGGCGCTGCGCCTCGCCGCAAACGGTGTCTACGACACCAAGCCGAACCCCACCGTCGGCTGCGTGCTCGTGAAGGACGGCCGCGTGATCGCGCGCGGCTGGACGGCGCCCGCGGGCGGGCCGCACGCAGAGCGCGTCGCGCTCGCGGCTGCCGGCGCCGCCGCTCGGGGCGCGACGGTCTACAGCACGCTCGAGCCGTGCAGTCATCAGGGGCGAACCGGCCCGTGCACGCGCGCGTTGATCGACGCCGGGGTCGCGCGCGTGGTGTTCGCCGGCTCCGACCCTAATCCGCTCGCGGCCGGCGGCGCGCGCGAGCTCGAGGCCGCCGGCATTCGCGTGACGGGCGGCGTGCTCGAGCGCGAGGCCGAGCCGCTCAATCGCGGTTTCTTCGCGCGGATGCGCCGCGGCCGGCCGTGGGTTCGCGTGAAGATCGCGGCCACGCTCGACGGCCGCACCGCGCTCGCGAACGGCGCGAGCCGCTGGATCACCGGTCAGCCCGCGCGCGCCGACGTGCACCGCTGGCGCGCGCGCTCGGGAGCGATCCTCACGGGCAGCGGCACGGTGCTCGCCGACGACCCGCGGCTCGACGCACGGCGCGAGGAAGCGGGCATCGCGGCCGAGCTCGGCATCAAGCAGCCGCTGCGCGCGATCGTGGACTCGCGGCTGCGAGCGCCGCGCGGAGCGAAGGTCCTCGCCGCGGAGGGAGCGGTGCTGTTCACCACCGAGACGGCGGACGCCGGCGCCGTGCACCGGCTCGAGGCCGCGGGCGTACGCGTGGAGCGAGTGGCCGGCGGCGAGCGCTGCGATCTCGCGGCCGTGCTCGCGCGGCTCGCGGCGCTCGACGTCAACGACGTGTGGGTCGAGGCGGGCGCGGGCTTGAACGGCTCGCTGCTCGCAGCCGATCTGATCGACGAGCTATTCCTCTATCTGGCGCCGAGACTGTTCGGCGCCGGCGCGCGCGGCATGTTCGCGGTGCCCGACTTGAGCGAGATCGCGCAAGGTTGGACGGTGAAGCTCGACGAGGTCAAAGCCGTCGGCGACGACTTGCGGATCGTGGGCCGCCCCAGTAGGGTGGCGGGCGCCTGAGGATCGAGGCAACACCCGTGTTCTCCGGAATAGTGAAAGGAGTGGGCCGCGTCGTCGAGACGACCGAGCTCGGCGCCGACCGCCGCTGGGTGATCGATACCGACGGCGTCGCGCTCGACCCCATCGTCGTCGGCGGCAGCGTTGCCGTAAACGGCGTTTGTCTCACCGCGACCAGCGTCGCCGGCACGCGCTTCACCGTCGACGTTTCCGCCGAGACGTTGCGCGTGACGACGTTCGCGACGCTGCGCGCGGGCGCACGCGTGAATCTCGAATCGCCGCTCAAGCTCGGTGATCCGCTCGACGGCCACCTCGTGCAGGGCCATGTCGACGGCGTCGCCACGGTCGTCGCGCTCGAGCCGGCCGGCCGATCCACGGCGCTCACGTTCGAGCTGCCGGAATCTCTCGCGCGCTACGTCGTACACAAAGGATCGATCGCCGTGGACGGCGTGAGCCTCACGGTGAACGCGGTCAATGGCAATCGCTTCGTCGTCAGCGTCATTCCGCACACGCAAGCCATGACGGTGATCGGGAAATACAGCGTCGGTCATACCGTCAACGTCGAGGTCGATCAGGTCGCGCGGTACGTCGAGAGGATGCTCCGTCCCGCCTAGAGCGCTGTTGTCGGCCCGCCTTACACAATTCGCGGACGCGCAAATCTAACTCTTTGATTTGGCGGTCGGGCCTACTTATTGCATTGGCCCTCCCGGGAAGGAGGCTCGCTGCCTCGGGGATTGGTAACAACATGGCCATGATCACTCGTCTGCTTGCACTCGGTGCCGTGCTCGTCTTGCCGGTCACGAGCCACGCGATCGTCATACACGCCGACAATCTCAATCAAACGGTCGAGCGACCGGCGACGGGATTCGTCGACGTCGCGTACACCGGAACCTTGGAATACGCGGCCGGCTGGGAGGCGGCAGGTGGGTCCGCGACTTCGCTCTGGACCGCTGCGGGCGACATTCTCGACGTGGGATCCCCGGACTTCCTGTTCGGCGTGGGCGGTATCCTCTTCACGTGGCGCGTCACGTCCGCCGACTCGCTCGGGTTCTACGACCGCAACGCGACGCTCACGAATCCCGCGAGGATCAGCTTCGCGGAGTGCGAGATCGGCGGCAGTGCCTGCCGCAGCGTCGTCCTCAACTACTCGCTCAACGTCGTGGAGCGCGTGCCGGTGCCGGAGCCGACCACGCTCTCGTTGCTCGGTGCGAGCCTCCTCGCAGGGTTCGTGGCGGCTCGTCGCCGTCGCACGACAAGCAACTCCTGACCGCGGCAGCGCTCGCCGTCCGATCGAATCGAGAGGCTGCGTCCGTCGCATAGCGGCCGCGGCCTTCTCCTTTGCCCGTAGTCACCCATTTTTGCGGGTGGGCGTCGTTAGTGAAGGCGCATCGGTCGGATGTCGGCTAAGATTGCGCCGTTATCTGCCCCATGGGCGAAAGCCTCGAGACAATGGGTACGCGCGCAAAGACTGACGCCTCGTTCACGGCGCTCGATTCCACCGAGGACATCGTCGCCGCAATCCGCGCCGGCGAGATGGTGGTGATCCTCGACGACGAGGACCGCGAGAACGAGGGCGACCTCGTGATGGCGGCCACTTTGGTTCGCGCCGAGGACATCAATTTCATGGCGCGCTACGGCCGCGGGCTGATCTGTCTCACGCTCACGCGGCAGCGCTGCGAGCAGCTCCGGTTGCCGCTGATGGTGAGCAACACCGACCTGCGCAAGACCACCAACTTCACGATATCGATCGAGGCCGCCGAAGGCGTCACCACCGGCATCTCCGCGCACGACCGCGCGCGCACCGTGCTCGCCGCCGTGGCGCCGAACGCGCGTCCCGACGATCTGCGCCAGCCGGGGCACATCTTTCCGCTGATGGCGCAGCCGGGCGGCGTGCTCACGCGCGCCGGGCACACCGAGGCGGGCTGCGATCTCGCGCGGCTCGCGGGCCTCGAGCCCGCCGCTGTGATCGTCGAGATCCTGAAGGACGACGGCTCGATGGCGCGGCGCGACGACCTCATCAAGCTCGCGCGCCGTCACAAGCTCAAGATCGGCACCATTGCCGATCTCATCGAGTATCGCCTTCGCACCGAGGAGTCGGTGGAGAAGATCGGCGAGCTCGAGGTGGCCACGCAGTTCGGTCCGTTCAAGCTCGTGTGCTTCGAGGATCACGTGCATCGAACCGTGCACCTCGCGCTCGTGCGCGGCGCCCTCGACGCGAAGACGCCCACGCTCGTGCGCGTGCACCGCCAGGACACGTTGAGCGACGTGCTCGGTGTGCAGCACGCGAGCTTGCATTGGCCGCTGCGCGACGCTCTGAAGCTGATCGCCGAGCAGGGCAGCGGCGTGGTCGTGATCCTGCGGCCCGAGGAGCCCGCGCGCGAGCTCATGAAGGCCGTGCACTCGCTCGACGGCACGGCGCAGGAGCTCGGGGCGCGCCGCGACCGCGGCATGGACTTGCGCACGTTCGGCATCGGCGCGCAGATCCTGCGAGCGCTCGGCGTGCGCAGGATGCGCGTGCTGTCGGCGCCGAAGCACATGCACGCGCTGTCCGGCTTCGGGCTCGAGGTCGTGGAATACGTGTCGGCCGAGAGCGCCGAGCGGGAAGGCCGCAATGGATGAGCATCGCGTGAAGACGTACGAAGGCGACTTCAACGCCCGCGGCTTGCAGTTCGGCATCGTCGCGTCGCGGTTCAACGACTTCATCGTCGACCGGCTGCTCGCGGCCGCCGTCGACACGCTGGTGAAGCACGGGGTCGCGACCACCGACATCGTGATCGTGCGCGTGCCCGGCGCGTTCGAGACGCCGCTGGCGATCAAGAAGCTCGCGGCCAGCGGCCGCTACAACGCCTTGATCGCGCTCGGCTGCGTGATCCGCGGTGCCACGGCGCACTTCGACTACGTCTGCGGTGCGGCGAGCAACGGTGTGGCGCAGGCGAGCGTCGCGCACGAGGTGCCGGTAGGTTTCGGCATCCTCACCGTCGACACCATCGAGCAGGCCGTGGAGCGCGCCGGCACGAAGGGCGGCAACAAGGGCGTGGACGCCGCGCTCGCCGCCATCCAGATGGCGACCGTGCTGCGGCAGTTGGAGCAGTGAGCGTTGGCGAATGATCGCGGCGGAGCTCGGGCGCGGCAGCGTGCGCGGGAGCTTCTGGTCAAAGCGCTCTATCAATGGCAGCTGGCCGGCCACGACGCGCCGGAGCTCGAGAAGCAGTTTCGCGCGCTCCCCGAGTTCGAGCGTTGCGACGCCGACTACTTCAGGGCGCTGCTCTCCACGGTGATCGCCGATGCCCCCGCGCTCGACCAAGCGATCGCGAAGCACGCCGCTCGAGGCCTCGACCAGCTCGACGCGGTCGGCCGCGCGATCCTGCTGCTCGCGATCACCGAGCTCAAGCACCGGGGCGACGTGCCCACCAAGGTCGTCATCAACGAAGCGGTGGAGCTCGCTAAACGTTACGGCGCGGCCGACAGCTTCAAGTTCGTGAACGCACTTCTCGACAAGACCGCGCGCGAGCTCGATCGCCCGGCGCCGGCCGCGACCCCGAGATAACCGTGCCCCACCGCTCGGAGTAATCGAGCCTCACGCGATGGACGAGTTCGACATCATCGAACGCTACTTCACGCGCGAGCACCACGATCCGGACATCGTGCTGGACGTGGGCGACGACGCGGCCGTGCTCGCCATCGACGGTCTCATGGCCGTGACGGTCGATACGCTCGTGGAGGGCGTGCACTTCCCGCACGGCATGGCGCCGCACCTGCTGGGCCACCGCCTCATGGCGGTGAACTTGAGCGATCTCGCGGCGATGGGCGCGCAGCCTCGCTGGGCGACGCTCGCCCTCACGCTCCCGTCGGCGGACGAGCTCTGGCTCGACGGCTTCAGCCGCGGCCTCCACGAGCTCGGCAACCGCTTCGGCGTCGCGCTCGTGGGCGGCGATCTCACCCGCGGCCCGCTCACCGTTACGCTGCAGCTCATGGGGCGCGTCGAGCGCGCGGCGATGCTCACGCGCGGCGGCGGCAATCTCGGCGACGACGTGTACGTCACGGGCACGCTCGGCGACAGCGCCGCGGGCATCGCGCTGATCATGGAGCGGGAAAACGCGGCCGACGGCTCGGCCGCGGCGGCGCTCGAGGAACGTTTCTACAGGCCGATGCCGCGCGTGGCCGAGGGCCGCGCGCTCGGGCCGCTGGCGAGCGCCGCGATCGACGTGTCCGACGGGCTGCTCGCCGATCTCGGCCACATCTGCGAGCGCAGCGGCTGCGGCGCCATGATCGACGTGGAGCGCGTGCCGTTGTCGGCCGAGCTGCTGTCGTTGTTCCCGCCGCAAGCGGCACTCGCGCACGCGCTTTCCGGCGGCGACGACTACGAGCTCTGTTTCACGGCCGCGCCGTCGCGCGCACAAGAGATCGAAGCGGCGCTCGAGGCGCTCGGCACCAGAGCGCAGCGCATCGGTCAGCTCGTGGCCGGCCAGGGCGTCGTCTGCCGCCGCGACGGCGAGCCGTATCTGCCGGCGGCGCGAGGGTATCGCCATTTCTGAGCGCGGCGCGATGCGGCTCCGCTTCGGACTGCTGCGCGATCCGTTTCATTTCGTGGCCTTCGGCTTCGGCTCCGGCTTGACCCCGTACGCGCCGGGGACGGCCGGCAGCTTGCTCGCGCTATTGCCCGCGTGGGCGCTCTTCGGGTTGCCGATGCCGTGGCGGGTGGTGGCGGTGGCCGTTGCGATCGCTGTCGGTATTTGGGTCTGCGGTGTGAGCGCGCGTCGCCTCGGCGTGCACGATCACGGCGGCATCGTCTTCGACGAGATCGCAGGCATTCTCGCAACGGCGCTTGCGGCACCCTCGCCGGCGCCGTTTTGGCTGGCGTTAGCCTTTGTTCTATTTAGGTTTTTCGATATCTGGAAGCCCTGGCCGATCCGCCAACTGGATCACAGCGTCGGCGGCGGCGCCGGCATTATGATCGACGACCTAATGGCCGCGGTGTACGCCGCGGCGTGTCTCACAGTGGTCCGAATCCTGCTGACGTAACTATGGTTCAGGCGAATGCTACCGCGCCCGCCAACAAGAAGCGGGCACGCGACGTGCCGGATCGGATCGGCAAGTACGTAATCATCAACGAGGTGGGGCAGGGCAGCACCGGACGGGTGTTCCTGTCGCACGATCCGTATTACGGCCGCGACGTCGCGATCAAGCTCTACAACATCGAGAACGAGGAAGACGAGCAGAAGGCGCGCGTCACTCGCAAGATGTTCTTCAACGAGGCGCAGATGATGGGGCGCCTCCAGCACCCGAACATCCTGCCGATCTACGACGCGGGCGAGGAGAACGGCAGCTACTACGTGGTCACCGAGCACGTGCACGGCGCGCGCACGCTCGCCGCGTATTGCCGGCCCGACAATCTGCTGCGCATCGACGACGTGGTCGAGATCGTCTTCAAGTGCGCCAAGGGATTGCACTACGCGCACGGCCGCGGCGTGATCCATCGCGACGTGAAGCCCTCCAACATCATGCTCACGCTCGACAACGACGTGCGGGTGATCGACTTCGGCATCGCGATCATCAAGGATTCGGACGTCTCTCGCATCGAGGGCATCGCGGGCAGCCCGAGCTACATGTCGCCGGAGCAGGTGCAGTCTGCCGAGATCACGCCGCGCTCCGACATTTACTCGCTCGGCGCCGTGATGTACGAGTTGCTCACCGGCTATCGGCCGTTTCGCGCGAACAGCCTCTCGAAGCTGCTGCACCAGATCGTGTACGCGTCGCCGCAACCGATCCACGCGCTGCGCGACGGCATCGGCGAGGACCTCGAAGAGGTGGTGATGACGGCGCTCCGCAAGGAGCCCGACAAGCGTTTCACGAACGGTGTGGAGTTCGCCGGCGCGCTCACGCGTCTCTATCAGACTCTGCGCACCAAGGACGACCGGCTCGACAAGCAGGAGCAGTTCGACCAGCTGCGCAAGCTGCGCTTCTTCCACGACTTCTCGCACGCCGAAATCTGGGAAGTGCTGCGCGCGAGCGAGTGGTGTACCTACAACCAGGGCGACGAGATCATCCGCGAGGGCGAGCTCGACGACCGCTTCTACATCATCGTGAACGGCGCCGTGAGCGTGCAGTCGGGCCGCCGCCAGATCGGCGTGCTGTCCGACGGCGACTGCTTCGGCGAGACGAGCTACGTGCGCGGCGCGCGCCGCACGGCCACGATCAGTGCGACAACGCAGGTAACGCTAGTCCGCGTGAGCTCGACCTTGCTCGAGCAGTCCTCGTCCTCGTGCCAGCTCCGCTTCAACAAGGTGTTCCTGCGCTCGCTGATCGAGCGCCTCCAAGGCGTCGCCGCCAACACCCAGTCCTGACGTCTGGCACTCCCGGTGTCTGACACCGCAGGTGTCTGACACCTTGCCTTCGATTACTCCCCGTCGCCCGACGGCTCGAACGGCTGCGGCTCCGCGCTCTCCGTCTTCTTCAGCAGGATCTCGACCTTTTGCTCCGCTTCTTGGAGCGCGGTCTGGCATTGGCGCGTGAGCCGCACGCCGCGCTCGAATTCCTTGAGCGCCTGCTCGAGGGGCAGGTCGCCGCCTTCGAGCCGCGCCACGAGCGCCTCGAGCTCCTCGAGCGATTTCTCGAGGCCGACGAGTCCTTTGTTGTCGGTCGCGTTCACGGGCAGCACTCTCGCGGACGGGGCGGACACCGTACTTGAGCCTCGCCATGACGGTCAAACCGCGATTGACAGAGTTTGTGGCCGAGAGTTACTTTGCCTCTGTCGTCAAGACCAAGTCTAAGAACCGGCCGCCGCTTCGCTTGCTCGGTCGGTTCTGGCGCAGTTTTGTCCCATCTCGGAGGATGTCATGAAGCTCAAGGGCAGCAAGACCGAACAGAATTTGAAGGACGCCTTTGCCGGCGAATCCCAGGCGAATCGCCGCTATCTCTACTTCGCCTCCAAGGCGGACGTCGAGGGCTACAACGACGTCGCGGCGGTGTTCCGCTCCACGGCGGAAGGCGAGACGGGGCACGCGCACGGTCATCTCGAGTATCTCGAGGCCGTCGGCGATCCCGCCACGGGACTGCCGATCGGCGCCACCGACAACAACCTCAAGGCCGCCATCGCCGGCGAGACGCACGAGTACAGCGACATGTACCCGGGCATGGCGAAAGCCGCGCGCAGCGAAGGCTTCGAGGAGATCGCCGATTGGTTCGAGACGCTCGCCAAGGCCGAACGTTCGCATGCCAATCGGTTTCAGAAGGCGCTCGACAGTCTCGAGTAACGGCGCTCTCCAACATTGCCGTGCGCCGCCCGGGCCTTCGCGCCCGGGCGGACGTGCGAGCTCGATGACCGATCCCCTTTATGAGTAAAGAGCGGGGCCCGCGCCGCGAAGGCAGCCTCGAGGCGCCGACGCGCCACGCGATCGACTGGCGCTCGCCGCAGTTCACCGACACGGCGGCGCTCGACGCCGAGCTCACGCGCGTCTTCGACATCTGTCACGGCTGCCGCCGCTGCTTCAACCTCTGCAACTCGTTTCCCACGCTGTTCGACGCCGTCGACTCCACGACGGGCGGCGAGCTGCACGACGTGCCGCGCACGGCGTACTGGGACGTGGTCGAGCACTGTTATCTCTGCGACATGTGCTACATGACCAAGTGCCCGTACGTGCCGCCGCACGAATGGAACGTGGATTTCCCGCACCTCATGCTGCGGGCGAAGGTGAAGGCGTTCCAGGACGGCAAGGCCAAGCCGCGCGACAAGATCCTCACCTCGACCGACCTCGTGGGCAACCTGGCCGGCATCCCGGTGGTGGCCGAGGCCGTGAACGCGTTCAATGCATCGAAGCTCGGCCGCCGGATCCTCGAGGGCACGCTCGGCGTGCATCGCGAGGCGCCGGTGCCGAAATATCACTCGAACAGCGCGCGCAAGCGGCTGGCCGATCATGTGGGCAGGGCCGCGGAGGCGAGCCCCGCGGGTGAGACGAAGGGACGCGTGCTGGTGTTCGCCACCTGTTACGGCAACCGCAACACGCCGGGGCTCGTGGAGGACTTGGTGAAGGTGCTCGAGCACAACGGGGTGCCCACGGCGCTGCCGCCGCGCGAGCGCTGCTGCGGCATGCCGAAGCTCGAGCTCGGCGATCTCGAGTCGATCGCCAAGCTCATGGAGACCAACATCCCGGAGCTCGACGCCTACGCGCGCGACGGCTGGGATCTCACGGCCGTGATCCCGTCGTGCGTGCTCATGTTCAAGCAGGAGCTGCCGCTGCTCTATCCCGAGGACGAGCGTGTGAAGCGCGTGGCCGAGGCGTTCTTCGATCCGTTCGAGTACCTCATGATTCGTCATCGCGAGGGCAAGCTGCGCACCGACTTCAAGTCGGCGCTGGGTAAGATCAGCTATCAGGTGCCCTGCCACCAGCGCGTGCAGAACATCGGTCTCAAGACGCGCGACGTGCTCGAGCTCGTGCCCGACACCACGGTGGCGCCGATCGAGCGCTGCTCCGGTCATGACGGCAGCTATGCCGTCAAGAAGGAGCACTTCGCCGTCGCTCGCAAGATTGCGCGCCCGGTCGCGCGGCAAGTCGACGCCGCCGAGGCGCAGCACTTCACGAGTGACTGCCCGATGGCCGCCACGCAGATCGCGTCGGTGGCGGAGAGCGCGGTGGCGACGCACCCGATCCAGCTGCTGCGCCAAGCGTATGGAATCTGAGCCCGCATCGATGCCATGGAGGGCGTTGCGATGAATAGACTGGCCGTGGACGACCTATTGTCGCTCGAGCAGTACCACCGAGAGCGCCCCGACTTCCGCGCGCGCGTGCTCGCGCACAAGCGCAACCGCCATGTGTCGATCGGCCCGAACGTAACGCTCTACTTCGAGGACCGCCTCACGATGCAGTATCAAGTCCAGGAGATGCTGCGCGCGGAACGAATCTTCGAGTCGGAGGCGATCGCGGAGGAGCTCGAGTCGTACAACCCGCTGATCCCCGACGGCCGCAACCTCAAGGCCACGATGATGCTCGAGTATCCCGACGTGGACGAGCGGCGCGCCGCGCTGCAACGGCTCGCGGGCATCGAACGGGCCGTGTATCTCGACATGGGAACGCTCGGGCGGGCGGTCGCCCATGCGGACGAGGATTTGCCGCGCAGCAACGACGACAAGACCTCGGCCGTGCATTTTTTGCGGTTCGAGCTCGACGATGCGATGTGCGCGGCGCTCAAGGCGGGCGCGCCGCTCACGTTCGGCGTCGAGCATCCGCAGTACGCGCACGAGACGGCCGTCTCGGGTGCCGTTCGCGCCGCGCTCGCGGGCGACCTCGATTAGCGGCGCGGCACACGCCGCCGAGAGCCTTTCCAGGCTCATCGGCGTTGCGTGCCGCGCACATGCGCTCAGGGACCCGGGGCGGGATTGTCGGGACGCGACGGAATCGCGCTCAAATACGAATAGATCGCCTGCAGATCGCGCTGGCTCAAGTGGCTGTAGACGGGCCACGGCATCACCTGCAGCAGCTCGCCCGGCTCGTCGGGGTCTTCGCCGGTGCGAATCAAGTGCTCGAAGTCCTCGAACGTGAGCCCAGCGGGGCGCCCGAGCTCGTCGGGCGTGATGTTCGCCGATGTGAACGGCCCGAACTGGCGCCCGCCGGTCAGGTATTGCTCCACGTTGATGATCTCGGGCTGGCCGAGAAACGGGTCGCCGCCCGGCTGGTAGCTCGGATGCGTGTGGCAATCGTTGCATCCGCCGGCGGCGTTCACGAGGTAGCTTCCGAGCCCGACGAGCGCGGGGTTCTTGCCGCGAAGATCCAAGGGCACGGGGGAACTCTTGAAACCTATCAGGACCCGCGCGTCCGGATCCCGAGCCGCGTCGAAGTGTCCGTGGTGCCGGTCGTCGTCTCGATCGGCTCGACTCGCCGCTGCGCTCAACATGACGGCGAGGCTCGTGCAGAGCAGGGCGGTTACTTTTCTCTTCATCGCGTACCTCCTTGTACGTTGGCTATCTCAGGGTGTGTCGCGCGGCCGATCCTGCCGCCGCCGGCGGCTCGTCGCCGACCGGTCACAGTATGCCACCCGCTTTCGCCGAGTCCGAGACTGCACGCGAACCGATGTGGGCGTGTCGCTCGGATTCGACACTCGCGTTCGCAAGCGAAAGCGCTACAATCCCGGCCGAGCTTCGCGGGGAGCTCGAGCAATGCGGCCGCTCGAGCGCGAAGCTGGGAAATGAGCACGAACTATCGCGCAGCCGACATCGAGGTTCTGAGCGGCCTCGAGCCCGTGCGCCGTCGTCCGGGTATGTACACGGACACGACGCGCCCGAACCACCTCGCGCACGAGGTCATCGATAACAGCGTCGACGAGGCGATCGCCGGTCACGCGAAGAAGATCGACGTGGTGCTGTTCGCCGACGGCTCGCTGCAAGTGGCCGACGACGGCCGCGGCATGCCCGTCGACGTCCATCCGGAGGAGAAGCTCACCGGTGTGGAGCTGATCCTCACGCGTTTGCACGCGGGCGGTAAGTTCTCCGACAAGAACTACCAGTTCTCCGGCGGCCTGCACGGCGTGGGCGTGTCGGTGGTGAACGCGCTCTCGAAGAACCTCGAGGTCTGGGTTCGGCGCGACGGCAAGGAATACAACATGAGCTTCGTCGACGGCGAGCGCCGCGGCAAGCTCGACGTGGTCGGCAAGGTGGCGAAGAGCACCACGGGCACCACGGTGAGGTTCTGGCCGAATCCGAAGTACTTCGACAGCCCGCAGATCTCGCTGCCGCGGTTGAAGCACGTGCTGCGCGCGAAGGCCGTGCTCTGCCCCGGTCTTACGGTCACGCTCGAGGTGGAGAAGCCCAAGGAGAGCGAGCGCTGGGTCTACACCGGCGGCCTCGAGCAATACCTGAAGGAGTCCGTCGGCACCGGCGACTTCCTGCCCGAGGAGCCGTTCTCGGGGCGCATCGAAGGCAAGAAGGAAGCCGTCGACTGGGCGGTGATCTGGCGGCGCGACGCCGTCGAGGCGGTGCTCGAGAGCTACGTCAACTTGATCCCCACGCCGCAGGGCGGCACGCACGTGAACGGCCTGCGCTCGGGCCTGGCCGACGCGCTGCGCGAGTTTTGCGAGTTCCGCACCCTTCTGCCGCGCGGCGTGAAGCTGGCGCCGGAGGACGTCTGGGAAGGCGTGAGCTTCGTGCTGTCGGTGAAGATCCAGGAGCCGCAGTTCTCGGGGCAGACGAAGGAACGGCTGTCGTCGCGCGAGTGCGCGAGCTTCGTGCACGGCGTCGTCAAGGACCACTTCGCGCTGTGGCTCAACCAGCATCCCGAGACCGGCGATCAGATCGCGGCGTTCGCGATCGAGAACGCGCAGCGGCGCCTGAAGACCGCGAAGCAGATCGTGCGCAAGCGCGTGGTGGCGGGCCCCGCACTGCCCGGCAAGCTCGCCGACTGCACGAGCCAGGAGCCCTCGATCGCGGAGCTGTTCTTGGTCGAAGGCGACTCGGCCGGCGGCTCGGCGAAGCAAGCGCGCGACCGCGAGACGCAGGCCGTGATGCCGCTGCGCGGCAAGATCTTGAACACCTGGGAAGTGGACCCGGCCGAGCTGCTCGCGTCGCAAGAGGTGCACAACATCGCGGTTGCGCTCGGGGTGGATCCGGGCTCCGCCGATCTCGAGGGTCTCCGCTATCACAAGGTCTGCATCCTCGCGGACGCGGACTCGGACGGCCAGCACATCGCAACGCTGCTCTGCGCGCTGTTCTTGAAGCACTTCCGGCCGCTCGTGGAGGCGGGGCACGTGTGCGTCGCGATGCCGCCGCTCTACCGCATCGACGTGGGCAAGGAAGTCCACTACGCGCTCGACGACGCGGAGCGCACGCTGATCTTGGACCGCATCGAGGCCGAGCGAAAGACCGGCAAGGTCACCGTCACGCGCTTCAAGGGTTTGGGCGAGATGAA
>DASUFK010000344.1:0-8047 GCA_036274615.1 Gammaproteobacteria bacterium | reverse complement strand
CCTTGCCGTCGTCCACCTTGCCCGGGCCGATCAAGCTCAAGACCAAGGCCGGCGACGTCTACAAGCGCGCGATGCAGGACACGTACGAGAAGCAGCGCGGCCTGGGCGTGGTCGCGGCGTACGCGCTCGCGGGCTCGGAAGAGAACGCGCGCGGCCACTTGGTGGTCACGGCGCCGACGGGCGGCTCGGCCGGCGTGATGCCGGCGATCGTCTACGCGGTGGGCGAAGGCGGCCGCAACTTGCCGCAGCAGAAGATCCGCGACGGCATGCTCGCGGCGGCGGCGGTGGGCTACCTGTGCAAGCACAACGCCACCCTGTCGGGCGCCGAGGGCGGCTGTCAAGCCGAGATCGGCGTGGCGTCGGCGATGGGCGCTGCGTTCCTCGCGCAGGCGCACGACCAGTCGAACCAGGTGATCGCGAACGCGGCCGAGTCGTCGCTCGAGCATCACCTCGGCATGACCTGCGACCCGGTGGCGGGTTTCGTGCAAGTGCCGTGCATCGAGCGCTGCGCGTACGGCGCGGTGAAGGCGTGGACGGGCTTCATGATCGCGAGCAACGAGATCCCGGCGAACCGGCGGCTCGACTTCGATACCACCGTCAACGCGATGGCACTCACCGCTCGCGAGATGAACTCGAAGTACAAGGAGACTTCGGAGGGTGGTCTCGCTGTCTCGGTGGTGCTCTGCTGATTCCGCGCGTGTCTCACTTCGGCCGTTTGAGAGTGCGGTGGCTGCGGCCGCACCTCGAACGGCCGTCCCGAGCCGAAAAATAGGGACATGTTACTTTTTCTGCGGCGCGCACAAGTCTGCGTTCGAAAAGTAGGGACATGCTGCTTTTTCGTTGGAGCTTCGCATTCGGCTCGGTGATCTCGCCGAAAAGTCAGCATGTCCCTATTTTTCACGGGAGGCCCTTCGAGATGCGGTCGCCGCGTTTGACGGCGTCGCAGGGCCAAAGTGAGACACGCCTTTTCGCATGACTGACGTCGTCAAGACTGCTGCGAAGACTGCCGCGATCGCTTGGTTGATCGCGGCCGTTTACTACTTCTATCAGTACATGTTGCGGTCGGCGCCGGCGGTGATGATGCCGGAGCTGCAGGACGCGTTCGGCGTCGGCGCGCTCGGCGTGGCGTCGATCGTGGGGCTGTTCTACTACGCGTACTCGCCGTTCAGTCTCGTGGCCGGGGTGGCGATGGATCGGCTCGGGCCGCGCAGCGTCGTGCCGATCGGCGCGGCGGCCGTCGGTATCGGCGCGCTGCTGTTCGCGACCGGAGTGTCGGAGGTTGCGAGCATCGGCAGGTTCATCCAAGGCGCGGGCGGCGTGTTCGCGTTGATCGGCGCGGCGTACATCGCTACGACGAATTTTCCGGCGTCGCGCGCGGCCACGCTGATCGGCGCCACGCAGATGTTCGGCATGGCCGGCGGCTCGGCCGGCCAGTTTCTCGTGGGGCCGGTGATTGCCGGCGGCACGCACTGGAGCACGTTCTGGATCTTCATGGGCGTCGTGGGCCTCGTGATCGCCGCGGCGCTGTTCGTGCTGTTGCCGCGGCGGCAACCGGCGCCCGCGGCCGCAGCGCACGCGCGGCACGACGACTGGCTGCGTGCCGCCGGACGCGGGCTCGTCACGGTGTTCCGCAATCCGCAGTCGTGGCTCTGCGGGATCATCGCGGGGCTCATCTTCATCCCCACCACGATCCTCGACATGACCTGGGGCGTGCGCTACCTGCAAGACGCGCAGGGCTTCGACTACGCCACCGCGGTGATGCGCTCCGCGAGCGTGCCGTTCGGCTGGATCATCGGCTGCCCGCTGCTCGGCTTCGTCTCCGACCGGCTCGGCCGCCGCAAGCCCGTGATCGTGGCCGGCGCGCTCGTGGTGCTCGGCTGCGTCGCGTGGATTCTCTATGGGCCGGCCGACGTGCTGCCGCCCTACGCGCTCGGGCTCGTCACCGGCATCGGGTCCGGCGCCGCGATGCTGCCGTACACGGTGATCAAGGAAGCCAATCCGCCCGAGCTCGGCGGCACGGCCACCGGCGTCGTGAATTTCTTGAACTTTACGTTCAGCGCGCTGCTCGGACCGGTATTCGGCTGGTTGTTGCAGCGCGTGGCCGCGGGAGCGCCGCTCGAGCTCGGCCACTATCAGATCACCTTCCAGCCGATGCTCTACGGCGTCGGGCTCGCGATCGTGCTCGCGTTGATCCTCAAGGAAACCGGGCCGGCCGCGCAGCCCAAGACCGCGGCTAGTCCCGTCACCGCCTAGAAGGAGCGTCCATGGGCAAATACGAAGAGCTGCTAGAGACCTGCCGGCACTACGATCCGGTGCCGACCGCGGTGGCCCATCCCTGCGAGGAAACGGCGCTCACGGGCGCGCTGCAGGCGCGCGCGGAGGGGCTCATCGAGCCGATCCTCGTGGGACCCGTCGCCAAGATCCGCGAGGTTGCGGCCAAGGCCAAGGTCGACCTGAGCGACATCGAGATCATCGACACGGAGCACAGCCACGCGTCGGCCGAGCAGGCCGTCGCGCTCGTGCGCGAGGGCAAGGCCGAGATCCTGATGAAGGGCAGTCTGCATTCCGACGAGCTGCTCGGCGCCGTGGTCGCACGCGAGACCGGGCTGCGCACCGGCCGGCGAATCAGTCACGTGTTCGTGATGGACGTGCCCACCTACCACAAGGTGCTGATCGTCACCGACGCGGCGATCAACATCGCGCCTACGCTCGACGACAAGGTCGACATCTGCCAGAACGCCGTCGACCTCTGCCGCATGCTCGGCTACGAGCGGCCCAAGGTCGCGATCCTCGCGGCCGTCGAGACGGTGACGTCGAAGATGCCCGCCACGCTCGACGCAGCCGCGCTCTGCAAGATGGCCGACCGCAAGCAGATCACCGGCGCCGCGCTCGACGGGCCGCTCGCGTTCGACAACGCGATCAGCCGCGAGGCCGCGGACATCAAGGGCATCGAGTCGGAAGTCGCGGGCGACCCGGACATCCTGCTCGTGCCCGACCTCGAGGCGGGCAACATGGTCGCGAAGCTGCTCACGTTCCTCGCGAAAGCCGACAGCGCCGGTCTCGTGCTCGGCGCGCGCGTGCCGATCGTGCTCACGAGCCGCGCCGACAGCGTGCGCTCGCGCATCGCGAGCTGCGGCGTGGCGATGCGAGTGGCCCATGCGCGGCGCCGCGAGCCGGTGAAGAAGAAGTGAACGGCGTGGCGGCGGCGAACGACTACCTGCTCGTGCTGAACGCGGGCTCCTCGAGCCTGAAGTTCCGCGTCTACGAGCGCTCGCCGCAGACTCAGTGGCACCCCGCGGTGCACGGCCAGATCGAAGGCATCGGCACGAACGCCCGGTTCACGGCGGACGACGGCGCAGGCAAGACGCTCGACAAGAAGGACCTCGCGCAAGTGCGCGACGCGCGCGGCGCGCTCGACGCGCTCGCCGAGTGGCTCCGCGCGCGCTACGCGAAGGCCAACGTGCTCGGCGTCGGCCATCGCGTCGTGCACGGCGGAGCACGCTACGCGGAGCCGGTGGTCGTCACCGCGAAGGTCCTCGAGGAGCTGCGTGCGCTGACGCCGCTCGCGCCGCTGCATCAGCCGCACAATCTCGCGCCGATCGAAACGCTGCTCGAGCGCATGCCCGGCGTGCCGCAGGTGGCGTGCTTCGACACGGGATTCCATCGCGGGCACTCGGCCGTCGCCGATCTCGTGCCGCTGCCGAAGGAGATCCGCGACACGGGCGTGCAGCGCTACGGCTTTCACGGGCTCTCCTACGAGTACATCTCGCAGGCGCTGCCGCAAGCGGCGCCGTCGATCGCGCGCGGCCGCGTGATCGTGGCGCACCTCGGCAGCGGCGCGAGCCTCTGCGCGATGCAGAACGGCAAGAGCCTGGACTGCACGCTCGGCTTCACCGCGCTCGACGGGCTCTGCATGGGCACGCGGCCCGGCGCGGTGGACCCCGGCGTGATCCTGCATCTCTTCCAGACCATGAAGCTCGAGCCGAAGGCCGTGGAGACGATGCTGTACAAGCAGTCGGGCCTGCTCGGCATCTCCGGCGTGAGCAACGACATGCGCGACCTGCTCGCGAGCCAGGAGGCCGGCGCGAAGCTCGCGGTGGACTATTTCGTGTATCGCGCGGCGCAGGAGATCGGCGCGTTCGCGGCCGTGCTCGGCGGCGTGGACGGGCTTGTGTTCACCGCCGGCATCGGCGAGCACTCGGCCGAGATCCGCAAGCGCATTTGCGAAGCCTCGGCGTGGCTAGGCGTGGAGCTCGACGCCGCGGCCAACGCCAAGCACGGCCCGAAGATCACGACCGGCGCAGCACGCGTATCCGCGTGGGTAGTGCCCACCAACGAAGAACTGATGATCGCCCGGCACACCGGGCGCCTCTTGAACCTGGTTGAAAAATAGGGACTGGTTACTTTTTCGGCGACAACCTCACCGCCGCGCGGCGCCTCAACGAAAAAGCAACCTGTCCCTATTTTTCACGTGGGAGAAGCGATATGGCGACCGCGATAAAAGAGCAAGGAAGCGAGCCGATGAAGGCCTGGACCGGCTTCAACCCCGGCCTCTGGCAGTCGGAGATCAACGTCCGCGACTTCATCCAGCAGAACTACACGCCCTACGACGGCGACGCGTCGTTCCTGGCGCCCGCCACCGAGCGCACCAAGAAGATCTGGTCGAAGCTCACGGCCCTGTTCGTCGAGGAGCGCAAGAAGGGCGTGCTCGACGTATCGCAGATCCCGAGCTCGATCACGGCGCACCCGCCGGGCTACATCGACAAGGACCACGAGCTCATCGTGGGCCTACAAACCGACGCGCCGCTCAAGCGCGCGATCATGCCGAACGGCGGCTTCAGGCTCGTGGCGAACGCGCTCAAGACCTACGGCTACGAGCCGGACCCGAAGGTCGTCGAGGCGTTCACGAAGTACCGCAAGACCCACAACGACGCCGTCTTCGACGCGTACACGGCGGAGATCCGCCGCTGCCGCAGCTCGCACGTGCTCACCGGCCTGCCCGACGCCTACGGCCGCGGCCGCATCATCGGCGACTATCGCCGCGTGGCGCTCTACGGCGTGAACAAGCTCGTCGAGCACAAGAAGCAGGAAAAGGCCGCGCTCGACTCGGAGATGTCCACCGAGGACATCATCCGCGACCGCGAGGAGCTCTCCGAGCAGACCCGCGCGCTCGGGGAGCTCGCGGAGATGGCGAAGGCTTACGGCTTCGACGTCACGCGGCCCGCGGAGAACGCGCGCGAGGCCGTGCAGTGGCTCTACTTCGGCTATCTCGCGGGCGTGAAGGAGCAGAACGGCGCCGCGATGTCGCTCGGCCGCGTGTCCACGTTCCTCGACGTGTACTTCGCGCGCGATCTCGCGGCCGGCGTGCTCACCGAGGAAGCCGCGCAGGAGCTCGTGGACGACTTCGTGATCAAGCTCAGGATCGTGCGCTTCCTGCGCACGCCCGAGTACGACGAGCTGTTCTCGGGCGATCCCACCTGGGTCACCGAGTCGATCGCGGGCATGGGCGACGACGGCCGGCCGCTCGTCACCAAGACCAGCTTCCGTTTCCTCCAGACGCTCTACAACCTGGGTCCGGCACCGGAGCCGAACCTCACGATCTGGTACACGCCGCGGCTGCCGGACGGCTTCCGGCGTTTCTCCGCGAAGGTCGCCATCGACACGAGCTCGATCCAGTTCGAGAGCGACGAGATCATGCGCCGCGCCTGGGGCGACGACGGCGCGATCGCTTGCTGCGTGTCGCCGATGCTCGTGGGCAAGCAGATGCAGTTCTTCGGCGCGCGCGCCAACCTCGCCAAGGCCCTGCTCTACGCGATCAACGGCGGCCGCGACGAGATCAGCGGCGACCAGGTAGCGCCTGCGTTCGACCCCGTGAAAGGCGACGTGCTCGACTTCAACGACGTGCTCGCGCGCTTCGACAAGATGATGGACTGGCTCGCCCGCGTGTACGTGAACGCGATGAACGTGATCCATTACATGCACGACAAGTACGCGTACGAGCGCCTCGAGATGGCGCTGCACGACTACGCGCCGCTGCGCACGATGGCGTTCGGCATGGCAGGGCTCTCGGTGGTGGCCGACAGCCTCTCCGCCATCAAGTACGCAAAGGTCAGGGTCGTTCGCGACAAGGAGAAGAACGGCCTCGTCACGGACTACGTGACCGAAGGCGAGTTCCCGATGTTCGGCAACAACGACAACCGCGTGGACCAGCTCGCCACGTGGGCCGTGACCACGTTCATGAGCAAGCTCAGGAAGCATCCCACGTATCGCAACGCGCTGCACACGCAGTCGGTGCTCACGATCACGTCGAACGTCGTCTACGGCAAGGCCACCGGCAACACGCCGGACGGGCGCCGCCAGGGAGAGCCGTTCGCGCCGGGCGCGAACCCGATGCACGGCCGCGACAGCCACGGCGTGCATGCGTCCGCCGCGTCGGTGGCGAAGATTCCTTATCGCGACGCGCAGGACGGCATCTCGCTCACCACGAGCCTCGTGCCGAGCGGCCTCGGCCGCACGCCGCAGGACCGCGAGACGAACCTCACCGCCATGCTCGACGCGTTCTTCGGCGCCACCGGCTTCCACATGAACGTGAACGTGCTCAACCGCGAGATGCTGCTCGACGCGATGGAGCACCCCGACAAGTACCCGGCGCTCACGATCCGCGTGTCGGGGTACGCCGTGAACTTCGTACGGCTCACGCGCGAGCAGCAGATGGACGTGATCAACCGCACGTTCCACGGAGGGGCTCATGTCTAGCGCAGCGCCATCCATTGCGGCGAAGAGCCCGTTCGAGATGCGCGTGCATCTCGGCGACGGCCTGTCCGAAACCGACGTGCAGGGCGCGCTCGACAGCGGCGACATGGGCTTCTTGCACTCGTTCACCACGGGCTCGACCGTCGACGGTCCCGGCGTGCGCGTGGTGATCTGGACCACGGGCTGCGGCTGGCGGTGCCGCTATTGCCACAACCCGGACACCTGGACGATGCGCAACGGCATCCCCGTCGGCGCGACGCAGGCGCTCGACGAGCTCCGCAAGTACCGGCAGGGGCTCAAGACCATGGCCGGCGGCGTCACCGTGAGCGGCGGCGAGCCGCTGATGCAGCACCGGTTCGTGCTCAAGATCCTCGCCGGCGCGAAGGCGATGGGCGTGCACACCACGATCGAGACGAATGGTTTTTTCGGCGAGCGGCTCGCCGACGCCGACCTCGCGTCCATCGACCTCGTGATGCTGGGCTTGAAGACCTGGGACCCGAAGCGCCACCTCGAGCTCACCGGCCGCGAGGTCGGCAAGACGCTCGACTTCGCGCGGCGGCTCGCGGCCGCCAAGCGTCCGATGTGGGTGCGGTTCGTGCTCGTGCCGGGCCTCACCGACGATCTCGGCGACATCGGCAAGATCGCGGAGTTCGCCGCAGGCTTGGGCAACGTCGCGCGCGTGGAGGTGCTGCCGTTCCACCAGCTCGGGCGGTTCAAGTGGAAGGAGCTCGGCATCGAGTACAAGCTCGAGAAGACGGAGCCGCCGGCGCAGGCGCTCGTGGACGAGGCCGTAGAGACTTTCCGGGACGCCGGGCTCGAAGCTTACTGAGCGGTTGCCGCTCGCTCGACGGTGGATAAGAACGAGGGGTTTCGATGGTAGCTCGCTCGGAGCAAGCTGTGAGCAGCGTCGCGGTTTCTTCCGCTGCCGCGCCGGCAGCGATTGCAACCGCGAAGACCACGCGCATCGCCGCGATCGATTGGATGCGCGGCCTCGTGATGGTGCTCATGGTGATCGACCACGCGTCGATGGCGTTCGACGGCAATCATCTGTCCGAAGAGTCGGCGATGTACGCGAGCGCCGCCACGGAAGCGTTGCCGGCGGGCGAGTTCCTCACGCGCTGGCTCACGCACATCTGCGCGCCCACGTTCGTGTTCCTCGCGGGCGTGGCGCTTGCGTTGAGCGTGGAACGGCGCGTGGCCAAAGGCGCAAAGGCCTGGGAGATCGACAAGGGTATTCTGATCCGCGGCGGGCTGATCGCGCTGCTCGATCCCACGCTCGTGTCGCTCGGCTCCG
>DASUFK010000343.1:0-5076 GCA_036274615.1 Gammaproteobacteria bacterium | reverse complement strand
TGCTCCTGATACGCGACCAGCGGCAGATACTTCGAGACGTCTTTGAAGCTGATCGCCTGAGAGTTCTCGATGATCTCGGCGGGCAGTATCGACACCGTGTAGGGCGTGTCGAGCAGCGGTGTCGATCCGAGCGGCCCGAGCGAGTCGAGCGCCTGTACGCGATAGTCCTCGGGGCGCTGACCCGTGACGGTAACCCCGGGAGTCGTGGTGGTGGGCGTCGTGTCGGCGGCATGCGCGGCAGCGGCGGCTGTCGCGGAAATGCCGAGAATCAAGATGCGCGCGCTGTCTGCACCCATGGCGATGTACCGGTCGGGAAAGACCGCGCACGCTAACACTTCTACGGTCTCGCTCCGATATGCACAGGCGCGCATATGTCGGGGCCCGGCACCGGTGGCATAGACTTCCGAGCGCCCTCGTCGAAGCCGTATTTGGCGACCTCGGCGGTCAGGCCACTCGAGGTAACTGTGATGCGGATCGGACTGCGCGCCTCCTCTATATTGATCGCCGTTGCGAGCGCGGCGACGCCGCTGCTCGCACACGCGGACCCCGTCGTAATTCTCGCGGCCGGCAGTCTGCGTGGAGTCGTGAGCGATCTCGCCGCCGCCGGCAACGCCGTCGGCATCGAGGTTCGATCGGTCTTCGGCGGATCGGGCCTCTTGCGCGGACGGATCGAAAAGGGCGAGAAGGCCGACTTGTTCTTGTCCGCCGACCTGGGCCATCCGCGCAAGCTCCAAGCGTCGGGGCGCACCGTGCTGCCGGTGGTCTTGTTCGCGCGCAATCGCATGTGCGTCGTTGCCCGCAGAGCGGGCGGCGTTACGGAGAAGAATCTCGTGGACCGTTTGCTCGCCGATGGCGTTCGAGTGAAAACCTCTACGCCGATCGCCGATCCCTCGGGCGACTACGCATGGACGATCCTCGATCGAATCGAGGCCGCTCGACCCGGCGCGGGCGCGAAGCTGAAGGAAAAGGCGCAAGCCAACATGACCCTAACGGCACCGGCAGCCGCGCCGGGACAGAGCGCTGCCGCCGCGCTCTTCGCGGCCAACCTCATCGACGTGTGGATCACCTACTGCAGCGCCTCGGCCGGAGTCGAGAAGGAGATCCCCGGCCTCGCGAGCATCGAAGTCCCGCCGGCGCTCGACCCGCACCCGATGAACGGTCTCGCGGTGCTGTCCGACCGACCCGAGGTCCTTCGGCTCGCAGTGTTGCTGTTATCGGAAGAGGGGCAAGCGATCGTTGGGCGCAACGGTCTGGTACCGGTCGGCGCAACGGATCCGCTGTCTTCACCACCGTAAACGGCGCGTGTCGCTGGGCGCGCGGCATGCGATATGAGTCGCTGGGTCGAGCTGGTCCGGCAGCCGCCGCCGATACTGCGACAACCGCAAACGTGCGCTGACCAATTTATCGCTGGCGCAATACTCTTCCACGAGCATCGCGCTGGTCACGGCGCGGCCCTCGGCGATGGTCTTTTGCAGCTCGTCGTGAATGCGCTCGAAATTGGCTTGCGACGCCTTGCAAAGAGCGGCGGCCTCGGCGATCAAGAGCGTCAGCTTTTCGAAATCGGCTCGCGTCGGCATCCAGCTGGTTCCTCGAATGACGGGGTCGCTGCCCGCAGAATGGAAACCGCATTCCAAATTCTGCGATCGGCGCGACCAGTCCGTGGAGGCAAGCTCGATCGCCCCCGTGTTTCGCAAGAAAAATCGCCGCTGCGAGTAGGGATGCAATTTCCATGCGAGGTCTCGATCACGGTGCAAAAGCCGACCTTGGGCGTACTTGCCAGGCAGAGGGCGGCGCGAGATTTCGTGACGCCGGTCGATGCCGCGCTCGCCGGCCGGCGCTACGATGCCGCGCCATGCAAGACCCGAAGTCCAACGAAGAGCGCTTCGCCACGACGATCGTCCTGCCGCGGGACGAGCTGGCGGTGCGGCGCGCCCGCAAGATGACGAAGCCGCCCGCGGTGTCGATCGAGCAATTGCAGCGCGTGCATCGGCTGCTCGCCGCCGCCGAGCTTCGTCAGCGAGCCGAGCAGGACGAGTAGTCGTCCTCGGCTGAAACCGCGGAGCGCCCCGGCAAAGCGTGACCGGGTGTCATTCGGTGCTATCGTCCGCCCCGGACGAAGCAAAGGGCGACACGCCGTGGACACCAAGAAGATCCGATTCGTAGCCAACCGGCCCTGGCTCACGGAGGACAGCCCCTCCCGACCGGGCCCGATCCTCAAGACCCTTCCCGACTGGTACCGCAACGCGGACTGGTTCGTACCCGATCCCGCCACCGGCAAACCGGCGGAAGGGCCGAACGGCACCGGCAAGATGCCCACATGGAAGTCCTGCCCTGCGATGCTCGACGTGATGGGGGCCGGCTACACCTACAAGACGCCCTGCGACATCGAGTTCGCCGAGGACGCCGCCGGCAACATCCAGGGCAGAGTGCTCGACACGCAGTATCGAGCGTTCCTCCAGGACCGCGAGCCGATGCCGCAGTTCTTCCACCCGCCGGGGTATCACTGGAAGCATTTCGCGTGGTGGGCGGACTGGGCGGTGGAGCTGCCCGAAGGCTACAGCGCGCTCTACACCCACCCGCTCAACCGCTTCGAGCTGCCGTTCTTCACCACGAGCGGCATCGTGGACAACGACAAGGTGCACTTACCCGGCACGATGCCGTTCTTTCTACGCAAGGGCGTGCGCGGCATTCTGCCGGCCGGCACGCCTTACGCGCAGATCATCCCGTTCAAGCGCGAGCACTGGGTGTCGGAGGTCGACGTGTCGCTGAACACGGACCAGATCATCGCCAAGCACGACGCCAACGCCGCGAAGTATCGGCAGCCGGACGGCGGCGTCTACCAGCGCGAGGTGTGGGAGCGGCGCAAGTACCAGTGACGCGCTAGCGCGCCGCCGATCCCCGATACAGCGCAGCGACGAACGCGCTCGCCGACGCCGGCCCGTCCGCGGCGCCGTAGCGCCCGTCATAGTCGCGCGCGATCCGCGCCGCCTGCACCTGCTCGAGCGTCTGTCCCTTCTTGACGGCGTCGCTCACGCGGTCGTGCACGATCGTCACCATGTCGCGGTACTCCGCAACGTCGCCCTCGTCGTAGATGCGCCCCTGGTTCGGTATCACCATCGTGCCCCCCTCGGCGCGATACGACGCGATGGTGATGGCGAGGATCCGGTTGAGCGCGGCGAGCGTGCCGTCCACGGTGCCGCCGTCGTCGGTGCGAATCACGGGATACGTGAGGTCCTGGATCACGTCGCCCGCAACCACCACGTCGGACTTGCGGAAGAACACGAGCAAGTCGCCGTCGGTGGTGGCCGCCGGCACGTGGATGATCTCGATCGGCTCGTCGTTGAAGTACAGCTCGCGCGTGCCGCGGAAGAACGTGTCGGTGGGGCCTTCGTGCTCCGGCAGGTCCGCTTTCGCCATGCGCAGCGACGCGTTCTCGTGCGCGAACACGGCGGCGCGCTGCGCGCGCGGCGTGGGACCGGACGCGAGCTTCGCGTTGCCGCCGTAATGCGTGGGATCGTCGTTGGTATCGATGATCACGTGGATGCGCTTGTCGCCGGCGATCTTGCGGATCTCGGCGAGCACGGCGTCGGCCACCGCGATCGGTCCCGGGTTCACCACGAGCACGCCCTCGTCGCCCACTTGCACGGTCACGTTGCGGCCGCCCGCCGTGATGAGCCACACCTGACCTGCAACGTGCAGCGAGCTCACGGCGTCGGCGGCCGCCGCCGGAGCAGCGCCGCGCTGCGGTGCGGGCGCGCGCCCGGCCTGACGCGGTGGCGCTGCTCTTGCGCCGGAGCTCGCCGCGGCCGGTGCCGCCACAGCTCCGTCGTGCAGCTCGTGCAGCCGTTGCTCGTACTCGGGATACATCGTGGCGGGACCGCCGAGCGCGGCCTCGAGCGGCACGTTGTGCCGCTTCGCGAACATGTCGAGCTCGTGGGCTTCGCCCGGCATGAACGACGGCACCCTGCCCGGCTCGATCGCGATCTCCTCGGTGGGCGCGCATTTGAAGAACACGTCGCTCGCGCCAAAGCCCTCGCCGTCGCCGCCGTTCGCGAATCCGCCGAACTCGTTGAGCCGCGTGCTCGCCTGCGTGCTCAGCTTGAAGTCGGTGGAGCGCACGAACGGCTCGTCGAGGTACACGGGATCGTCGACGGCGGTGACCAGCGTGAGGTAGTCGTCGTGCCGGAGGAACACCTCGGTCATGCGCGCGCGATCGCTGTGCGCGACGCCGTTGCGGCGGATGAACCCCGCCTTGAGATGCGACGTCTCGACCACGAGCTTGCCGCCTTCCCACGCGCCCGTCGAAAAGCCTTCGTAGGTGTGGCGCGCGTTCGCGGGCGGGTGCGGCCGCCCGTCCATCCACACGATGCGCGCGAGACCGTAGCTGCCGTAGAGTCGGTACGCCGTGAGCTTCTGCGTGACCGGGTCGTACTCCTTCACGATCGAGAGCCCGCCGGGACTCCTATATTGATAGGTGGCCGGATGGGGAATGCACTGGTGCTCCGGCACCGATAGCCACGACGGCGAGTACAGCGACGCCTTGTAACGGAGCGCGTCGTTGATCGGCAGTCCTACGTAGTCGCCGAGGTCCGGACCGCCGCCGCGGTCCAAGAACTCCTCGAGGAAACCGAAGATGCCGCCGCCCGGCTGGTCCCAGTCGCCCGCCACTTCGTTCTGCGCCAGCGCGGGGGCGGCGAACGCCGCGAGCACGAGCGCGCACAGTGCGCGGCGACGATTGGCAATTGCGCGCGTCATAGTTGCGGCCTCTGCAGCGTGCCGACCGGAGCGTCGGTGGCACACGGCTCGGGGTGCCACTTGGACGCGTCGGGCTCGCGCTTGAACTGGTTGCTCACGGTGAACGGCCCGGTGAGGTACGTGGGATCGGTCACCACCGTGACCACTTGCAGGTAATCGTTGCCGAACAGCGTGACCCGATCGAAATACTCGGTGACGACGGCATCGGCGCTGTACGGCACGCCGTTCTTGCGAAGGTAGCCGGCGCGCAGGCGCGTGGTCACCACCTTCAAACTGCCGCGTGGGGCGGGCGGCGGGCCGAAGACGCCGGGCGGCGGTCCG
>DASUFK010000342.1:0-7087 GCA_036274615.1 Gammaproteobacteria bacterium | reverse complement strand
CTGGTGCGCGATCGCGGCTTTCGGCGACACGCTCGTGTCGCGCCGCTCCGCGAACGGCAGCGTGCTCGCGGCGTTCGACACGGTGCCGTTCGACGCCTGCCAGCGCTCGACGCGCGCGCCGAGCGTCGCGCGCCAGCCCTCGGCGAACGCCCAGGTGTCCTGCGCGTAGACGCTCGTGAGGTCCGTGTCGCCGGTGAACGCCGAGAACGACGCCGCGGGCTCGCCCGCGAGCCAGTCGGGCGTGTCGGACACGCGGGTGCGGAGCTCGTAGCGGTCGCGCTGGAGGCCCACATCGACCACGTGCGCCGCGGTCTCGCCCGCGCGCCAGGTTGCGCGCAACGCGAGCGCGGTCCAGCCGGTGCCTTGCTGATCGGTGATGCGGCCGGCGCCGCCGACATCCGCGGCGGGCAGGGCGACCGTCGGCTGACGCGTGAGGTCGCGGTCGTAGTCGTAGGCGCTCGCGGACGCTTCCCAGGTCCATTGACTGCCGCCGCTCTTGAGCGACAGCCCCTGCATCCAGTGCCGCAGGTCGCCGTTGCTCGGCGCGAAGTCGGCCGGCGTGAGCGTGTAGCGGCGGCCGTCGACGTTGATCGAGCCGTTGTGGACTGGCGCGCCGGCGGCGTCGCGCAAGTACGTGCTCGACGAGCGCTCCGAGTCGTTGGCCCACCAGCCGAGCGTGTAGCTCAGGCGCAGCGTGGGCGTGAAGTCGTAGGCCACTTTGACCTTCGCGTGGTCCTGCAACGTGTTGGTCTGCGTGGTGGAGCCGAGGATGAGCCAGTCCTGGTTGCGCGGGTTCTTGTCGGGCAGGGCGCCCGTCACCGGCGTGCCCGCGGTGTCCGCCACGCCCGAGCTCACGAGCTTGTTCGCGAACGACACCGGGTGCGCGTCGCTGTCGAGGCGATTCACGCTCAGCCACCACGAGAAGTTGCCGTTGCGGTCGCCCACCGACGCGCTCGTCTGCCAGCCGCCGAAGTGGCCCTCGCTGCTGTAGATCGAGAAGTCCTCGGTGAAGGTGGACACGCTCGCGTGCATCTCGAGCTCGGTGGGCATGCGGGTGACGTAGTCGACCACGGCGCCCACGGAGTTGCCGGGGTAGGCCGCGGAGAACGGGCCGTAGAGCACGTCGACGCGCTCGATTTCCTCCGGCGTCACGAGCCCCCAACGCGGCGTGAACGTGGCGCCGTTGCCGAGCAGGTTCGACAGCAGGATGCCGTCGGCGTAGACGAGCGAGCGCGCGCTGTTGCCCGTGCCGGACGCGCGGCTCGCGAGCACGGCGTGGTCGTAGTCGCCGATGTAGCGCTTGCGTACGAGCAGGCTCGGGAAGTACTTGAGCGCGTCCTCGGCGTCGACGGCGTTGACCTTCGCGTCGAGCTGCTCGCGGTCGATGCCTTCGACGGTCGTGGGGATCTGGGCCGGGAGCGAGCTCTCGCGGCGGCCGATCACGGTCATCGTGCCGAGCTCGCGGCTCGGCGTGCCGCGCGGTCGCGCGGATGGGGCGGTGCTCGGGTCTTGCTGTGAGTCCACGTCGTCGTCGGCCCTGCTCGACGGCGTTGTGGCGAGCATCCCGAGGCTCGCGAGCGCGAGCAACAGAGACGAGACGGCTTTCCGATGCTCGCAACGGCGCATACGGAAATTCTAGGGCTGCCGGCGCGGCCGGCCGTGCGACCAATTGCCGCAGCGAGCGGCGCCTATCCGCTTTTGGCGGGCTTCGACTTCGGCCCCGTTGCCGTCGGACTGCCGTGCGAGAGCGCGATCTCGATGCCCTGCCGCATGTGCCGCGACGACACGTTCACCTCGCGCAGGAAGAACACGAGCCCGGCGATGATCAGCGCCATCGCGATCACGAACAGCAGCGCGATCGCGACCGAGATGTTGAACTCCACGAAGTCGCCCACGAACAACGCCACGATCGTGAGACAGACCGTGAGAGCGCCCGTGGCGATCAGCCTGATTGCCCAGTTGATGAGGCCGATCCGCGTCCAGAGCACCGTCGACTCGTCGCGTAGCAGCTGTTGCTGCTCCTCGAGCAACGCCTCCGGGATGCGGAGCTCGATCACGCGCGCGCGGTCGATGATGCGGCCGAGGCGTGTCGAGAGCACGCCGAGCAGGCCCGCGATGCCGGCCAGCAGGAACACCGGCGCGACGGCGAGCTGGATCACCTGGGCGATGGTTTCGATCGATTTGATTTTGTCCATGGGCGGTGGTGTGGCGCTTCTCAGGTGGTGGGTTCGCGGAGCGCGTCGAAGTAGTGGTTCTGGCCTTCGTCCTCGTACTCGGCGACGACCGAGACGCCGGCGTCGGACAGGAGTTTGCGATACTCCGCCGCGCCGAGCGAGCGCGACTCGAGGCCGGTCATGATGTCGTGCCAGCTGAGCGGTAGGGCGGGTGACGTGAACAACAGGCGGCCCCCGGGCGCGAGCGCGGTGCCGATCTTCGTTACGAGCTCGCGCTGCTCGGCGGGCTGCAGCAGGAACATGAGGCCCCACGCGACCACGCCGTCGAACGTGCGATCGAAGAACGAGGACTCGAGGACGGATTCGCACGCCACCGCCGCCTTCGGGAAGTTGCGGCGGAAGGCGGCGACCAGGGACGGTGCCGCGTCGACGCCGTACACGTCGAGGCCTTCGTCGATCAGGACCTTGGTGATCGGGACGCCGGGCCCGCAGCCCAAGTCGAGCACCGCGGCGCCGCGGGGGAGCCCGCGCGCCCAATTACGGACGTGCGTCGTGCCTACGGCGGTCGACGGCGCTCGGCCGCGACCAGCGAGGAACTTGGCCGCCACGCGCTCGTATCCGCTCGACGGGTCCATCGCTGAGCGCTACGGCGCGACGAGGTCCAGGGTTCTCTGCGGATGCGTCGTCAGACGGCCATCTCCACGACCATCGCGATCGCAACGTACGCCACCACTCCGATCATGAGGAGCGCGAGGCCGTTTCTCGCAACGAACAAGCTGCCGAAGACCTTGGCGGAACGACGGCCGGGTATCGCGAACAGCCACGCGAATTCGGCAGGCAGTAGAAGGCTGCGCAACCGCTCGAGCCAGGTGGCGACGACGAGCCGGCCTCCCGCCGAAAACGCAACGATGAACATCGTGGCTCCGAGCAGCTCGAGCAGCGTGCTGACCTCCACGAATGCGAAGAGGTCCGGTCCGACGAGTACGGCGACGAGGAGGAGCAACAACGGCCTGGAGTAGACGTCGAGCAGGGTGCGGCTCGCGCGCCATTCCCGGCGCGGCGGCCACAACAGGTCGGTGAGTAGACGTAGAAGGATACGCATGATGTCAGTCGGCGCCGCCAGAATGCTTCACTTCGTGGCGAAGCGCCACCATGCCGCTCTTGTAGGCCTTAACCTCCACGAGGTGCAAGACAACGTCCCGGTCGAGGCCGGCGAAGAACGGGATTCCGTCCCCGATCACGACGGGCACGATCGAGTAACGCACCTCGTCCGCCAGTCCTAGGCGAAGACACTCGCCGGAGACGGCCCCGCCGCCGACGAACCAGATGCTGCGGAACGCCGGCCGCAAACGGCCGTTCACCAGACGGACGAGATCGCCCGCATAGAATTCGACGGTGGCTCTCGTCCTCCGCAGCTCTCGGGTCGTGAGGACGAAAGTCGGCTTATCGCCGTACGCCCACCCCAGTCCGTTGGACTCGAAAGCCAACGCGGTCTCGTACGTTCGCGATCCCATCACGTAGCAGTCGATTGTCTCCAGAAACTCCTTCACGAATTCCGGATCCATCGACTCCCCGTGCTCGAACTCGTCGGCGGTTTCGAGCCAGTCGACGCTGCCGTCTTTTCGAGCGACGAAGCCGTCGAGACTGGCGACCATGTGGATCGTCACGCAAGAGCTTCTACTCGCCACGTTGGATGTCCCTGTGTCGGAGCCGGTGTTGCATTTCAAGGCCGATGTCAGGCGGCTCGCACGTCCCGAACGCTCAGCTGGACACGCCGGTAACGAGGTAATCCGCAACCGGATCGAGAAGAAGGGGCTCGAATCGTTCGTCGACCGTCGACTGCAAAGAATCGAGAGCGGCTTGCCCGACCTTGCTCGATATCTCCACTCGCTCCCAAGTAGCGCGGCTCGGCCACTGTGCATATGCCACCCATACTCGATCGGATGAGCGGTGCAGGCGGGAACCAAGGCTGCCTGCGGTAAGGAGCTCGCGCGTCAACAACTCCCACGCTTGCTGGAACTGCTGTTCCTTGTCGGCTCTCACGCGCCAGCGATAGACAACCACGAACATGTGGCGATTCTATGCGACCCCAGCGATCGGGTGTCGCCAAGCGCGCTTTTGTTGTCTAATCCCGCCCCATGATTTGCCTCCCCGAGCCCGATGCCGCCATCGTCGCGCGCCGCGCCGACGTGGTCCGCGCGCTGCGCGGCCTCGTGCGCGACGGCAACGTGATCGACGAGCCGCTCCGCCTCGCGGCCTACGAGACCGACGCGCTCACCGCGTACCGCCAGCGCCCGCTCGCGGTCGTGCTGCCTGAAACCACGGAGGAGGTGGCCGCGATCTTGAAGTACGCCGCCCGCGAAGGCGTGAAGATCGTCCCGCGCGGCGCCGGCACGTCGCTCTCGGGCGGCGCGATCCCGGCGGCCGACGCGATCGTCGTGGCGCTCGGCAAGTTCAACCGCATCCTCGAGATCGACTACGCGAACCGCTGCGTCGTGGCGCAGTGCGGCGTGACCAACCTCGCGATCAGCCACGCCGTGGCCGCGCAGGGCTTCTACTACGCGCCCGACCCGTCGAGCCAGATCGCGTGCACGATCGGCGGCAACGTCGCCGAGAACTCGGGCGGCGTGCATTGCCTCAAGTACGGGCTCACCACCAACAACGTGCTCGGCGTCGAGCTCGTGACGCCGGACGGCGAGGTCGTGCGGCTCGGCGGCAAGCATCTCGACAGCGGCCACTACGACTTGCTCGGCCTCACGGTCGGCTCCGAAGGCCTGATCGGCGTCGTCACCGAGGTCACGGTGCGGATCCTGAAGCGCCCGCAGACGGCGCGCGCGCTCCTGATCGGCTTCAACACCGTCGAGGACGCCGGCGCGTGCGTCGCGGCGATCATCGCGGCCGGCATCATCCCGGCCGGCATGGAGATGATGGACAAGCCCGCGATCCACGCGGCCGAGGCGTTCGTGGGCGTGGGCTATCCGCTCGACGTGGAGGCGCTGCTGATCGTGGAGCTCGACGGTCCGGCCGTGGAAGTGGACTTGCTGATCGACCGCGTGAGCGCGATCGCGAAGGACAATCGCGCCACCTACAGCCGCGCGTCCAAGGACGAGCGCGAGCGGCTCGCGTTCTGGGCCGGCCGCAAGGCCGCGTTCCCCGCGGTCGGCCGCATCAGCCCGGACTACTACTGCATGGACGGCACGATCCCGCGCCGCGAGCTGCCGCGCGTGCTCGCGGCGATCATGGAGATGTCGCCGCGCTACCGGCTGCGCGTCGCCAACGTGTTTCACGCGGGCGACGGCAATCTGCATCCCTTGATCCTCTACGACGCCAACGTGCCGGGCGAGGTCGAGCGCGCCGAGCAGTTCGGCGCCGAGATCTTGAAGCTCTGCGTCGACGTGGGCGGCGTGCTCACGGGCGAGCACGGCGTGGGCCTCGAGAAGCGCGATCTCATGACCTATCAATTCGCCGCAGCCGATCTCGAGATCCAGCACCGGATCAAGCACGCTTTCGATCCCGGCGTGCGCTTCAATCCCGGTAAGGTGTTCCCCACGCTGCGCCGCTGCGCCGAGCTCGGCCGCGAGCACGTGCACGCGGGCGCCGAGCGATTTCCGGACCTCCCGCGCTTCTGATGCGATCGGCTACGGCATGAGCGCGAGCGAGGAGGGCGCGCTGCGGCCGCGCGACGCGCAGGACGTGGCGGACATCGTCGCGCGCCATCCGCGCGCGCTCGAGGTGGTTGGCGGCGGCTCGAAGCGTGCGATCGGCCGACCGGTCGACGGCGACCTCCTCGACCTGCGCGCGCTCGCCGGCGTCGTCGCCTACGAGCCCGCGGAGCTCGTGCTCACTGCAAAGGCGGCCACCCCGCTCGCCGAGATCGAGCGGCTGCTCGCGGCGAACGGCCAGCGGCTCGCGTTCGAGCCGCCCGACCTCGGCGCGCTGCTCGGCGTTCGCGACGCGCCCACGCTCGGCGGCGTGCTCGCCGCGAACCTCGCGGGCTCGCGTCGCGTGACGGCCGGCGCCGCGCGCGACCACTTCCTCGGCTGCACCGCAGTGACGGGCCGCGGCGAGCTCGTGCGCGCCGGCGGCCGCGTGGTGAAGAACGTCACGGGCTACGACGTGCCGAAGCTGCTCGCGGGATCGTGGGGCACGCTCGCGGTGCTCACGGAGGTCACCGTGCGAGTGGCGCCCGCGCCGGAGACCGAGCGCACGCTCCGCGTCGCGAGCCGCACGCCCGAGGACGCGAGCCGCGTGCTCACCGTGGCGCTCGGCTCGGCGCACGAGGTGTCGGCCGCCGCGTTCGACCCCGCGCGCGGCGCGCTGCTCCGGCTCGAAGGTTTCGCGGCATCCGTCGACGCGCGCGCGGCCGCGGTGCGTGAGCTACTCGCGCCGGCCGAGGTCGATGCGATCGACGCCGAGGAGTCGCGTGCCCTTTGGCGCGAAATCGGCTCGGCTGCCGCGCTCGCGGAGCATCCAGTCGTCTGGCGCATTTCGGTGCCGCCGTCGGAAGCGCCGGCCGCCGTCACGGCGCTCGCGCCCGAGCGCTGCGTCTTGGACTGGGGTGGCGGGCTGATCCTCGCCGCTTATCGCGACATCGACGCCGCGCGAGTCCGCGCCGCGGTTCGTCACGGTCACGCCACGCTGCTCAAGGCGCCGGAGGATGCGCGCCGCGCGACGCCGTCGTTCCCGCCGCAGGAGCCCGCGCTCGCGGCCCTCGCCGCCCGCGTGAAGCAGGCGTTCGATCCGCACGCGAAGCTCAACCCCGGCCGCATGGAGTGAGGTTTTGCAGACTCGATTCACCCCAACGCAGCTAGCCGATCCCGGCGTGGCCGCGAGCGAGCAGATCCTCCGCAAGTGCGTGCACTGCGGGTTCTGCACCGCCACGTGCCCCACCTACGTGCTGCTCGGCGACGAGC
>DASUFK010000341.1:0-9485 GCA_036274615.1 Gammaproteobacteria bacterium | reverse complement strand
GCGCGGGCGGCACCGTGCCCGCGCAACTCGCGGCACGTCTCTCGATCGTGGGCGGCAAGATCGTGGAGGCCGAGCATCTCGTGGCCGACGTGACGAGCCCCGAGGCCGTCGCGCGGCTCCAGGCGCCGCGCCCGAATCTCGTGGCCGCGGTTCCCGAGCGGGAGCGAAGCCCGCGTGAAAAGCTCGCCGCCATCGCGGGCTCCTACTACGACTCGCTCGACGACAGCGACGGCACGCTCGCGCCGTTCGCGGAGGACTGCGAGCGCGAGGAGAACGGGCTCATCACCGCGGGCCCCGGCCTCGCGCCCGCGCCGTTCGAGAGCGTGGACGTGAACGGCCGTTCGCCGCCGCCGGTGGCGCGCGATTGCGTGGGACAGATGAGCTCCCGCCGGTTCGCGTACGTCGACACCATCGACAACCGCCGCGTGTTCGCCGTCGATCCGGTGCAGGGCCTCGCGATGGGCCTCTCGCACTTCCGCCAGTCGATGGCCAAGGGACCGCAGCTCATGATCGCGGCCGACGGCTCGCGGCTCATGTGGCAGGAGAAGCGCGATCCGTACGACTTGCCGGCCGCGCACGTCTTCAAGATCACACACGGCCAGATCCACGAGGTCGAAGCGGTCGGTATTTTCGTGCCGTACTCGTCACCCACGGGCTGGGAGTAACGCGCCGGTGCGTCTCGCGTTAGAGTGGCGCACAGCTCGTAAGGGGGGATGGCCATGCACGGTCGCATAGCGGGTTTGCTCGCATTCGGGCTCCTCAACGTCGCCGGCTATGTCATCGCGCAGCCCGCGCCGGCACCGGACGCGGCGGCTCAGGCCGCGGAGCGCCAACGGCAACAGGACGCGCTTCCCGACACGCCGGGCTCCGGCCGATATCCCGCGCTCAAGGAGATCGATCCCGGGCTCGCCGAGCACGTGATCTACCGGCCCGCGAATCTCGACGCGCTCGGCGCCCTCAAGCTCGGCGTCTACGTGTTCGGCAACGGCGCGTGCACCGACGACGGCGCGAGCGCTCGCCTGCACCTGCTCGAGATCGCGTCGCACGGCTATCTCGCGATCGCGCCGGGCCGCATCTACAACGGACCCGGCAAGACGCAGCGGCCCGCGGACCGTCCGGCACCCACCGGCCCCGGCGGCCCGGCGGCCACGTTGCCCGCGGCGCTCCGCGAGTCGATCGACTGGGCGCTCGCCGAGAACACGCGCAAAGGCAGCCGCTATTTCGGCCGCATCGATCCGAAAGCCGTCGCGATCTCGGGCTACAGCTGCGGCGGCGTGCAGGCGCTCGCGAATGCGAAGGACCCGCGCATCGCCACGGTGGTGATCATGAACAGCGGTCTCATCAAGGACGGGCCCACGCGCATGGGCGGCGTCGAGGCCGGCAAGGAGTTGCTCGCCGACCTGCACACGCCCACGCTCTACGTCTTGGGCGGCCCCACCGACATCGCGTACCCGAACGGCATGGACGATTTCGCGCGGCTCTCCCATGTGCCCGTGGCCGTGGCCAACATCGACACCGGGCACGGCGGCACGTACTGGCAGCCGAACGGCGGCCCGGCCGCCGAGATCGTCGTGCGTTGGCTCGACTGGCGGCTCCGCGGCGACGCGGCGGCGCGCTCGGCCTTCGTCGGCGCGGGCTGCGGGTTCTGCACCGACCCGAAGTGGAAGCTCGAGACGAAGGGCCTCGACAAGCTGCGCTGGGCACCGCCGCCGAATTGACAGCTTCGGCGACCCGGCCTCCCTACCGCGCCGCGGAGCACGCCGCGGAGGCCGATGCCGGCGCGTGCGTCATGAGGCATCGGCCGCAAGCAACAGCGCACCCACCACGCCCGCGTCGCCCCCGAGCGCCGGCGCGCAGATGTAGCCCGCGGCGCGCTGCGGATCGTTCAACGGCGCGAGATAGCCGTTGAGATAGTCGAGCGCCGCGGCGCGCACGAGCGGCACGAGAGCGCCGCCGCCCATCACGCCGCCGCCGATCACGATGCGCTCCACCGACGCGAGCAGTGCAATCGCCGCCGCGAGCTGGCCGACGTATCCCGCGATCAACGCGCGGCCGAAGTGATCCGCGGGCAGCGCGTCGAGCGTGCTGCCCCAGCGCGCGCGAATCGCGGGTCCGCTCGCGAGCCCCTCCGCGCAATCGCCGTGGAACGGACAGACGCCGGCGAAGCCCGCGTCGCGCGCGTCGCGCCGCAGCGGCAGATGCCCCATCTCGGCGTGCATGAGCCGCCGCCCGGCCGCGCGTGGCACGACGGCGCCGCCGATTCCGGTGCCGACGGTCACGTACGCCAGGGAGCCCGCGCCGCGGCCGGCGCCGAGCCGCCACTCCGCGGCCGCGGCGGCTGCAACGTCCGTATCGAGCGCGATCGGCGCGTCGAAGGCGGCGCGTAGCGGCGCGAGCACGTCCGCGCCGGTCCAACCGGGCTTGGGCGTGGGCAGCATGCAGCCGTAGTTGGCCCGAGATGCGTCGAGCTCGATCGGCCCGAAGCAGCCGATGCCGAACGCCGCGATCTTGCCGTGCGTGCGCTCCGCCGCCGCGAAGAACCGCACGCATTCCGCGAGCGTGACCGGCGGCTCGGCCGTCGGCACGCTGACGCGTTCGAGAATTCGGTCGGGCGCAGTCGCCACCGCGCAGACGAACTTGGTGCCGCCGCCCTCGATGGCCCCGTAGATATGGCCGCCCTTTGCGCCGTGCGGCACGGCTCGTCACCCGCCGTGCCGATCGAGAGGCGCCACCGGAAGATTGCGTGACTCGAGCATCGCACCCCGCCCACCGGCTTCGCCGGCATCATAGTGCGCCACTCATCGTTTGCAATCGATTGCACGCGAGGCTAGCGTGCGCCGCAAGGCCACTCGAGGGGGAAACGCGATGCCGGCTCAATGGAATCGACGCAGCGTGTTGTCGAGTCTCGGCGCCATCGGCGCGAGCCTGTGGTTGCCGCCGTCCGCCGATGCGCTCGGCCTCGGCGACGACAAGATCAAGGTGATCCGCTATTTCGGCAACTCGGGCGATTCGGAAGGACGCCCGGGGCAGCCGATGGTGAACCAGTCGTCGAACGTCGTGCTCATCGAGACCGAGCGCGGGCTCGTAGGCATCGGCGAAGGCGGCGAGCCGCGCACGATGGACGAGTGCGCGAGCATGCTGATCGGCGAGGACCCGTTCCGCATCGACCAGCACTGGCAACGGATGCTGCGCGGCTACTTCTATCCCGCGGGCCGCGAAAAGATCCACTCGCTCGGCGCGCTCGACGTCGCGCTGTGGGATCTCAAGGCCAAGGCCCTCGACGTGCCCATCTGGCAGCTGCTCGGCGGCAAGTCGCGTGAGCATCTCGAGCTCTATTCCACGGCGTTCCCCCGCGGACGCAACGGCAGCTTGGAGGATGCGGCGCGCGCCTGCATGGACGCCGGCTTCCGCTGTTACCGCCACGCCACCGACAATCCGCGCGAGCGCGTTGTCGACCGCTTCAAGCTCGTGCGCACGATGCACGAGGAGTGCACCGCGCTGCACAAGATCACCGGCGACGGCGGCTGGGCGATCGACTTCCACACGGAGCTCGACCCGCCGGACGCGATCAATCTCGCCACGTTGCTCGAGCCGCTGCACCCCTACTTCTGCGAGGATCTGATCCGCAGCGAAGGCGTGGACTCCTACGTCACGATGCGCGAGCGCACACGCGTGCCGATCGCGGTGGGCGAGCAGTTCGGTTACAAGTGGGACATCAACACGCTGATCGAGCGGCAGCTCATCGACTACGCGCGCTGCACGCTGCCGAACGTGGGCGGCATCACCGAGCTCATGAAGATCGTCGCGCTCGCGGAGACGCACTACGTCGGCATGATCCCGCACTTCACGGGCCCGATCTCGGAAGCCGCGCTCGTGCACTGCCTCGCGGCCACCTCCGCCGTGGTGCTCATGGAGATGCTCGGCGACGGCACGCGCACCTGGCCGTACTTGCCGAAAGCCTACGACTTCAAGGACGGCAAGCTCTGGCCCAACGACCGGCCCGGGCTCGGCGTGGAGGTGGACGTGAGCAAGCTCACGCTGCTCGGCGAATACAGCACGTACCGCGCGGACATGTTGCTGAACCGCCGGCCGGACGGCTCGTTCACCAATTGGTAAGAAGAATGGACGCCGGCGAAGCGCAGCTGGCCGCTCGGGTGGAGCTCAGGCACCTGCGCTACTTCGTCGCAGTCGCTGAGGAGCTGAGCTTCACGCGCGCGGCCACGCGGCTGCGCACGGCGCAGCCTTCGCTGAGCCAGCAGATCCGTCAGCTCGAGAGCGCGGTCGGCGTGAAGCTGCTCGAGCGCAGCCGCCGGCACGTCGCGTTGACGAATGCCGGCCGGATCTTTCTGCGGCAGGCCAACGACATCCTCGGCCGCGTAGAGCATGCGCGGCGGCTGGCAAAGCAGGCCGCCGACGGACGCGCCGGCGACCTCTCCGTCGGCACGTTTCCGTCGGCGGACGCGCGAGTTTTGCCGGCGCTGCGGCCGTTGATCGCGGAGCAACTGCCGGAGCTTCGCCTGATCCTGCACAGCAAGTACGCGGTAGACCCGCTCGAGGGGCTCTCGTCCGGCGCGCTCGACGTCGCGTTCGTGCGCGGGCCGCTCGCGACGGAGGGGCTCGAGGGTATCGAGCTCTTGCGCGAGCGCATCGTGATGGTGCTGCCGTCGCATCATCCGCTCGCACGCCGCAAGCGGATTCCCGTGCGCAGCCTCGACGACCTGCCGTGCATCACGATCGAGCGGTCGCTGTCGCCGCCGCTGCACGACGCGGTCGCCGCGCTCTATCGCGACGCGAAAATCCGGATGCACGCGGTGTCGAGCGCGGACCACGTGCTCGGCCACCTGCAGCTCGTGCAGGAAGGGTTGGGCTTCGCGTTGCTGCCGGATTCGATCAGCGTGTTGCTGCCGCCGGGCGTGACTTTTCGGCCGCTCGATTGCGACCCGGTGCCCACCGTGTCCCTGCTCGTGGCCTGGAAGAGCGGCAACGACTCGCGGCTCGTGCGCGAGTTCGTCGAGCTGGCGCGCCGCGCGGCGAGCGGATTGATAGACGCGCCGCGTCTAAGCCGCCGCGCAACAAAGTCTTAGCTCGCACCCGGCCCGCTGACTAGACTGCGGCGTAATAGCGCCCGCGGCGTTCTGTGCCGCGCGCGCAGATAACGCATGAGCAGCAGCGAATCGCTTTCCGCGCACGACGCTCCCTTGGCCGGGATCACGGTGCTCGATCTCACGCTCGCGCTCGCGGGACCGTTCGCCACGTTCCTGCTGGCCGGGCTAGGCGCGCGCGTGATCAAGATCGAGAATCCGTCGTCGCCCGATCACTGCCGCGAGAACTCGCCGTTCATCGGGCAACACGGCGTCTCGCTCGGCCGCACTTCCGCGAGCGATGTGTCGGTGGCCGCGTTGAATCGGCTCCGCGGCAAGTACGCGGTGACGCTGAACTTGAAGGAGCCCGGCTCGCAGGCGGTATTTGCCGATCTCGTGCGCCAGGCCGACGTCGTGGTCGAGAACTTCGCTCCCGGCACGCTCGACCGGCTCGGCGTCGGCTACGAATTCGGGCGCAAGCACAATCCACGCATCGTCTATTGCTCGATCTCGGGTTACGGCGCGGACCAGCCGGCCAACGGCTCGGGCAAGGCGATGGACAGCATCATCCAAGCGCTGAGCGGCCTGATGATGACCTCGGGCGCGCCCGCCGATCCGCCGGTGCGCGTCGGCGTGCCGTTCGCCGATCTCGTGACGCCCGTGTTCGGGGTGCTCGGCGTGCTCGCCGCGCTCCGCCGGCGCGACGCCACCGGCGTGGGGCAGCAGGTGGACGTGTCGATGCTCGGCGTGTTGACCTCGCTCGTGGCCGCCGAGCCGTTCGACCTGCTCGAGGCCTGCGGGCTGCCGCAGCGCACCGGGCTCATGGTGCCGCGGCTCACGCCGTTCGGCGTCTACACTTCGGCGGACGGCTATCTCGCGATCTGCGCGCCGACGGAGCAGTTCGCACGCGGCGTGTTCGCGGCAATCGGCCGGCCGGAGCTCGAGCACGACTCGCGCTTCGCCACGCGCGACGCGCGCGTCGCCAACATGCACGCGATGAACGCCCACATCGAGTACTTCACGCGCAACTTGCCCACCGACCGTCTGGTGTCGCTGTTCGAGAGTCACGGCGTTCCCGCGGCGCCCGTTCGCTCGCCGGCCGACGCGGTGCGCGACGCCCGGGTGCGCGCGCGCAGCGAGACCGTGGAGCTCGAGCACCCGCGGCTGGGGCGCGTGGCCGACGTGATCGGCCCCGGCGTGCCGATCCGGTTCTCCGGCGCCGCTGCCGCCGAGCTGCGGCCCGCGCCCGAGGTGGGCCAGGACAATGCGCTCGTCTACGGCGAGTGGCTCGGCTACGGCGCGGCCGAGCTCGAGCGGCTGCGCGCGGCCGGCAACATCTGAGCCATGAGCACGAACGCGATCGCCGAGCTCACCGCGGATTTCGAGGAGCCGTTCCGCGAGCTCGGCCGGGACGCCGATCGCGACGGCGACGCCGTCGTGATCTCGTGGCCGTCGGTTCCCGTGGAGATCGTCCGAGCAGCGGGCTTGCGGCCCGTGTGCGCGCGCGGCAGCGCCGAGCCGACACCGGCGGCGGACGCGGTGCTCGAGCCGGAGCTGTTCCCGAACCGTCTGCACCAGCTCGTGGAAGCCGCGTTGACCGGGCGGCTCGCGCACGTCGCCGCGATCGTGCTGCCGCGCACGTCCGACCCGGACTACAAGTGCTTTCTCTATCTGCGCGAGCTCGCGCGCCGCGGCGGCGTTGCCGCGCTGCCGCCGGTGCTGTTGTTCGACTTGCTGCACTCGACCGGCGCCGAGGTGCCCGCCTACGACGCGGCGCGCACGCGCGAGCTCTTCGAGCGCCTTGCGGGCATCTCGCGGCGGCGCAGCGCCGGGCCCGACGCGCTGCGCGCGGCGAGCCTCGCGGCCAATACGGCCCGCCGGGCGGCGCGGCGTCTCGACGCGCTGCGGCGCGAAGAGCTCAAGATTCGCGGCCTCGAGGCGTTGCCGCTGCTCGGCGCGCTCTGGCAGACCGCGCCCGAGCGGTACGCCGCGCTCGCCACCGCGGCGGCGGACGCGATCGCGGCGCGCCCGCCGCTCTCGGGAGCGCGCGTGCTGCTCGCCGGCGCTCCGGTCGATTCGCGCGCCCTGCATGCGGAGCTCGAAACGCTCGGCGCCGTCGTCGTTGCGGAAGCGAGCCCGTTCGGCTCCGGCGCGGCCGGCGAGGACGTCGACGTCGCGGCCGATCCCGTCGTGGCGATCGCCGATCGATACCGAACGAGCACCATCGACGCACGGACTCCGTTGACGGCGCTCGAGCGCCGGATCGAGAGCCTGTTGCGGAGCGTCGATGCCGTCGTGATCTCGCTGCCGCCCGACGACGCGAGCTTCGGCTGGGATTACCCGCGGCTGCGCCGGCTGCTCGAGCGCCGCTCGCTGCCGCACGTGGTGCTGCGGCACGATCCGGTGCGAGCGCTGGCCGCGGCCGATCGCGGCCGCGTCGACGCGTTGCTCGCAACCGCGGCGGCACGGCAGGAGGCACGCGTTGGCTGACAAACAGCTCGAGTGCACGCTCGCGGCGGCCGCCTTCCAGAAGCGGTGGTTCGGCGAGCTGCGGCGGCGCGTGTTCGACGAGCGCCAGCCGTACGCGCTGCTGCAAGCCGACGTGCCGTTCGAGCTGTTCGATCTGCTCGACATCCCGGCCGTGAGCAATCAATGGTGGGCGTCGCTGGTCGCCGCCAAGCGGCAGGCGCCCGCCTTTCTCGACGCGCTCACGGCGGACGGCCTGCCCCATCAGCTCTGTCGCTACTGCAGCCTCGGCCTCGCGACCACGCGCTACGCCGGCGCCGGCGAGGCGCCGTGGGGCGGTCTGCCGGCGCCGCGGCTCCTCTGCGCGCGGCTCACCTGCGACTGCATCCACCGCGTGTTCTCGCTGTGGGCGGAAGAATTCGGCGCGGAGCTCTTCGAGATCGATCATCCGGGCGCGAGCGAGCTGCCGCCGCGCTGGTGGGAGCTCGGGCGCCATCGCGCGCGCGAGCTCGTCGAGCCGCACCGGCTCGCGTTCGTGACGGCGTCGCTCGAGCGGCTCGTCGAGCGGCTCGAAGCCATCGCGGGACGCCGCCTCGATCGCGAAGCGCTGCGCGAACGGCTCGAGCGGGTGAACCGGCAGGAAGAGATCTTCGACCGCGCGCGCACGCTGATCGCGTCCTCGCCGCTCGTGCCCGTGCGCATGACCGAGCAGATCGCGAACGTGATGGCCACGCAGTGGGTGCGCGGCACCGACTGGGCGCTCGCGCACGCGCAGCAGTTCTGCGACGAGGTCGAGCGGCGCGTCGACGCCGGCATCGCCGCGTGCCCGAACGAGCAGCGCAGGCTCATGTGGATCGGCGCCGGCCTCTGGCACGACACCGATTTCTACACCGACTTCGAGGCGTCGCACGGCGCGGTGTTCGTCTGGTCGATGTATCTCGCGTTCGGCCCCGACGGCTACATCCGTTACGGCTTCGACGATCCGCTCGAGGCGCTCGCGAGCCGCACGGCCAGCTTCAACGAGTATCTGCACAACCCGCCGTGGGCGGCCGAGTGGATCGTGGAGCAGGCGCGCGCGCATCGGATCGACGCGGCGCTCGTGCTGCACCCCCGCAGCTTGAAGCCGTCGGCCACCGGCAGGCGTTTCATCGAGCGCGCGCTCGAGGACGCCGGCATCCCGGTGCTGCCGATCGAGGCGGACGTGGTCGACGCCCGGGCCTGGGACCCGGCCGCCACGCGCGCGGCCGTGCGCGATTTTCTCGACGAGCGGGTGGCGGCATGACGGCGGCGGCGCAAACCGTGCGCGCGAGCTGGCTGTTGCCGTTCGGCGTGACGCTCGTGGCGATGTTCACGCTGCAGCTCTCGAACCTCGGGTTCTCGCCGCTGCTGCCGTCGATCCAGAAAGACGTGAGCATGAGCTACACGCAGCTCGGGTTGTTCACCGGGCTCTACGGGCTGCTCGCGATGCTGCTCAGCGTGCCCGCCGGGATCAGCGCACGCCGCTTCGGCGAGAGGCGCGTGCTCGCGCTCGGCCTCGTGGGTGTGGCGCTCGGCAGCTTGCTGCTCGGACGGGCGGACAGCTTCGGGTCGGCGCTCGCGTTTCGCGGGCTCACGATCTTCGGCTACCGGTTCGCATTCGTCAGCGTGCTGATCGCGGTGGCGCTCACCTCGCCGCCGTCGCTGCGCGGCCGCACGATGGGCGTGCTCGGCGCCACGTCGGCGATGGCGTCGGTGGTGGGCGCGCCGCTCGGCGGCGCGCTCGCGGGCGAGCTCGGCTGGCGCAGCGCAATCCTAGGTTATGCGTTCATGGCGCTGCTCGGCGCCGCCGTGTTCTGGCTGTTCTACCGGCCGATCGCGGCGCCCGATTCCGCGTCAGGCACCGCTCCGCACGATTTGGGGCCGGCGGCCGCCGCGGCGCCCGCGCAGCGCAGCGCGTTC
>DASUFK010000340.1:0-9267 GCA_036274615.1 Gammaproteobacteria bacterium | reverse complement strand
CGGGTCCGCGATCACCGCGAAGCGGCCGTTCGACCAGTCGAACGTGCCCGAGTCCACCACCACGCCGCCGATGCTGGTGCCGTGGCCGCCTAAGTACTTCGTGGCGGAGTGCATCACGATGTCGGCGCCCCATTCGATCGGCCGGCAGAGATACGGCGTGGCGAACGTGTTGTCCACGAGCAGCGGCACGCCGTGGTCGTGCGCGAGCTTGGCGAGCGCTTCGATGTCGAGCACGTTGCCGCCGGGGTTGCCGATGGTCTCGCCGAACAGCGCCTTGGTGTTGTCGCGCAGCGCGCCGCGCCACGCATCGAGATCGTCGGGATCGACCCAGGTGATGTCCACGCTCATCTTGCGCAGCACGTGCTTCAACTGATTCACGGTGCCGCCGTAGAGCGCGGCGGAGGACACCACGTGGTCGCCCGGCACGAGCAGCGTGAAGAGCGCCGCGGCCTGCGCCGCGAGGCCGCTCGCAAACGCCACGGCGCCGCAGCCGCCCTCGAGGCTCGCGATGCGCTCCTCGAACACGGCGACGGTGGGGTTCATGATCCGCGAGTAGGTGTTGCCGTACTCCTGCAGATTGAAATACGCGGCCGCGGATTCCGGATCCTCGAACACGTAGCTCGTGGTCTGGTAGATCGGCACGGCGCGGGCGCCCGTGTTCGGGTCGGGGCGCTGGCCCGCGTGCACCTGGAGCGTGTCGAAGCCGTAGCGGCGGGATTCTTCCATTTGACGTCTCCCTGAGGAGCTCCTAGCTCGCGAGGAATCGCTGGATGATAGGAGTCTGGCGCGCTTCCTCCAACAAGAAGCAGTCGTGGCCGTACGGCGCGTCGATCACCTCGAGCGCGACGTCTTTGCCCGCGGCGCGCAGCGCGGCCGCGAGCTGCTCGGAGTCGCCGGGCGGATAGAGCCAGTCGGAGCTGAACGCGATGAGCAGCGTGCGCGCGGAGATGTCGCGTACGGCGTTCACCAGATCTCCGCCGCCGTACTGGCGGGCGAGATCGAAGTAGGTGAGCGCGCGCGAGGTGTAGAGATAGGTGTTCGCGTCGAAGCGCTTCACGAAGCTCGCCGCCTGGTGACGCAAGTAACTCTCGATCTCGAACTCCGGCTCGTCGAGCACGTAGCGGATGTCGTCGGCGAACTGGAGCCGCCGGCCGAACTTGTCGCCGAGCGCGAGCGCCGAGAGATATGTGATGTGCCCCACCATGCGCGCGAGGCCGAGGCCGCGCGCCGGCGTGCGGCCCGTGCCGTGGTAGTGGCCGCCCATCCAGTCGGGATCCGCCATGATCGCGTTGCGCGCGATCGCGTTCCACGCCACGCCCTGCGGGCGCAACGCGTGCGTGCTCGCGATCGCGACGATGGCCTCCACGTCGTCGCCGTAGCGCACGGCCCACTCGAGCGCCTGCATGCCGCCGAGCGAGCCGCCGGCCACCGCCGCGAGCCGCTCGATGCCGAGCTCCGCGAGGAAGCCGCGCTGCGCGCTCACCATGTCCGCCACGGTGATCACGGGAAAGTCGGAGCCGTACGGGCGGCCCGTGTCCGGGTTGGTCGACGACGGGCCCGTGGTGCCGCGGCAGCCGCCGAGCAGGTTCGTGCTCACGACGAAGAAGCGGTCGGTGTCGAACGCCTTGCCGGGGCCGATCATGCCGTCCCACCAGCCGAGGCTGCGGCCGCGGTCGGCGTCGCGGTCCTCGGCCGCGAAGCCGTCGCGCGTGCCGGCGGCGGCCGGCGTGCTCGAGTAGCCGGCGGCGTGCGCGTCGCCCGACAAGGCGTGGCATACGAGGATCACGTTGTCGCGCGCGGGCGCGAGCGTGCCGTACGTTTCGTAGGCGATTCTCACGCCGGAGAGGTTCTCGCCGCATTCGAGCGCGAGCGGGCCCGGCAGGTCGAGGAATTGCGTTTCGACCGTACCGACGGAGCCCGCCGCGCTCCGGGCATCGTCACTCGCTCCCGCGGCCATCGCCGCAGTATACGTGTGCGCCGACCCGGGGCTATGATCCCTGGCCCTGATTCTCGGCCTACCTAACAAGGAGCCTCACCATGGCAGCAGCAGTGGACAACGGGGTCAACGTCGGCGCATTGCTCGAGGCGCGCGAAGCGCTGCGCAAGGCGCCCGAGGCGGCGAAATTCACGTGGCGCGCCACGTGCAAATGGCTGCGCGGCACGCACAGCCGCACCAACGTCAAAGGTTTCCACGGGCTCGGTCAGGAGCAGAAGCACCGCACCGAGTTCACGTTCGAGGCCGATCATCCGGAGATCTTCGCGTCGGAGGACAACGGCGCCACGCCGGTGGAGCTGGTGCTCGCGGGTCTCGCGAGCTGCCTCACCGCGGGCGTCGCCGCCGTGGCGCAGAACCGCGGCATCCAGCTGCGCTCGGTGGAGGCGAAGCTCGAGGGCTCGATGGACATCCAGGGCATCCTCGGCATCGACAGCGACGTGCGCAACGGCTACGACGACGTGAAAGTCACGTTCGACATCGACGCCGATGCGTCGCAGCAAGAGATCGAGGCGCTCGTCGCGCAGTCGCAGAAGCGCTCGGCCGTGTACGACATCGTCACGAACCCGACGAACGTGATGGTCGAGGTCCGCAAGAAAAAACGCTGAGCGCGAGTCCTTGGTGTCAGACACCCGTGGTGTCACACACTGGCGGTGTCAGACACCCGTGGTGTCTGACACCAAAGTCACACCGAAGTCCAACGCGTAGCGGATCGTTTGCCCATCGAACGCGTTACTACCGTCGTCATCGGCGCGGGGCACACCGGGCTCGCCGTGAGCCGCATGCTCACCGCGCGCTCGATCGACCACGTGGTGCTCGAGCGCGGCGACGTGGCGAGCTCCTGGCGCACCGAGCGCTGGGACTCGCTGCGGCTGCTCACACCGAACCGGCAGAGCCGGCTCCCCGGCTACCGCTACGAGGGGGCGGACCCCGACGGCTTCATGACGATGCCAGAAGTGGTGTCGTTCATCGAGGGCTTCGCGGCCGCGAGCGCGGCGCCGGTGCGCACGCACACCGAGGTCACGTCCGTGCAACCCGCGGACGACGGCTACCGCGTGATCACGTCGAACGGCGAGCTCCGCTGCCGCAGCCTCGTGATCGCCACCGGCGCCTGCAATGTGCCGGTGGTGCCCGCAGTGAAGCAAGCGGTGCCCTCCTCCGTCGCGAGCTTCACGCCGTTCGACTACCGCAATCCGAGCAGCCTGCCCGAAGGCGGCGTGCTCGTGGTGGGCGCGTCCGCCACGGGTGTGCAGCTCGCCGACGAGATCCGGCGCTCCGGCCGTCGCGTGACGCTCTGCGTGGGCGAGCACGTGCGGCTGCCGCGCACCTATCGCGGCCGCGACGTGCTCCGGTGGATGGACGAGACCGGCGTCTGGAACCAGCGCTACGACGAGATCGACGACATCGACCGCGCGCGCAAGCTGCCGTCGCCGCAGCTCGTGGGATCGCCCGAGCGCGCCACGCTCGACCTCAACGTGCTGAGCGACGCCGGCGTCGAGATCGTGGGACGGCTCGCCGCCGTGCGCGACGGGCGCGCGCTCTTCTCCGGCGGCCTGCGCAATCAGTTCGCGCTCGCGGATCTCAAGATGAATCGGCTGCTCGACTCGTTCGACGCTTGGGCGCAGAGCCGCGCGGTGGACGTCGCGCCGCCGGAGCGCTTCGAGCCGACGCGCGCGCCGGCCGCTCCGCGGCTCGGGCTCGATCTCGCGAGCGGCGAGATAGGATCGGTCGTGTGGGCGACCGGCTTTCGGCCCGACTATCGCTGGCTCGACGTGCCCGTGCTCGACCGCAAAGGGCGGCTCATGCACGACGGCGGCGTGGTGAGCGCGCCGCGGCTTTACGCGATCGGTCTACCGGTGCTGCGGCGGCGCAAGTCGACGTTCATTCACGGCGCCGAGGACGACGCGCGCGACCTGGTCGAGCACCTGGTGCAGTCGCTGGACTCCTGACGACCGCTTCAGCGCGCCGGCAAGTTGAGCTGCTTGCGCAGCTCCGTCGCGGTCAACACCTTGACATAGACGGGCGTGTCGACGTCGAACAGCCGCGCGCTCGACAGCGGCCCTACCACCACGGGCTCGAAGCCCGCGTCGCGCACGAGTTGGCCCGTGACGGCGACCGCGCGCTCGTCGTCGCCCGCTATCGGGATCGCGGCGAGATCGCCCGAGCGGTGCGCGAGCTTGCTCAGATTCGTGTAGATGATCGAGTTGAACGCGCGCACCAAGTGCGCACCCGGCAGATACTTCGGATCGGCGACGCCGGTGCCTTCCTTGCGTGCTTGCTCGGCCATCGGACCGTCGCGGTCCGGGTACGGGTTCGTCAGGTCGATCACGGTCTTGCCGGCGGTCGCCGACTTGATCTCGTCGGCAACCTGCGGCCATTGGCCGTAGGGCATCGCGACGACGACCACCGGACCGAACGCCGCCGCCTCGCGCGCGGTGCCGACGTGCACGTTCGGCCCCAGCGCTTGCGCCTGCGCTTTGAGCTCTTCGGGATGGCGAGACGAGATCATGACCTCGTGGCCCGCCTTCGCCCACAGCTCGGCGAGGCCGCCGCCCATCTTGCCCGCTCCGACGATGCCGATTTTCGTGGGCTCGGCAGCGACGGCCGTCGACGCCGGCAGGCCGGCGAACGAAATGCTGCAAATGACGACAAGCAGCGCACAGAGTCGGCTGAACGCAGCTCCGCGAAAACTGTCGACACGATTTTTCATGGGAACACCCTTCATTCGTCGAGGCGCTTGTAGAACCCGGCCACATGCAGCCGCACAACAATGGGCGCCGTGCTCTCGTTCTTGAGATACCAGCCGTGAATCCCGGTGAACGGCGCGACGAGCGCGCCACGCTCCTCGCCGCCGTTGGCCTTGCGATAGAACATCAGCGTTCCGGGCGCGCCACCGACGCGCTCGGTGTGACCATGGAACTCGGAGTACAAGAGCCGCGGCTCCGACATCTCGACCGCGTTCCACCGGTAGACGATCGAATCGCCTTCTCGCATGTCGAGCTTGTATTCGAGCTCGCCGCCCGCTCTGATCGGAATGTCGATGACGTCCGAGCGGTAGTCGCCGCCGTGCTCGCGGAACACGCCCGCGGGCAGCGCGACCTCGATCCAGTCCGTGGGCGGAGGCGCCGGGGGAGCGGCCTGCTGGGCGAGGGCGACTGAGCCAGACGACAAGGCAGCCAGCGCTACGATGGTTGCGGCACGCATGGGACTCCACTGTTCTTGCGGTAGACGCGCCAAGTTGTCACGATTCTGGCCCATCGCGCAAGGCGCTCGGCGTGTCGAAGAATGGGCTACGCGTATCTGATCGCCGGTCTGGTCATCTTCCTCGGCGTTCACTCGATCTCGATCGTGCATTACCAGTGGCGCGACCGAACGGTCGCGCGACTCGGAGCCGGTCCGTGGCGCGGCCTCTACGCGCTCACGTCGATCGTCGGCCTCGTGCTGATCTTCTACGGCTACGGCCAGGCGCGCAGCATGCCGATCGTCCTCTACGTGCCGCCCTTGTGGGTGCGCGACACGATGATCATGTTCATGCCGTTCGTGTTTCCGCTCGTGTTCGCGGCGTACTTCCCCGGGCTGATCAGCATGATCGTGAAGCACCCGATGCTCACGGGCGTGAAGCTCTGGGCCACGCTGCATCTGACGGTCAACGGCTCGCTCGCCGACGTGCTGCTGTTCGGGTCGGTGCTCGCGTGGGCCGTCGTCGACCGCATCTCGTTGAAGCGCCGCCCCGCGCGGCCGATCCGCACCGCGCCGCCGTGGAAATGGAACGACGCGATCGCGATCGGCCTGGGGTTCGGCGTTTACGCGCTGATGCTAGCCGGTGGCCACGCGTGGCTCACCGGCATGCCGATCGTGCTGTCGCGTTAGCGCTGCTGTCCGCACACCGGCACGATCGCCGCGAGCTCCGCCAGCATTGGCGTATACTCTCGCGCTGCCGTGGTGAGGCCGGCTGAAATTCTGTTCCGCTGGATGTCGGCCGTCCGGCTGATGTGAGAAAACGCGGCCTCGCAATAGCCGGCCTTGACGATCTCCACGTCAGCAGCTTGCACCGCTAAGGCCGTGCTGTTTCCCGCCTCGAACAGCTTCTGCACTTCTGTCAGCCGAGCGCCTGCGGCGGCGCGTGTCCACAGAAGCGCTCCGGAATCCGCGCACGCGAACGTGGCCTGCGCCACTCGACGCATCTCATCCCGGCCCACTGCCGTTCCCGCGTCGCGCTCGGCAACAGCCAACAGATCCTTTGCATAGGGGACGAAGGGCGCGCAGAGCGCGGTGCCCTCTGCGATGGGCGGCACGCCGCCCGGCGGCACGGCGATGCGCGGCACGGCGGCTTGAGCGTGCGAGATCGTCGGTTGCATGGACCAAACGGCGAAACCGCCGGCCACGATCAGCGCCGCAGTCAGCGCGACACCCGACACGCGGCGCAGGCGGGTCGGCAGCGGTCGATTCATCATCACGATTCTCTCCTTCAACGGATGCCTTGATCCCCAATTGCAAATCGCCGGCAACGGAAGCGGCGAATCCTCGACGAGCTGCGCCTTCAGCAACGCTTCGCTGTAACGGCGGCGCGTGGTGCTCGCCTCGGCCAGCACGACGGCGTCGCAGGCCAGCTCCTGGTCGGAGCGAAAACGCGCCAGCGCCCAGTACATGAGCGGGTTGAACCAGCAGCAGCACAACCAAACGGTGGCGATCGCGTTGAGCGGTATGTCGAGGCGCCGCTGATGCGCGCGCTCGTGCGCGATGACGAGCGCGCGCTCATCCGCCCCATAAAGGCTCTCGAAATCCATGGGCAGCACGATTCTGGACTTCCACAAACCGACGAGCACCGGGCTGCGAAGGTTGCTGCTGCGATGCGTGCCATCGGGTGCAACCTGGGTCTCGCCCAACGAACGCATGAACGCTTGCTGCCGATACAGCATGAACACGAGCATCAGCACGGCCCCGGCCATCCAGACAATCACACCGACCGGATAACGCGCGGCTTGCTCGCTCGTCGATAGCAAGGGCACCGCCACTGGCAGCACGGAGGTCACCGCCCGAGGAACGATCTGCGTAGCCGACGTGAGAACTTGCACGGGCGGGGGAAACAGCATGACCAGATTGCTCATGGGGACCAGCAGCCAGATCAAGTAGGCCACTCGGGCGCCGGCGAGTCGCGCGAGCGGCTTCCGAAAGAGCGCAACCAAGAGAATCGCGATGGTCGTCGCGATCGTCGTCTGAACCAGCAGGAACAGAACGCTAGTGCTCATCGTCGAGCTCCTCGATGAGGCGTTTGAGCTCCGCGATGTCCTTCTTCTTCAGCTTGCGATGCTTGCTGAAGTGCGCGACCAGCGGCGCGACACGCCCGCTGAACAGCCGGTCGAGCAGGCCCTCGCTTTCGCTCGAGATCCACTCCTCGCGCTCGAGGATCGGCGTGTAGAGATAGCGACGACCTTCCCTCTCGGCCCTTATCGCGCCCTTCTTCAACAGGCGATTCAGCAAGGTCTTTATGGTCGGCTCTTGCCAGTGCCGCCGATCTTTCAGAAACGCGACGATGTCCTCGGTAGGCAGCGGGCTGGCCTCCCACAACACCTCCATGACGACGGATTCGGCTTCGCTGATGGGCGGAATGTCTTGCACTGACGCGCCTTGCATTTACACACGTAAACGAACAGCGAGTTTACGCATGTAATCGATCTAGTCAAGAGCCCAACTACGGGTAGTGGTAGCGCACCACCACCGGCACGGAGTCGGGGAAAACGCCGTCCTTCATGATCGGCCGGAACATCCGCCCGGCGACGAGCTGCGTGAAATGCTTCTCGCCCGCTCGCTCCAAACCCGCGCTCGCATCGAGCACCCGCACCCGTTTGCTCCTACCGTGCTTGGTGACCTCGAAGCCGAGCTCCACGTAGCGCGGCGTTGCCGCGCTGTGCAGCGGCAGCTGCACCGCGGCGATCCGATCTTGCAGCTCCTCGATGGCGGGCGTGTTTACGGCGCGCTGCGCGAAGACCGGGAACGCGACGGCCGCGGCGAACACCGACAGCGCAGCCGCCGAATTCAGCGATCGATGGACGTCGAATCGAGCCACGATGCTGCCCACCCCAACCGCGAGCCGGATCAGCGTAGCTCAACTCCGCCGGGGCGTGGAACCGCCCCGGGGTCAGCGCGGAGCTCAGTTCAGCGCAAAGACGTGCAGCACCTGCCCGGCCTGCTCGCGCGGCAACGCGATCTCGGGCGACATGCGCGCCACGCCGCCGGACTCGGGCGTGTTGCCCGTCGTCACCGCCACGAACTGCTTGCCGCCCACGGCGTAGCTGATCGGGATGCCGGACACGGCGCCGTCGAGCTTCGTCTCCCAGCGCACCTCGCCGCTCTTCGCGTCGAGCGCGCGGAAGCCGCCGACCACGTCGCCGCCGAACACGAGGCCGCCGCCGGTGGCGACCACGGCCATCACGCCGGCGCGCTGATTGAAGCTCCACGCGGTGGCGCCCGTCTTCACCGAGATCGCGCGCACGGTGCCCACGTTGTTCTCGCCGGGCGGCATCTTTGCGGTGTAGTCGATGCGCATGCCGAGCTGGCCCTTGCCCTCCACCCTGCTCGTGACGTCGGAGCAGAGATTCTCGAGCGGCATGTACATGAGGCCGGTCTTCGGGCTGTACGCGCCCGGCATCCAGTTCTTGCCGCCGGTGAAGGCCGGGCAGACGTCGACGGTCTGGTCGTCCCGCGTGAACACCGTGTCCGGGTTCATGGTGACCTTGCCGGTCTTGCCGTCGATCGACTTCACGACGTTCTGCTTCACCGTGGGCTCGGCCCAGAGGAACTCGCCGGTCTTGCGGTCGAGCGTGTAGACGATGCCGGTCTTGCCCGGGATGCCGGTGAGCACCTTGCGCACTTCGCCCGCACGTACGTTCGGGTTGATCCACGCCACTTGGCCGGCCGCCGGCGCGACCTCGGTGTCGACGAGGATGCGGTCGAACGTGTGGTCGAAGTCCCAGTGGTCGACGATGTGCTGGTAGTACCACACGATCTTGCCCGTGTCGGCGTTAAGCGCGAGCGTGGACGTGTGATAGAGGTAGGTCTTGTCGTTGCCGTCGAGCGTGTACTTCGGCGTGGGACCGGTGACCGACGTGCCGAAGTAGATGAGGTTGAGCTCGGGGTCGTAGCTCGGCGGCATCCAGGTGCCGACTTGGTTGCGCTTCTCGTACGGCACCTTGCCCCAGGTCGCGTCCTCTTTCTCGCCGGGCTTCGCGATCGTGGACGTGCGCCACAGCTCCTTGCCGGTGCGTGCGTCGTTC
>DASUFK010000339.1:0-35385 GCA_036274615.1 Gammaproteobacteria bacterium | reverse complement strand
CGAGGTCTTCACGCGCGTGTATCGCCTGCCGGGCCGGCTCAAGCAGAGCCTCGCGGACTCGAGCTTCGACGCGTGGGATGTCCTCTACAAGCCCGAGCCCAATCATCCGAACACGAGCATCAGCTACTACACCAAGGGCGCCCTCGTGGCGCTCGCGCTCGACCTCACGCTGCGCGCCGAGACCGGCGGCAAGACGTCGCTCGACGACGTGATGCGCGAGCTCTGGCAACGCTACGGCGCGCGCGGCGTCGGCGTGCCCGAGGACGGCTTCGAGCGGCTCGCCGCGGAGCGCAGCGGCGTGGACCTGCGGCTGTTCTTCGACCGCGCCGTGCGCGGCACGGAGGACCTGCCACTCGCCGAGCTGCTCGCGCACTTTGGCGTGCAGCTCGAGCTCCGCGCGGCTTCGGGCGCCGACGACAGGGGCGGCACGCCCCGCGCCGCGAACGGCGAGATCCTGTCGCTCGGCATCGCCTTCCGGCCGCGCGCCGACGGCCTCGAGCTCACGGCGGTGATCGACGGCGGCGCGGCGCAGCGCGCCGGGCTCAACCCCGGCGACGTGCTGATCGCCGTCGACCGCCTCAAGGTGAACGAAGGCAACTTGAAGCGCCGGCTCGGGCGCTTCGAATCGGGCGAGCGCATCACCGCGAGCGTGTTTCGCGGCGACGAGCTCCTCGAGGTGGGCCTGGTGCTCAGGACGGCCCCCCTCGACACCTGCTACTTGAGCCTCGCCGACGCGCCCCCGCCCGAAGTGCTCGCCCGCCGCCAAGCGTGGCTCGGCGACTGATCGAGCCTTAACATTGGAGCTGCGCCGGCAAGGGCCTCGCGCCAGGGGGCGCGGATGATCGAGCTCGGGCTGAAATTCACGTTGGGATACCTGCTCGGCAGCGTGCTCGGCAGCCTCGTGGTCGGCTGGTTCCGCGGCGGCGTCGACATTCGCACGCTCGGCAGCGGCAACGCGGGCGGCACGAACGCGCTGCGCACGCAGGGCAAGTGGTTCGCGCTCTGGGTCATGGTCATCGACGTGGGCAAGGGCATCCTCGCCGCGATCGTGATTCCGCCGCTCGCGCTGCCGGGCCTGGCGCCGGATCCCGGACTCGACCCCGAGCTCATCGTCTACGCGGTCGCGTTCGCCGCGGTCGTCGGCCACGTGTTCCCGGTGTGGTTCGGCTTTCGCGGCGGCAAGGGCGGCGCGACGGCCGCGGGGTTGCTCGTGTATTTCGCGCCGGTGGTCGCGCTGCCGGTGCTGGTCTCGTGGATCGCGGTTGTGCTGCTGACGGGCTATGTGGGGCTCGCCACGATCAGCGCCGGAGTCGTGTCGGTGATCGTCGTTGGCATCCTGCATCTGCCGCAGCAGCCGGGCCTGTTCGCGTTCGACTTTGCCACGGTGGCGCTGCTGATCTTCGCGCACCGCGGCAACATCAAGCGGATGCTGAACGGCACCGAGGCGAGATTCACGCGGGCGAGGCTCACCGGCGGCAAGTGAGATCCAGTGACACCTGAACATTTACTCCGCGCGTTGGCCGACGGCGAGCCGCACTCCGGCGAGGACCTCGCGCGCGAGTTCGGCGTCACCCGCGCCGCCGTGTGGAAGCAGATCGGGCGCCTCGCCGACTGGGGGCTCGACGTCGAGGCGCTGCCCGGTGTCGGCTACCGTCTCGCGCGGCGCGTAGAGCTGCTCGACGCCGCGGCGTTGCGCGCCGCGCTGCGGGCGACGGAGCGCGTGGGCCGTCTCGAGGTGTTCACCGAGCTCGGGTCCACCAACCGCGAGCTGCTCGAGCGCGCGCCGCCCGCGCCAGGCACGCTCGACGTCTGCATCGCGGAATACCAAACCGCGGGCCGCGGCCGGCGCGGCCGCCGCTGGAGCACGCCGCTCGGCGCGGGCCTGTGCCTCTCGGTCTCGTGGCAATTCGCGGATACGCCGCCGGCGCTGTCGGCGCTCACGCTCGCGCTCGGCGTGGTCGCGCGGCGCGCCGTCGCGGCCGTCACCGGCGTCGACATCGCGCTCAAGTGGCCGAACGATCTCGTCTGGGACGAGCGCAAGCTCGGCGGCATTCTGCTCGAGCTCACGGCGGAAGCGCAGGGGGGCTGCCACGTGGTCGCCGGCATCGGCTTGAACGTCGAGCTGCCGCCGAAGCTCAAGCGCACGCTCTCGGACTGGCCGCGCGGCGCCGTGGACCTCGCCACGGCCACCGGCGTGCCGCCGTCGCGCACCGCGCTCGCCGCCGCGCTCATCGGCGAGCTCGCGGAGCTGTTTGCCGGCTACGCGTCGCAAGGCTTTCAACCCTATCGTGCCGACTGGCGCGCCGCCGACTTCTTGCGCGGCCGGCGCGTGAGGCTCGACGATACGGCGGGCAGTGTGAGCGGCACTGCGCTCGGCATTCAAGCGGACGGCGCGCTGCTGATCGAGACGGCAGACGGCGCACGGCGCCGAGTGACCGCGGGGGACGTGAGCGTGCGGAGCGTCTGATGCAGTTCCTCGTCGACATCGGCAACACGCGTTTCAAATGGGCGCGGCTCGTGCACGGCAAGCTCACGCATCATGGCTCGGCGGCCCATCGCGGCTCGCTCGAGCACGCGCTCGCGGCTTTGAGCGACGCGCTGCCGGTGGACGTTGCCCGTGTGCTCGTCGCCAACGTGGCGGGCGAGGAGGTGGCGCGGCGGCTCACGGAGCTGGCGCGCGCCCACTCCGGCGTGATGCCCGAGTTCGTGGCCACGGCGGCCGAGGCTTTCGGCGTGCGTTGCGCGTACTCGGATCCGTCGCGGCTCGGCGTCGACCGTTGGCTCGGCGTGCTCGCCGCGCATCGGCTCGCGGGCGGCGCGGCGTGCGTGATCGGCGCCGGCACCGCGGTGACCTTCGACGCGGTCGACGCACACGGCCAGCACTTGGGCGGTCTGATCTTTGCGGGGGCGCGGCTCGCCGCGGCGGCGCTCGACGCGCACACCAGCAACATCGGCGGCACCGCGCCCGCCGGCGCGAGGCCCGCGGGCCTCGACCTGCTCGGCAAGAGCACCGACGCCGCCGTCGGCAACGGCGCGATGTTGGCGCTCGCCGCCGCGCTCGACCGCGCGGTGGGCGCCGTCGACGCCGCGCTCGGCGCGCGGTCCAAGGTCTACCTCACGGGCGGCGACGGCCCGCACTTCCGCGGCTGGCTGGAAACCGATACCGAACAGAGAGCAGACTTGGTGCTCGAAGGCCTCGCGCTGTTCGCTGCGCGCCGCGCGAATGCGGCGGAGCGCTCGTAGGTTCCGAGCTCATGCGTAATCCAGGTGCGTAACCCCCTTGCGTAACCTCTTCCTCGTGCTCGTGCTCGCGAATCTGGCGTTCGCCGCGTGGCACCTCTGGTTCTCGCAGCCGCCGCGCGCCGTGCACGTCGCCGATCCGGACGTGCCGGGCATCACGCTCGTGAGCGAGCTTCCTCCGGAATTGAAGGCGTTGCCGAGCGTCGCCGACACCGCGCCGGTCGCGGGCCGCGATTCTGCGCCTACCGCGCCGGCCACAGCCGCCGAGCGCGCGGCGGGCGAGCCGGCGCTTCCCGTTACGCCGCCGTCGACCGACCCGCCGGCTCCGGCCGCCGCGAGCGCGGACGCGGCGGCCGGCGCGCATTGCAGCAGCGTCGGCCCGTTTCGCGAGCTCGCGCAAGCGGCGACGGCGGCCGCGAATCTGCGCGAGGCCGGTTATCAGCCTACACAGCGCGTCGCCGAAGGCGACATCTGGATCGGCTACTGGGTCTACATCGACGCGATCGATACCGAGGCTCGAGCGAACGAGATCCTCGCGAAGGTCCGCGACGCCGGCGTCACCGATTCCTACGTGATCCCGAACAGCGACAGCGGCAGCCTGGTGTCGCTCGGCGTCTTCAGCGAGATCAGCGGCGTGAGCCGCCGCCGCGATCAGGTGCGGGGGCTCGGCTTCGACCCCAAGATCGTCGACCGCACGCGTCGTGCGACGGTCTACTGGGTGGACGTGGTGCTCACGGGCGATCAGACGCTCGACTTCGACTCGCTGCAAACGCCGGGCCGGATCATCCGGCTCGAGCAGCGCAAGTGCAACGCGCCTTTGGGCTGACACACTCCGGTCTCGACATGCCCCGCGCCTCTCCTCGGCAGCGCGGGCGGTGAATCGCGCGCCGATTCAGGTTTCTTGAGGTTCGCGATCGCGCGACCCGATAGGGCGATTGCGGTGCCACACGCGAGCGGCTATGTTCTTCGCAGATCGCTTCGAAGACGCACTCGCTAGTGCGCGGCCGCATCACCCCAAGAACGTTTAGGAGCCGACTCATATGAAACATTGGAAGCACACCTCGTGGACGCTCGCGCTGTGCGTGCTCGGCGGGCTCGCCACCGTCGCGAACGCGCAAGACGAGCAAGCCAACCGCATGAAGACCGCGCTCGCGTCGCCGCAGCGGCCGCAAGCGGACAAGGATCGCGACGCCGCGCGCAAGCCGATCGAGACGATTCAGTTCCTCGGCATCAAGTCCGGTCAAACGGTGATGGACGTGATCGCCGTCGGCGGCTGGTTCACGGAGGTGTTGTCGGCAGCCGTCGGTCCCAGCGGCAAGGTCTACGGCCAGAACCCCACCTTCTTCACCACCCGCCCCGGTTTCGGTGATGCCGAGAAGGCGCGCGACGACCGGCTGGGTAACGTCACGGCCGTGCACGGCGACATCCCGGAAGCCGGGTTGAACGGCAAGCTCGACGCGGCTCTCACCGCGCTCAATCTGCATGACATCTACGGTCAGGGCGGCGAGGCCGCGGCGGTCGCGCTGTGCAAGGCGGTGTTCGACGCGTTGAAGCCGGGCGGCGTGTTCGGCGTCATCGACCACGTCGGAATTGCGGGCCAGGACACGAAGGCGCAGCACCGCATCGAGCTCGCCACCGCGAAGGACATCCTCACGAAGGCCGGCTTCAAGATCGAAGCCGAGTCGAACATTCTCAAGAACTCGACGGACGATCACACCAAGCCCGTGTTCGCCCTCCAGCACCAGACGGACCAATTCCTGATCCGGGCGCGCAAGCCGAACTGACGACGCCTCTTGTCGAGAAGGGCCGGAGCCTGCGCTCCGGCCTTTTTCGTTTGCGCATCCCGGCGCGAGGCGGCGCGGCACGCCGGGCTATAATCGCGCCGCGCCAAACGCCGGTGTAGCACAGCGGTAGTGCAGCGGTTTTGTAAACCGAAGGTCGGGAGTTCGATCCTCTCCACCGGCACCAACAATGCGGCGCCGCACGCCCAAGCCGGCGGCGGCGCCGGTCTCCGAGCACATCGCCTTGGCACTCACCGCGACCATCTACAACTTCGAAATCGACCTCGCGCACGCGGATCGCGGCGTTTACGAGACGCTCGCGGTGCGCGCCGCGCGGCACCCGTCGGAGAGTGAGGACTATCTCGTCACGCGCGTGCTCGCGTACTGCCTGGAGCGCACCGAAGGCATCGCGTTCTCCACCGGCGGCTTGTCGGATCCCGAGGAGCCGGCGCTCGCGGTCCGCGACCTCACCGGCGCGATCACCGCATGGATCGAGATCGGCGCGCCCGACGCCGCGCGCGTGCACAAGGCGAGCAAGGCGGCGCCCCGCGTCGCCGTGTACACGCACAAGGATGCCGACAAGCTGCTCGCGCAATGGACCGGCGAGCGGATTCATCGCGCGGACCACCTGGAGCTCTACGCCGTGGATCGATCGCTCGTCGCCGCGCTCGCCGAGCGGCTGCAAAGGCGCATGACCTTCGCGCTGTCGGTTACCGGCGGGCAGCTATACGTCACGCTCGGCGAGACGGTTCTCGAAGGCGCGGTGGAGCGGCGCTATCTCGCGTGAGCTCGCGCACGCCGAGGCGCAAGAAGATTCCGCACCACGGCGGCACAACCATTTGCGGAAACTACCGTTAAGCTTCGCCACAGGGGAGCCATCAAGGGGGATCACATGGCCACATTCGTTCTCGTTCACGGCGCATGGCGCGGCGGTTGGGTCTGGAAGCGCGTGCGGCCGCTGCTCGCTCGCGGCGGCCACGAGGTATTCACGCCCACCTTGAGCGGCGTCGGCGACCGCGCGCACTTGAGCTCGCCGAGCATCGACCTCGAGACGCACATCGCCGACGTGATGAACCTCATCCGCTGGGAAGAGCTCGACGACGTCGTGCTCTGCGGCCACTCGTACGCCGGATGCGTCGCCTCGGGCGTCGCCGACCGGATGCCCGAGCGGATCCGCGCGCTCGTCTACCTCGACGCATTCGTGCTCGAGAACGGCCAGTCGTTGCACGACACGCTGCCGCCCGAGCAGCTCGAGGCGCAGCGCAAAGCCGCCGGAGCGACCGGCGACGAGTGGAAGGTGCCGCCGATTCCCGCCGAGTTCTTCAACGTCGGCCTGAAGGATCGCGCGTGGGTCGACGCGCAAGGCACGCCGCAGCCGATCGGCACGTTCCAGCAGCGCTTGCGGCTCACGGGCGGCATCGACCGCGTGCGCAGGAGCTTCGTGCTCGCGACCGACTTCCCGGACACGCCGTTCCGCCAGTTCTACGACCGCGCCAAAGCCAAGGGTTGGAAGACCTCCACGGTTGCGTGCGGCCACGACGCCATGCTCGCGGAGCCCGCCGAGATCACGCGCATCCTGCTCGAAGCGGCCGAGTCGCGTTGAGCGCAGAGGCCAACCGGTAGGAGCCGCTAGTCGATCGGCTCGCCCAGCATCATCTGCCGCACGAAGCGCACGGGCGGTGCTCCGTACGACAGCACTTCGTCGTGGTAGGCCTTGAGGTCGAACCGGCTGCCCAAGTTGGCCTGCACGGCGTCGCGCATGTCGAAGTGCTCCTGCACGCCCACGAAGTAAGTAGGCAGCTGGGCCGACGTGAGCTGCGCGCGCACCCATTTGCCGGTGGCCTCGCTCTCTTGCTGGAACGTGCGCCGGGTCATGAGTTCCATCGCCTGCTCGCGGGTCCAGCCGTCCACGTGCACGCCCTGGTCGAGGATCGCGTTGGCGATCGTGCGCAAGTAGAACTTGAGCTGCATCAGCCGGAACAGCGGGTCGCCGTTCAAATAGCCGGACTCCGCCATCAGGCGCTCCGTGTACACCGCCCACCCTTCGGCGAACAATCCGGAGCGCTCCACGGACCGCAGCACCGAATACGCGTTGGCCGAGCGCGCGCCTTCGAGATAGTGGCCCGGCATGGCCTCGTGGATCGAGAGCAGATGGATCATGCGGCCGTTGTACTCGCGCAGGAACGAATCAACCTGCGCGTCGCTCCACTCGTCGGGTATCGGCGAAATGGCGTAGTACGTGTCGAGACCCTTGTCGAGGGGTCCCGGCGAGTCGCAGTACGCCATCGAGACGCCGCGTTGAAACTCGGGCATCAGGATGATCTTCACGGGGTCGTCGGGCACGGTAACGAGGTCGTGCTCGCGCGTGAAGCGCGTGGCCTCGGCGAGCGTGTGCGTCGCGAAGTCCACGACTGCGTCGCGCGCCGGGCGGTCGGCATACGCCAGCTCGAGCGCGGCTTCGATCGCTCGCTGCTGCTGATCGGGGGTGGGGCTCGCGGGCAGCGGCGGTGCCGTCGGGCTGTCTCGCAGAACCGCGCGCGCGATCGCGTACATTTCGCGGCGCACGCGTGCGAGCTCCGCCTCCGCCCGGCGCTTGATCTCGGCTCGCGACAGCGACGAATTCAGCGTGTAGCGGAGCTTTTCGTCGTAAAGCTTCTCGCCCAGGCGAAAGTCGCCGCGCGCGTTCGGAACCAAGGTTTGCTCGAGCCACTGCTGGTGCTCCGCCACCGCGCCGCGCAGCTCGGCCGCCGCCGCGGCGAGCGCTTCCCGTTCCTTGCCTTGGAGCCGATCGGCGTTGGGGGCGATGAACGTGTCGACGAGGCTCAGGATGCCGCGGTTCTGTCTCGCGACCGTTTCGGCATGCACGCTCGGCACGCGCGCCGGATCGAGGTTCGCGCGCGCCTGCGCGAGCAGCGCGGGAACCTTCTGCATGCGAGCGGTTGCCGACCGGAGCCGCCGCGGAAGCGGCGCGAAGTCGCGCGCCATGAGGCTGTAGATCGCGTTGCCGGCGAGCGAGCCGTAGATCTGCGGGTCCCATGCCCAGCTTTGCAGCTCCTCGATCGCCCAAACGTCCGCCAGTAAACGGTTGCGGAGGATGGCCGCGTCGATCTGGTTCTCGCGCGTGAGCCGCTTGCTGTCGATGGCGTCGAGCTCGGCGAGCAAGCGCTCGCTGAAATCGACGGCTCGCCCGCGCCCGGAAGCGCTGAGGTCGTCGATATCCGTGTCGTGGGCGTGCTCGCCGGTGGACGTGGCCGTGATCGGATTGAGCCGCAGCCAACCCTCGAGCCAGCGCTGCGACAGCTCGCTGAAGCTCGTGTTCGGGTCCGAAACCGCCGAGGTTGCGGACGCTCGCGGTTCGCGGGCAGTCAAGCCAAAAGGCACAGTCGGAACATCAATGGAAAAGTAGCACGCCGGCCTTTCAGCGAGTCAAGCACCCGGTCGGATCTTCGGCGTATTGCCAGCGCGGCCGGTCGGCCTGTACGAGCTCGCCGGCTGCGAGGTGGCCCCCGCGCGCACGGAGCCAATCCTCGACGACCTCGCGCAGCACGGGCGCGTCGGCGGGTATGTCGGTTTCGCCCGCGTGCGGAACGGCCGAGAACACCGGGCCGCGCACGAGCGAGTCCATGGCTGCCACCACGACGCGCTCCTCCCGGCCGAGCGGTGCGCCGTCGGGGCGCTCGACCTCGACTTCGAGCGCGCCGGCGGCCTTGCAGCCGACGCGCGCGCGGATCCCGGACAGCCCGAGCGACCCGGGACGGTTGCGGCGCACCTCGTCCTCGAGCAGTGCGCGCAGCTCGGCGCCCGACATCGCCAGCGTGACGAGCCGGTTGTCGAACGGGAAGACGTCGTAGAGCCGGCCGAAGGTGAGCGGTCCCTCCGGCAAATCGGCGCGCAACCCCCCGCGCACGTTGTTGTTGATCGCCACGTCGGCGCCGGTGCGCTCGCGTTCGGCGTCGGCAAACAGGTTGCCGAGCGGCGACTCGGGATTGCGGAGCGCCGCCTCTCGCGGGCCGCCGCGCGCGATCGGCGTGTCGAGCAGCACGCCGAGCGGCGTCGCCTGCAGTGCGCGCACGCGTGCGAGCGCCGGCGCCATCGCGGCCTCGATAGCCGGATCGGGGACCACGGCCTGCCCCTCGTAGCGCGCCGGCTGAGCCGCCGTTCCCGCGCCGCCCGGCGCGCCGCACTCGCCCGGCTCCGCGGCCACGGCGCAGATGTCGCGAGGGGCGAAGATCTCCCGCGCAACCACCTCGTGACTGCGCCGGTCGAGCGCAAGGTCCACGCGGCCGAACGCGCGGCCGAGCGCGTACGCTTGCACGATCGCGATGCCCGCAACTTCGTGCGCGACCGCCTGGTGCGTGTGGCCGGCCGCGATCACGTCGACGAGCCCGCGCGGCAGGCCGTTGGCGAGCGCGAAGATTTCCGAGCCTGCCTCGCACGACGACAGGTCCTGCGGATCGCCGAGCTCCGCGCATGCGCCGCCCGCATGGGCCACCACGATCACCACTCGTGCGCCTGCCGTTCGCAACTGCGCCGCTTCGGCCACCACGGTTTCCAGGAGCGGCGCCACGCGCAGGCCGTGGACGTTGGCGCGCAGCGTGGCGCGCAACGCCTCGCTCGTGGTGAGGCCGACGATCCCGATCTTCACGCCCGCCGCCGTAACGAGCGCTGACGGCCGCACGTTCGGCCAAGCGACGACCCGGCCGGTGGCGTCGTCGAGCAGGTTGGCGGCGAGCACCGGGTACGGCGCCTGCGCGGCGCGCGCTTGGATCGCTCCGCGCGGATCGGCGCCGCGCAGCTGCCGCGCTCCGGGACCGTCCGCCGCCCCGAAGTCGAACTCGTGATTGCCGATGACGGCCGCGGTGTAGCCGAGAGCGGCGTAGGCGTCGACGACCACCGCGCCCTCGCTCAGGTCCGACTCGATACCGCCCTGGAACGTGTCGCCCGAGTCCACGAGCAGCACGGCGCCGCCGTCGGCGGCGCGCGCAGCGCGCAGGTTCGCGAGGTAGCCGCCGAACAGCGCGAGGCCGCCCTGGTCGCCGCGCGGCGCGATGTTGCCGTGCAAGTCGGTGGTCGTGACGATCGACAGCGTGACGACGTCGGCAGCAGGTGCCGCGAGCGCGGTCGCCGACATCGCGACGAGAGCAGCCAACGCCGGCACCAAGGAGCGCATGGCGTCGGATTGTAGCGCCCGGCCCATCGGCAGGAGCGGGCGGCCGTCAGGGATCGCTCCGGAGACGGCAGCCGCCCCCGACCTCGCCATCCCCGTCGTCGCTAGGGTTTTGTCGCCGCGCCGCATCCCAACCGCAGTCTCTTGTGCAATCATGTTGCGTCGCTTGCTCGGGGGGATACCGATGACACGTTGGCTCATGCTCGGTGCGGCGCTCGTGGCGTTGGCCGCCGCCGTCGATGTTGCAGCGCAGCCGGCCGCGCCGGCCCAAGCTCAGCCGTCACGCCCGCCGCTGTTCTTCAGCGAAGGCTGGCAGCCGCTCAAGACGCCCACCGACGATCATGGCGCGTGGCCCGCGTCGCAGGGCGGCGTCGCGAGCCCCAAGCTCGAGCTCTCGCTGCACGGCGCGTCGGGCAAGGAGATCCAGCTGGTGGCCGTGCGCGGTCAATCCGATCTCTATCCGATGAACCTCTGGACCGGCACCACCACGTCGCCGAGCGCCGCGTCGCTGCGCGACCGCGACAACTTCGTCGACCTGAGCGACCCGCTCGCGAAGATCCGCTGGACCGTTCGCACGTCGGGCTTTCATCAAGTGCGGCCGATCCTGAAGCTCGCCGACGGCACCTGGCTCATCGGCGATCACGCCACCGGGCCGTCGCTCGACTTCAACGTCGACGATATCTCGATCGCCGACCTGCGCTGGATGAAGCTCGACATCGATCGAGTCGTCACGGTGGGTAACTGGGTGCCCAACCCGGACCTCCGCAAGGTCGACTCCGTCGGCTTCGCCGATCTCTTCCCCGGCAGCGGCCATGGTCCAGGCGGCTACGCGAACGTCGGGCGCATCGAGGTGTACGGCAGGCCCGTGAAGCGATGAGCCGGCGCGCCGGAGTCGCAAGGGGCCCGTCTCGCGTCCTGGCCGTGGCGGCGGCCCTGTTCGCGGCGGCGCCGGCGGTTGCGCAGAAGGGCGCGGCGCTCGAGCAGCGCGTGGACCGTCTCGCCGAGCAAGTGCGTCAGGCCGAGGCCATCCGCGCGATCAAGCGCCTGCAAGCGGCGTATGGCCACTACGCCGAGTTCGGGCTCTGGAACGACTTCGCCGAGCTGTTCGCCGACCAGGGGGTGGGGCACTACGCGCAGGGCCCGATGGTCGGCCGCGACGCGATCCGCAAGCTGTTCTTCGAGCAGGTGGGGCAGGGCAGGCTCGGCCTCGCGGACGGCCGCATCTATCCGCACATCGTGTTCCAACCCGTGGTCACGCTGGATCCGGGCGGCCAAACCGCGCGCGGCCGCTGGCACGTGCTCGCCCTGCTCGGCGGCTACGGCGGCAACGCCACCTGGGTGGGCGGCGTCTACGAGAATCGCTACGTCTTCGAGAACGGCGCGTGGAAGATCGCGGAGCTCACGTACGCCACGCAGTTCACCGCCCCGTACGACCGCGGCTGGACCACGCCGCGTGCCCCGGCGACGAGCGCTTCGTCGAGCGCGCCGCCGAGCGACACCTGCGACGACTACTTCCGCGACTGCACGTTCGCGCCGCACTTCGATCCGCGGCGCGCGGGCACGCCGTCGCCGGCTCCGGTGGTCGAGCAGCGGGCCGGCGCAACTCCGGCCGATGCCGCGGCGCTCGCCGCGCGCGTCGCCGATCTCGAGCGGCGCGCGGCGCGTCTCGGCGACGAGGCGGCCGTCACCAACCTCCAGCACGCGTACGGCTATTACGTGGACCGCAAGCGGTGGGACGACGTCGCCGACTTGTTCGCCGACGACGCGACGCTCGAGCTCGGCAACCAAGGCGTGTACGCCGGCAAGGCGAGCATCCGCCGCGCGCTCGAGCAGTTCGGCCCGCAGGGGCTGAAGCGCGGCGAGCTCAACGATCACCTGCAGCTGCAAACGCTGGTTACGGTGGCGCAGGACGGCGCGAGCGCGCAGGCGCGCGGCGTCGAGCTCGTGCAGTGGGGCGGCGCGCGCGACGGCGCTTATCGCGCCGAGTGGCGCGAGTCGATCTTCGAGAACCGCTACGTGAGCGAACGCGGCGTCTGGAAGATCGCCGCGATGCGTCTCTATCCGCGCTTCATCACCGATTACGCGCAAGGCTGGGCAAAGAGCGCCGAGCCGGTGCCCGCGCCGAGCAAGGATTTTCCGCCCGACCGGCCGCCGACGGCCGTGTACCCGGTCTACCCCAAGTTCTCCATTCCGCCGCTGCACTTCGCAAACCCGGCCACCGGCGCGCCGCCCCAGTACCCGGATGACGCGCGGCCCGCCGCGGTGCCGTCGCCGCCGAGCGCGCGCGCGGCGAACGATCCCTGGCGCGGTCCTCGAACCGGCTCCCTCGACGACCGGCTCGCGGCGGCCGAGCGCGCGGCCGCGATCGCGGTGGCCTATGACGCCGCGGAGAACCTGCTGAACGCGCACAGCTACTACTTGGACGAGATGCGCTGGGACGACGTGGCCGATCTGTTCGCGGCCAACGGCTCCGACGAGGTCGGGCAGCTCGGCGTCTACGCGGGCCGGGAGCGGATCCGCGCCGCGCTACGCGCGCTCTATCCGCGCGACGGCAGGCCTGCGGGCGTGCTCGCGATCCATCAGACCACGCAGCCCGTGATCGACGTCGCTCCCGACGGCTCGAGCGCGAAGATTCGGCAGCGGGTGTTACAGGTGGGCGGGCGTCTCGGCGCGGAAGGCGAGTGGCGAGCGGGCGTCTACGAGGGCGAGGCCGTGCTCGAGGACGGCGTGTGGAAGCTCGCGGCGCTGGACCTCGACTACACGTGGGCCGCGCCGTATCGCGGCGGCTGGGCCGCGGTCGCGACCGGTGCCGAGTTCGATCCCGACCCGGGTGTCGGCTCGGACCCCGGCGTCGGCGTGGTCGCGCGTGCGGGCCAAACGGCGGCGTTCACGCGGCCGAGCGGTTTGTCGCCGCCCGACCTCGCGCTGCGCGGCCCCGTACGGCCGCCGTTCCCCGAGATCTTGCGGCTGCCGTTTCACTACTCGAACCCGGTGACCGGACGTCCGGCCGCGCGCTGAGCGCGAGGCCCTTCCGCCGAGCACTATGCTTCAGTCCGTAAATTCAGTCGCAATCGTGGGCGCGGGATCCGCGGGGTGGCTCACGGCACTGGTGCTGAGCGCGTATTGTCCCTATCTCAAGATTCGACTCATCCGCCCGCGCGCCAACACGCCCATCGGCGTGGGCGAATCCACGCAGCCGGATCTGCCGCAGAGATTGCAGGCGGCCGGGGTCGACCTCGCCGATTTTTGCACGGCCTGCGACGCGACGATCAAGTGCGGCATCTTCTACCGCGACTGGAACGTCGTCGGAGATCACTACTGGCATCCGTTCACGGCGATGGCGGACGGCGGCTCGTACACCGCAGCGCACCACTACCAGCAGATGATCCTGGAGGACCCGCAGCGGTACAGCCATGCGGACTACTACTCGCGCGTGCACACGTCATACGAGACCTGCGTCAAGCGAAATCTGATCGCGCCTGAGGCGGCCAACGCGCTGCACGTCGACGCCGCGAAGCTCGCCGCGTATCTCGAGCGCCATCTCCAGAAGGTCGAGGTGATCGAGTCGGAGCGCATCGAGCCGCTGGCCGCGGACGGAAGAATCGTAGGGATAGGGCTCGACGACGGCAAGACCGCGCTCGCGGATCTCTACGTCGATTGCACCGGTTTTGCGCGCGCCGTGCTCGGCAAGATCGCTCGGCCGGTGAGCCTTCCGTACGAGCCGAACGTGAATCGCGCCGTCGCGGCCAACGTTCCTTACGTCGATCGGGCTTCCGAAATGCACCCGTACACGCGGGCGCACGCGCACGAGCACGGCTGGACGTGGTCCATACCGCTCCGCTCGAGGATCGGCAGCGGCTACGTGTATCACGGCGATTTCTGCACTCCCGAGCAGGCGGAGAAGAGCTTCCGCGCGTACTGGGGCGAAGAGCGAATGCGCGACGTGGCGGTGAGGCACATCTCCTTCGACCACGACACGTTGCGCCATCCGTGGGTGGCGAACGTGGTTGCGATCGGCCTGAGCGCCGGTTTCGTCGAGCCGCTCGAGGCCACCGGGCTCAATTGGACGATCAGCTCCGCCGATCTGCTCACGAGGTTCCTGGGCGGGCGGTATTTCGACGACGACGCCTCTGCCAAGTACAACGCGCTGATGCTCGGCTACATCCGCGACGTTCAGGACTTCGTGGATGCGCACTACCTGCTCTCGTCTCGACGCGACGGCGAATTCTGGCGCCATCAGACGTCACGAAAGTATCCGGAGCGGCTCATGCATCGCCTCGCGCTCTACGCGGCGGAAATGCCGAACCAATGGAACAGGGTTCGGGCGTTCGCCTGGGCGTTCAACGAGGTGTCCTGGATCGACATCTTGAACGGCTATGCCTTCGAATACGCCAAGGTGCGAGCGAGCCCCGAGGATCGTGCGCGCGCGCAGCAGGCGCTCGAGCAGATCGCGGCCGCCCCGAGGCAGGCTTTCGATCCGCGTACGTTCACGCCGGTCGGAACTACTTCATTCAACGCGGGGCTCCAAAGCGGGGCCGGGGGCGCGCGTTCTTGAGCGAAGCCGCGCAGCAGTCATCCGCGATCGCCCGGGCTCGAGAGCTCGACGCGGAGGGGCGTCACGACGACGCGATCAACGAGCTGGCCGAGGCGGCGCAGCGGGGCGACGTCGAGGCCACTACGCAGCTCGCCAAGCGGATCATCGTCGGCGACCGGGCTCCGCGCCTGCGACGCCAAGGTGTGGGCCTGCTCCGCGACGCGGTGAAGATGGGCGGCGCGGAGGCCGCGGACCGGCTCGCCGTGGTCCACGCGTCCGGCGCGTTCGGCCCGCCCGATTGGCGCGGGGCGCTGGGGTTGCTGATGCTCGCCGCGGAGCGCGGTTGGGACCCCGCCCGCGCCCAGCTGGAAGTGCTCGGGTCCATGCTCGGCGCCGACGGCGCCGCGCCGCGGCTCGGAGCGCCGACGAGCCCGGCGGCTGCGCCCGCGCTCGTCGACGACGCCGGTCTTCGCGCGCTGCTCGTCCCCGCTCCCGGAGCGGTTGTCCACGACGATCCGCGGATCTGCGCGTTTCCGTCGTTCGTCGGCGGGGCCGTCTGCGACTGGCTCATCGGTCAGGCACGCCGCAAGCTCAAGCGCGCGCGCGTGTACGACGCCTACAGCAAGACCGACATCGTCGACGAGTCGCGAACGAACTCGTGCGCGGTGTTCAACATGATGGAAGCCGACCTGGTTCATCTCCTGGTACAAGCGCGAATGGCCGCGGGCTGCGGCCAGCCCGCGCGCCACATGGAGGCCCCGACCGTGCTGCACTACGCGGTCGGCGAGACGATCGAAGACCACTACGACTTCATCGACCCGGCGCACCCCGGCTACGCCGAAGAGATTCGCCGGTCCGGTAACCGCGTGATCACCTTTTTGGTCTATCTCAACGAAGGCTACGAGGGAGGCGACACGGTGTTCCCGAAGCTCGGTGTCGAGCACGCCGGCCGGCGCGGCGAGGGGTTGTTCTTCGTCAACACGGGCCGGGACAGCCAAGCCGATTTACGCACGTTACACAGCGGCCGGCCGCCGACGCGGGGCGAGAAGTGGGTCTTCTCGCAGTTCGTGCGCGACCGTCCGGAATTGATCGAAGACTGACCGGCCGCCGTCCGGGCACAGCCAATCATGTTCACTACTAGTTATATCTGTCCGAGGAACAAGTAACGCGCTTGGCTTATAAAGTGGCCGCGCAGCGCATCTTCACGATCCAATCAGGACCATCAGGGGGGTTCCGATCATGCTGGGTAAAGTACAACTGCACGCGGGTGACCGTGCCAAGCTCACGGTGCTCGCATCGGCGATCTCGGCGATCTTCGCCGGCTCGCATCCTGCCTACGCGCAGCCGCCTCCGGCGGCGGGGACCGAAGAGGTCGTAGTCACGGGCTCGCGCATTGCGCGCCGCGACTTCGAAGCCGCGACTCCGATCATGACGGTGGAGAGCGAGCGGCTCGAGCAGTCGAGCACGCTCAGCGTCGAGACCGTCCTCAACCAGATGCCGCAGTTCACGCCCGCGCAGAGTCAGTTCACCGCGGTGGGCGAGATCCAGACGTCGCCCGTCGGCTCGCTCGGCGTCGGCACGCTGAACCTGCGCGGCATCAGCACCAACCGCACGCTGGTGCTCATCGACGGCCGCCGCGCGCAGCCGGCGAACGCGTCGCTCGTGGTCGACATCAACACGATCCCGTCGGCGGCCATCGCGCGCGTGGAGACGATCACCGGCGGCGCCTCCGCCGTGTACGGCGCCGACGCGCTGGCCGGCGTCGTCAACTTCGTGCTGAAGGACGACTTCGAAGGCATCTCGGTGGACCTGCACACGAGCGCCACCGAGGCCGGGGACGGCGAGGAAACGCGCGTCTCGAGCCTCATCGGCATGAACTCCGACAGCGGCAAGGCCAACATGCTGCTCGGCGTCGAATGGTACGACCGCAATGCGTCGTTCCAGAAGAATCACGACTTCTACGTCGACGGCTGGCACGATCCGAATAACCCGGCCGGCACCTTCTTCCCGTCGATGCCCGCCTACTCGATCGACGCCAACAACCGTCCCACCCAGGCGGCTCTCGACGCGTTGTTCGCGGGGCGGCTGCCGGCCGGCACGGTGCCGGTCACCACGCCGGGCCTTTCGATCTTCTACAACAAGGACGGCACTGCGTACGCGCGCGGCTCCTCGGGCCAAACCTGGGGCTTCAACGACTCGCAGCTCGAGCTGCCGTTCGGCCAGGACGGCATGTACGGGCTCATCCGCAACCGCGACGGCACGCTCCAGCAGATCTACATGGATACCGCGCTCGCGAATCCGCTGACTCGCAAGTCGGCGTTCGGCAAGGCGCACGTGGACATCACCGATCACCTGCGGGGATTCGTGCAGGCGAATTTCGTGCGCAGCGAAGTGTCGACGTTCTCCGCGGGTCCCCCGCCGGCCGTCGGCGCCGCGTGGGGCGGAGCCATCCCGAACGACGGCCGTCCGCTCCCGGCGGGGCTCCAGAACCTGCTCGACTCGCGTCAGCTCGACCCGGACGGTGCCGGTCCGGCACCCGTGGGTGCGCCGGGCACCGGCGCCCCCCGCACCTGGTTGCTGAACCGCGGGCTCGACATCCTGGGCCAGTTCGGTCCCACCAACAGCAGCGACGTCTACCAGATCCTCGCCGGCTTCAAGGGCGACCTCCCGAACCGCGACTGGACCTGGGAAGCCTACTACTCGAGCGGCGAGACGAGCGCGACCAACGTCTACTACGGCCTCCCCTCGGTGCAGAGGTGGAAGGCGATCATCGCGGCGCCGAACTTCGGCGCGAACGCGTTCATCAACTATTTGACCGACGTGAACGGCGCGCCGGTGCTCGACGCGAACGGTAACCGCCAGCTCGTGGGCGGCAACTACCAGATCACCTGCACCAGCGGCGTGCCCACATTTCCCGGCGGGCCCACGACCATCAGCGCGGACTGCGTGAACGGCATGCTCGGCCGGTACAAGTCGCAGACGACGATCTCGCAGGACATCCTCGAGGCCAACTTGCAGGGCAAGATCGCCGACATGAAGGCGGGCGAGCTCCGATTCGCGGCGGGTGTGACCAACCGCAAGAACGACTTCTCCTACGAGCCCAGCAACCCGCAGTCGACCATCTTCGACTATCCGCTCGGCTTGTTCGTATCGAACGCCACGACCGGCAGCACCGAGGTGTCGGAGGTCTATGGCGAGCTGCTGCTGCCGATCGTCAAGAAGCTCAATCTCGAGCTCGGCTACCGCTGGTCGGATTACGACAGCGCGGCGGGCGAGGTCGGGACGTACAAGGTGCTCTTCGACTGGTCGGCCACCGACTCGATGCGGCTGCGCGGCGGGTATCAACGGGCCAATCGCGCTCCGAATACGGCGGAGCTGTTCCAGGCCGAGACCACGATCTTCGAGACGACCTTCTCGAGCGCCGATCCGTGCGGCGTCAACACCAACGCCACCTGGGGCAACCGCGCGAGCAATCCCAACCAGCTCAAGGTGCAGCAGCTCTGCGCGGCGCTCATCGGCAACACCACGTCTACGTTCGGAGCGCCGGGCAGCGCCGCGGCCAACACGTACTTGCAGGGCGTGACGCCGTTCACCGGCATCAACGGCATCCAGCGCGGCAATCCGGACTTGCAGTCGGAGGAGGCCGAGACGTGGACCCTGGGTCTCGTATTCAACGGGCCGGGCGGGCTCGACAACCTGACCGCGTCGGTGGACTTCTACAACATCGAGATCGCCGACGCGATCGCCACGTTCAACGGCTTCCAGATCTACAGCAACTGCTTCAACGCGAACGGCACGTCGAACCCCGGCTATTCGATCAACGACCCGAAGGGGTTCTGCGCGTTGATCAATCGCGACGCGGGCTCGGGCGCCGCCAGCACGGTCGAAGAGCTGTACTTGAACACGGGCTCGATCGAGACGGCCGGCGTGGATCTGCAGGTGAACTGGCAGCATGACGTGGGAAGCGGCAACTTCTACATGAATCATCTGGTGAGCTACCTCGACAAGTTCGACACCCAGACCACGCCCACCGACCCGGTCCTGCACTACAAGGGCACGCTCGGCAACAGCGGTCAGTACGACTACCGGCTGAACTCGACCTTCGGCTACCGGTTCTCCGGCAGCAACGCGAACGTCGGCCTGCGTTTCCGCTATCTGCCCGAGGTCAAGAACGGCGCGTTCGTCACCGATCCGAGAACGGTGATCATCCCGACCGAGGCGTGGAGCATGTACGACGTGTTCGGCAGCTACGACTTCAACCAGCGCTTCCGGCTGCAAGCCGGCATCGACAACGTATTCGACATCGACCCGGCCGTCGTCGGCGCAACCCCGACCGACAGCAACAGCGCCTCGACGCTCGCGAGCTACTACGACCCGCTCGGGCGGCGTCTGTGGGTGAGCTTGAACGTCCAGTTCTAACGGTGTGGCACGGCGCGGCCCGGACACGTCCGGGCCGCGCTTCCCGGGTCAGGCCGGAGCCGCGCTCCTGAGACGGCCGCGCCTGCGGCAGGCAGTCTCAGTGCGATTCGGGCACGAGCCGCGGCGCGCAGCCGTCGCATTGCGCGATCGGCGTCAAGAAGAAGTTGTTCGGGTCCTTCACCAGCGCGCCCATGAAGTTCGGCGGGATCGGCACGGGTGCGCCGCCCACGGACACCACTTGTAGGCCCGCTTTCTTCATCTTCGCCACCAGGGCTTCGAGGCCATCGGCCCGCAGCTGGATGCGCGCGGCGCCTCGGTCCTGAATCCGCATGTCGAGCGCCTTGCGCTCGACGCCGCGGTATTCCACGAGCTCGAACCGCAGCGGCGGCGCGCCCGGCCCGCGCACGATCGCGCGCCGGAAGCTCGCGTTCGATAGGCCGGTGAGCGCGCGGAGCGCCGCGTCGGCGCCGAGCGCGTGCTCCTCCTCGACGGTGAAGCCGAGCACGTCGCGATACACTTGCACCGTGTTCGCGAGGTCTTGCACGGCGATGGACAGCCGCATGCCCGTGATACCGGATCCGGCGGCCGCCGGGTTGGGCTGCGCCGCCAGCTCGCGCAGCTCGATGAACCGGCCGTCGACGTCCTTGATGAGCACGGCTCGGGTCCCGTCCCCGAGCTTCACGGCGGCGCCGCCCGGGGTGACCACGGCGGCGCTCGCGCGCTTGGCGCGCTCGAGCGCCGCGCTCACGTTCTCGACGACGAACACCAGCGTCATCGCCCCGGGGTCTTGCAGCCGCAGCGGGATCGTGCGGTGCGCGACGTTCTGCACCTCCATGACCTCCAAGCGTACGTCGCCGCCTGGAACGCGTGCGGACTGGTGCCGCTCCTTCGCGCCCGCGATGTCGAACATGGCGAACAGCTGCGAGTTGCTCGGGTTGTAGGGCCGCTCGCCGGACTCCGGCAACGGCGGGACCTCCATTCCGAACGCGTCGTGATAGAAGGCGAGCGTGCGGTCCATGTTTTCGACGAAGGTGGTGACGGCGCCGGTGCCGACCACGGCGCCCGCGCCGGCCTGTGCGCTTACGGGCTGCGCCGGCAGCGAAGCGGCTCCCGCGGCGAATAGGCAAGCAACGATGGCGGCGATGCGGCGGTTACTCGGCACGGTCGAGCTCCTTTGAACGAAACGACGATCCGTGGCTCACTCGCGCCACGCTCGCGAGCCTACTACAGCCCGCAGCCCGGCGTCCGGTCTCCGTGGGGCGAGCGCTTCGCGACTGTTGTAAGCTGACGCCCCGCCGAGAAATAGGGACATGCTGGTTTTTCGGCGCGGGCCGCCCGCGCCGAGCCGTGCGCCGAAAAACCAGCATGTCCCTGTTTTTGGGCTCCCACGCAAGTGACGGCCTCATGAAATACCGAGTCGACATCGACGTCGCCAACGACACCAAGGCGGGATTGTCCTCCGTCATCGACGGCAAGGACGGGCGCGTGCTCAACCGCGTGGGTGCGTTCGCGTCGCTGTTCGCGCTCGACGCGCGCCGGTACCGCGATCCCGTGCTCGTGCAGAAGACCGAGGAGCCCGGCAGCAAGCAGGTGCTCGCGTTCAAGCACGACCGCATCGAGTCCGTGTGCTACGACATGATCAATCACCTGATCAACGACTGCGTGGTCATGGGCGCCGAGCCGCTCGCGATTCAGGACCTGATCATCTGCGGCCGCATGGAGAAGAGCGCGGTGACGCGCATCGTGAGCGCGTGCGCGGCCGCGGCGGCGGCGCAGGGCTGCGCGCTCACGGGCGGCGAGACCACCGAGCAGCCCGACGTGGTGGCGAACGGCGTCTACGTCTTGGGATCGAGCATCGTGGGCGTCGTCGAGCGCGACCAGGTGATCGACGGGTCGAAGATCCGCCGCGGCGACGTGGTGATCGCGCTCGCGTCGTCGGGCCCGCATACGAACGGCTACACGCTGATCCGCGATCTCCTGAAGCGCTCGCCCGCGCTCGCCGACGAGAAGGTCGGCGCGGCCACGTTCCTCGACGCCGTGCTCGAGCCCCATCGGTGCTACTACCAGGCGCTCAAGGGCCTGTTCCCGCGCGCGGTGATCACCGGCCTCGCGCACATCACCGGCGGCGGCGTCCGGGAGAACCTCGACCGGATCCTGCCCGACGGCGTCGACGCGAGCATCGATCTCGGCCTCTACCAGACGCCGGCCGTGTTCGACCGCATCCGACGCGCGGCGGGTTCGAGCCCCGCCGAGATGCTCCGCGCGTTCAACTTGGGCGTCGGGCTCGCGCTCGTGTGCCGGGAGCGCAACGCGGATGCCGTGCTCGAGCACCTGAACGGCGCCGGCGAGCACGCCTATGCGATCGGCGAGATCGTCGCGGGCAGCGGCGTGGTGCAGGTCCGCGGCGAAGTCCGCTACCAGAGCTAGCGGCCGTGACGCGTCTCAGCGTCAATCTCAACAAGGTCGCGCTGCTGCGCAACGCCCGCGCGGGCGAGGCGCCGAGCGTGATCGACGCGGCGCGCACCTGCATTGCAGCGGGCGCGCACGGCATCACGCTGCACCCGCGTCCCGACGAGCGGCACGCCAAGCCGGGCGACGTCTACGCCGTGGCGGCGCTGCTCGAGCGCACCCCGAACGTGGAGCTCAACGTCGAGGGCAACCCGTTTCACGGCCTGCTCGAAGTCGTGCGCCGCGCGCGCCCGAAGCAGTGCACGCTCGTGCCGGACGACGCCGCGGCCAAGACGTCGGATCATGGCTGGGACCTTGCGCGCCACGGCGAGCGGCTCGCGCCGATGGTGGCGGAGCTGCGCGCGGCCGGCGTCCGCGTGAGCCTCTTCATGGACGCCGCGAACGGCGATCTCGACGCGGCCGCGGCCTTGGGCGCCGACCGCGTCGAGCTCTATACCGAGCCGTATGCGGCAGCGCACGGCGGTGCGGGCTCCGGCGCGATGCTCGCGCGCTTCGCGGCGGCGGCCGAGCGCGCCCGCTCGCTCGGCCTCGGCGTGAACGCGGGACACGATCTGAGCCTCGCCAACGTGGGCGAGCTCTGCGCGATTCCCGCCGGCATCGACGAGGTGTCGATCGGCCACGCGCTGATCGCCGACGCGCTCGAGCTCGGGCTCGGGGGCGCGGTGCGTGCGTACCTCGGATGCATTTCGACCCGCACGCGTCACTGAAGGACCTCGGGCCCGTGATGGCCGAGTTTCTGCCGCGCGCGCCCGTGCGCCAGCCGGACTGGTCGCGGGAGCTCATGCGGCCTTATTGGACCGCCGGGAAGTGAGAGCTAGTTGACTCTCCCCGCACCGCGCATCGGCGTAAGCTGAACGCCTGGTGCGATAATCGGCCCGAGTTTGACAATATCCTTCGCTCGAGGGACCGCGCGATGTCGCAAACCGCATCCTGGATCGTACTGCTCGTGGCGGGCGTGCTCGAAGTGTGTTGGGCCGTGGGCCTCAAGTACACCGAGGGCTTCACCCGTTTCTGGCCCACCGTGGGCACCGGCGTCGCGCTCGTGGCGAGCATGGTGCTGCTCGGGCTCGCGGTGAAGTCGCTGCCGGTGGGCACTGCCTACGCCGTGTGGGTCGGAGTCGGCGCGGTGGGCACCGCGATCCTCGGGATGGTGCTGCTCGGCGAGTCGGCCAGTGTGGGGAGGGTAGCGAGCATCGGCTTGATCGTCGCCGGCATCGTCGGGCTCAAGCTCGCCACGCCGTCATGACGCGCCCGCGTATCATCGCCGTCGCGCTCGCCGCCGCCGCGATCTTCGTCGCCGGCGTCGCCAACGCCGAGCATTTCGACGCCGGGCTCACGCGCCTTCAGCTCGAGCAGCGCTTTGCGGAGCTCCGGGCGAAGAAGACGCTGCGGGTCGACAAGCCGCTGCGCTGGGAGTACAGCTTCTCGAGCGCGGACGGCCAAGCGCTCGAAGCACTGTCCGTGATGCTCGTGGCGGAAGACTACAAGATCGTGTCGCTGCGCCCGCCGCGCGGCGGCGAGGCGGCTTCGACCCTGCACGTGATGCGCGTCGAGCAGCACACACCGCAAAGCCTCGAGCAGCGCTCGGCGGAGCTCAAGCAGCGGGCGGCCGATCAGGGCGTGACGTACGACGGCGTGGACGCGCAGTAACGCGTGCCGCCCTCCGGCGATACCGCCAGGCGGCGGTAGCCGGTAGGCGCCGAAGCGGCGATACTTGCCCGCCGGCGAACATCGGCGGCACTCCTCGATCTCGATGCAACCCCAAGAGCTCCACATTCCGACGCGGTGGCGGATCAAGGGCACCGCGGACCAGGTCTACGACGTGTTCGTCTGGAACCACAACTGGGCGATGCGGCGCGGCCTCGCGGGCCTGCGGCGCGAGCTCGCGCGCCTTCTGCCGCGGTGAGCAAGGCGCTCAACGACCGAATCGTCGAGTGCGCTCGTGCCTGGGGCGTGACGATCGAGCGCGCGTCGGTCACCGAGACGTCGGTCATTGTCTACGGCAAGCGCGCGGGCAAGCCCGTGGTCATGAAGGTCGCGAAACGCGCCGGGGACGAGTGGCGCTCGGGCGAGGTCGCGGCCGCATTCGGCGGCCGCGGCGTCGTGCAGGTCTACGAGCACGTGGGTGGCGCAACGCTGCTCGAGCACGTTCAGCCGGGCGAGCCGCTCGCGGCGCTTGCGGCGGCGGGCCGCGACGACGAGGCCACGGAGATTCTCGCCGCGGTGCTCGGCCGGATGTCGCCGGGCGATCCGCCTACCGGCTGTCCCACGGTGGACGAGTGGGGGGCCGCGTTCGCGAACTATCTCGGCACCGGCGACCAGCGCGTGCCGCGAGAGCTCGTGGAGCCCGCGCAGCGGATCTACGCCGAGCTGTGCCTCACGCAGCGCAATCCGGCCCTGCTGCACGGCGATCTCCAGCACTACAACGTGCTGCGCGACGACAAGCGCGGCTGGCTCGCCATCGATCCCAAGGGCGTGATCGGCGAGCTCGAGTACGAGATCGGCGCGGCGCTGCGCAATCCGCGCGGCCAGCCTTCGCTCTACACGCTGGAGGCGGCCGAGCGGCGGCTCGAGCGGTTCGGCGCGGCGCTCGGCATCGACATCGAGCGCGCGCGGGCCTGGGCGTTTGCGCAAGCGGTGCTCTCCGCGATCTGGCTCACCGAGGACGGCCACGAGCTCCGTCCCGACGAGCCGGCCCTCGCGCTCGCGCGCGCGCTCGAGCAGTCCCCCGCGCTCCGCTCCGAGTTCCTCGAAAAATAGGGACAGGTTGATTTTCGGCGACCCGCCCGCCAGCAAGAAAGGCGTCGTCGAAAATCAACATGTCCCTATTTTTCGCTGCGCTACGGCCGGGAAATGTAACCTGTCCCTGTTTTCCCGCGCGCGCGACGGCGGGCGCGTTTGCGGGACCGGCAAGCGAGCACGGGAAGACGGTAGGGGATACCGATCAAGGGCTTGGCTCGCGGCGCCGGTGGCACGGTTGTTGCGACACTTGCCAGGGAGGTGACGACCGATGGCGGCGATTCGGCAGGACCTTTGGCACGCCTTGCGGCTGCTCGCGCGCTCGCCGCGGTTCGCGGCGATCGCGATCGTGACGTTGGCGCTCGGCATCGGCGCGAACACCGCGGTGTTCTCCGTTTTCAACGCGGTGCTGCTGAAGCCGCTGCCGTTCCGCGATGCCGAGCGGCTGATGCTCGTGCACCTGCTCGATCCGACCCGCGACGCCGCGCCCGGCGTGTACAACGAGATGGTCTGGTCGTATCCGAAGTACCGGAGCTTCGCCGGCGGCCAGCAAGCGTTCGAGGATCTGGCGCTGTTCGCGCGCCGCGAGCTCAATCTCACGGGCGACGGCGATCCGCAGCACGTTCAGGGCGAGGCCGTCACCGACACCTATCCCGCGGTTCTCGGCGTGAGCCCCATCCTCGGCCGAACGTTCACGTACGACGAGTCGAATCGTCTCGGCACGGCACCCGTCGTGATGCTGGGCTACGGCTTGTGGATGCACCGCTACGGCGGCGATCCCGGAATCGTCGGCCGTACCATCCAGCTGGATGCGACGCCTCACACCGTCGCCGGCGTGATGCCGGCCGGTTTCGCGGGCCTGAGCGGCAGCGCCGATCTCTGGTTGCCGCTCGCGCAAGCCGACGGCAGCGAGATCGAGGAATCGGGATCGCACTCTTATTCGCTGGTCGGGCGGCGCAAGGCAGACGTCTCCGAGGACGCCGCGATCGCGGCTACCCGCGTGATGGGCGACGCCGTCGGCGCCGAGTTCGCCGGCGAAGGGCCGGATGCGCGGCGCCAGAGCGCCACCGCCGCCTCGATGTACGCGTCGCGCGCCGACAGCGACGTGCGCCGCGCGACGTGGTTGCTGCTCGGCGCCGTGGCGTTCGTGCTGCTGATCGCGTGCGTGAACGTCGCGAACCTGTTTCTCGCAAAGGCCATCGAGCGGCGCCGCGAAGTCGCCATCCGGGTGGCGCTCGGCGCGAGCCGCGGCCGGATCGGCCGCCAGTTCCTCGTCGAGACGCTGGTGCTCGCGACGTTGGGCGCGATGCTGGGGCTCGCGGTCGCGAGTCTGCTGCTGTCCGCGGCGCCGCTGCTGTTGCCCGACGCCGAAGTGCTGTTCCGTTCGTCGATCGCGCCCGGTGCGCCGCGGATTCGCGGAGCGGAAGGCCTCACGCGCATCGGTGCGAGCAGCATCGGCCTCGACACGGCGACGCTGCTGTTCACGGTGGGCGTCACGGTCGTGGCGGCCGCCCTCTTGGCGCTGTTACCCACGTTGCAGGCCGCATCGCTGCGGCCGATCGAGGCGTTGAAGGCCGCCGGCAGCGCGATGGGCTCGCGCGGCCGCCGCGACTTCGTGGTGCGCGCCGTGCCGATCGTCGCGCAGATAGCGCTCGCGCTCGTGCTGCTCGCCGGCGCGGGGCTGGTCACGCGCAGCGCGCTCGAGCTGCAAGCGACGGGCATCGGCGTCGACGCGGCGGACGTCGTCACCGTGCGGATGGAGTTGCCCGACACGATCTACGACGCCGACCGCGGCGGCGCGTTCTACGCGAGCCTCATGGAGAGGGTGCGCGCGCTGCCCGGCGTCGCGGAGGCGAGCCTCGGCAGCTGCGCCCCGGTGTCGGGCGGTTGCAACCAGACCTATCTGGAATTCATCGCTCCGCCGCGGGAGGGTACGGGGCTCATCGGCATGCACTGGGCCACGCCAGGCTATTTCGCCACGCTCGGCATTGCGCTGCTCGAGGGCCGCAGCTTCGAGGACTCGGATCGCACGGGCCGCCCGAAGGTGCTGCTGATCAACGAAGCGGCCGCGCGCGAGCTCTGGCCGAACGAAAGCGCGATCGGTAAGAGAATCGCCGTGCACCAGGGCGGATTCCAGGACGGCGCCGAGGTGGTCGGAGTGGTCGCGAACACGCGCTACCGCACGATCGAGAGCGACGCGACCGCAGACGTGTACGTGCCGCTCGCGCAGTCGTATCGGCGAAACATGATCATGTTCGTGCGCAGCCGGCTGCCGCTCGAGAGCCTGGTTCCCGCGATCGCAGGCGAAGCTCGCGCGCTCGACCCCACGCTGCCGCTCTCCGCGATCAAGACGATGGACGCGCGCGTCGCCGACGCGATGTGGCGCACGCGCGTGGGTGCGTGGCTGCTCGGCGCGTTCGCGGGCTTAGCGCTGCTGCTCACCGCCATCGGAATCTTCGGTGTGATGGCGCAGAGCGTGGCGCACCGCACCGCCGAGATCGGCGTGCGCATGGCGCTCGGCGCGCAAGCCGGCGACGTGGTGCGGTTGATGCTGCGCCGCGCCACGGCGGTGACGGTCGCCGGGGTGGGGCTCGGCGTCGTCTTCGCGCTCGCGCTCATGCGGCTCTTGTCGGCGATGCTCTACGGCGTGCGGCCGCACGACCCGATCGCATTCGGCGCGGCGGCGGTGCTGCTGGCCGGCGTGGCGCTGCTCGCGTGCTATCTGCCGGCGCGGCGCGCGGCGCGCGTCGAAGCCGTCGTCGCGCTCAGGAGCGAATAGCCGATTCGTTCGGCGGTCCGTTTCAGAGAGGCTCGAGGCCGCTGGCGAGCGCGTTCACGCGCAACAGCGCGTTCATGTCGCTCTTGCGATAGGCGTGCTCCATGGCCGCGAACAGGTGCGACTGCTCGAGCTCGAGGCGCTCCGGGTGACGCTCGAGCATCGTGACGTAGTGCTCGAACACGCGGTCGGCCGCGGGCTTCGTGCGCCGCGCGACGGCGTGCCGAACCACCGCATGCAACGCATAGCGCTTGCGCAGCGGCTCCTGCACGAGGTGCCAGCGCTCGAGTGGAGCGAGCGCGGGGCCGAGCCGCGCGACTCGCGCGAGCTTGCCGAGCGATACGGCGTCCACGTGGTCGCCCTCGACGTGCGCAAGCACGCCGAGCACACGGCGGGAGTCCGCGCTCAAGCGCCGCCACGCCCATTCCACCAGCAACGCGATCTCCGGCAGGTCGTCCTCGTGCTCGAGCGCGCGCACCCGCGTGACTCCGGCGTCTTCCAGGAACTCGCCGAGCGCCTTCGCGCTCGCGCCGCGCGACGCGACGATGCTGTCCGCGATGTCGAGCGCCAGCGGGTTCCAGCGCAGCAGCCGCGTGAGCGAAGCCACGCGCGGAAACGCGCTCTGGCCCGACGTGACGAGCGGCGCCACCACCGGGAAGATCAGCACGCCCGCGAGCAGGCAGCGCCGCGCCGTGATCAGGAAGGTCGCGTTCGAGTCGGGGAACGCCGCGAACAAGCGCTCCATGGCGGCGTCGTCCTCGTGGTTGTCGAAGACGATCAGCCGCTCGGGGCCGCTCGCGAGGAACTTTCGTAACCGTTGCACGCGCCCCTCGCCCGAGCCGGTGCCGAAGCGCAGCGCCAGCATCTCGCTCAACGTGTAGAAGCCCCACGCCGCGCTACGGAACCAGTCGATGCGGCCGTCGAAGGATGCCCGCAGGCGGTGACCGAGCTCTGCCGCCAGCATCGACTTGCCGCTGCCGCCGGGACCTACGAGCGCGAGGCGCGTGGGCCTCGCGGTCTCGATGGTGCGGACGAGCGTGCGCAACTCCCCGCTGCGGCCCTTCATGCCGTGCGGGCGGGGAGGAAAGATGGAAGCGCGGGCGGTGTCGCGGAGAGCTTGTTTGGGCAACGTCTTGGCCGTTTCGATTTGCCAGTTCGACTCGGATAGTACGTCAAATCGGGGCGGCCATTCTCCGGAGTCTTCCGTTTTCCACTTGCATTCGCCCTGGTCGTGCGACCAATCTCGATCGGCGCGAATCTCACCCGGCAGGAGTCGCGCTGCGCGGGAGGCCGTAAGCGTGCGCGTCGGGCGGCGTCTTCAACCGGGGAGAAACCATGTTCCTGAAGAACCTGCATTTCAGCTGGCAGTTCCTGAAGCGCAACCCGCTGTTCTTCCTGATCAACGTCGTCGGGCTCGTGATCGGCATCACGAGCGCGCTGTTCATCTTCATCTACGTGAGTTTCGAGACCTCGTACGACCGCTTCCACGACGGCTACGAGAACATCTATCGCGTGCTCGGCATCGACAACGCGCTCGGCGTCAGCAACAACACGGTAGGCATCGTGATGCCGCCGCTCGGTCCGGCGATGGAGGAGACGATCCCCGAGGTCGCCCAGACCGTTCGCGTACGCACGCAAGGAGAAAGCTTCATCACGGTCGGCGACCGGAAATTTCCGGTCAAGAACCTCGTGTTCACCGAGGACGCGTTCTTCGAGGTCTTCAGCTTCCCGTTGCTGCAGCGGCGGCCGGGCGCGCTGCTCGACAAGCCGGCGTCGGCCGTGATGACCCGGGCGTTCGCCGAGAAGGTCTTCGGCGCCGAGAACCCCATGGGCAAGCTGTTCCGCCTGAACAACCAGGACGTCGAAGTGGCCGGCGTGATGGAGAACGTGCGGCCGGATTCGCACATGCAGCTCGAGCTGCTGGTGGCGCTGAATTTCCTGAGCCCGGAGGCCGAGGGCGCGCAGCAGCTCCAGAACTTCTTGACCACGTGGGGCACGATCGCGATGGTCACCTACGCGAAGCTCCACCCCGGCGCGAGCGAGCAGGTCGTGGATACCAAGCTCAAGGCGCTGCTCGCGGAGCGCAGCGTGATGAAGACCTTCAGCGCCACGCTGCAGCCGCTCAAGGACGCGCACTTGGGCTCGAACGACGTTCTGTTCGACGACTTCAACCGCAACAAGGGCGACGAGTCGAAGATCGTGATGCTGAGCAGCGTGGCGGTCTTTCTGTTGCTGATCGCGGCCTTCAACTTCATGAACCTGTCCACCGCCAGGGCGTCGTTGCGCGCGAAAGAAGTGGGCGTGCGCAAGTCGGCCGGTGCCACCCGGGCGCAGCTGGTGCGCCAATTCCTTCAGGAGTCGTTGCTCCTGGTGGGCATCGCGCTCGTGTTGGGCGTGGTGTTGCTCCGGATCTTGGAGCCCGTGGTGAGCTTGCCGGTTGAAGGAGGCTTCCTCGCGTATCTCCTCGATCATCCCCGGGCGGTGCTCGCCGCCGTCGCGGCCGCCGCGCTCGTGGGGCTGCTGGCCGGGGCGTATCCCGCGTTCGTTCTCTCGTCCTTCTCCCCGATGACGATGCTGAAGGGCCGGTTCGCGCACAGCGCGCAGGGACTCTGGCTCAGGCGCGTGCTCGTGGTGCTCCAGTTCGCGCTGTCGATCGCCATCATCATCGGCATGCTCGTGGTGGCGGCGCAGCTCGCCTACATGAAGAGCACGAATCCCGGCTTCGAGCGTGACGGCATCGTGAATCTCACGCTCAACGATCAGGTGCTCCAGTCCCGTTTCGGCGTGCTCAAGGAGCGGTTGCTCGCGCTGCCGCAGGTGGTTTCGGTGGGCGGCTCGTCGAACATGCCGGGTGACACCTTCGGGCGTACCGGCGTGCGGCCGTTCGGCGCGGACTCCGACGAGTTCTACATCATGAGCGCGCTCAACGTGGACGCGCAGTATCTCGATACGTTGTCGATGAAGGTTGCGGCCGGACGAGGGTACTCGACGGAATTCGGCGCGGATGCCACGCAGTCCATCATCCTCAACGAGAGTGCGGTGAGGGCGCTCAAGTGGACGACCGAAGACGCGGTCGGCAAGACCATCCCCATGGGCCCGTCGCAGCGGACGGTGGTGGGGGTGGTGCAGGATTTCCACTTCGCCGACATGCGCCACCGCGTGGAGCCGGTGCTGCTGTTCTACCGGGATGGACCCACGCGAATACTGTCCGTGCGAATCGACAAGCGTGCGCCGAGAGAGGCGCTCGACGGCATGGCGGCGGTGTGGCGGGACGTGAATCCCGAGTTCCCGTTCGCCTACACGTTCTTCACCGCCGAGTACGAGCGCCTGTTCAGGGACGACGAGCAGTTTTCCGCGATTCTCATCCAGTTCACGTTCATCGCCATCGTCATCGCGTGCCTGGGTCTCTACGGGCTCTCCTCGTTCAGCGCGGACCGCAAGACCAAAGAGATCGGCATCCGTAAAGTGCTGGGCGCCGGCGCCGGGTCGCTGCTCAAAGTGGTGCTCAACGAGTATGCGGTGCTGATTGCAGTGGCCAATCTCTTGGCGTGGGGCGTGGCCTGGGTCGTGATGAGCCGGTGGTTGGCGGGTTTCGTCTACCGCACCGAGCTCCCGTTATCCAGTTTCGTGCTAGCGACGGCGGGCACCGCCTTGCTGGCGCTCGCGACGGTGGGCCGCGACGTCCTCAAGGTGATGCGGTCGCGGCCCGTGTCCTCTCTCCGCTATGAGTGATGCGACTGTCCGCATGCTCACGTGATCGCGGCCGCGCGCCGACACGTCCCGAGCGGCCTCGATCCCGCGGCTAAGAAACCTTGACGCTGCCAACTAGCCCCCCTTGGCCGGGCGCGAGCTATGCTCGGCTGGGCAGCCACGATTTTCCGAGGCGGGAAGAACGATGATCAGCCTACTCGCCGCAGCGCAGGTCTCCGCGCTACTCAACATGCCGTGCGAGCAGCTCCCGAGCGTGCCGCTCGAGCGTGCCACGATCACCTCGGCCGCGACCGTGGTGCAGGGCATCTTCACGCCGCCGCGTCCGGCCGCGGGCCAAGGCGGCGGACCGCCGCGCAACCAGAACGCCGACGCGCCCGCGCCGCCTCCGCCGCAGCCGATCCCCGAGCACTGCCGCGTGCAGATGGTGCTCAAGCCCACGCCGGACTCGAACATCAACGTCGATCTCTGGCTGCCCACCCAGAACTGGAACGGCAAGTTCCTCGCCGTCGGCAACGGCGGCTGGGCCGGCTCGATCCAGGGCTACGGCGACATGCAAGAAGCGCTGCGCCGCGGCTACGCGACCGCCGGCACCGACACCGGCCACACCGCCGCCGACGGTCCCAACGGCATGTTCGCGTTGGGACATCCCGAGAAGATCGTCGACTTCGCGTACCGCGCGCTGCACGACATGACGGTGAAGTCGAAGCGGCTCATCGACGTGTACTACGCAAAGCCGCTCGACTACTCTTATTACAAGGGCTGCTCCACCGGCGGCCGCATGGGCGTGATGGCCGCGCAGCGCTATCCCGGCGACTACGACGGCATCATTGCGGGCGCGCTCGCCAATCGGCACATCCACATGCACACGGCCGGCTGGTATCGCGGCGTGGATCTCGCGCGCCATCCCGACCGGCAGCTGCCTGAAGCCAAGGCGAAGCTCGTCAACGACGCCGTGATGGCGAAGTGCGACGTGCTGCACGAAGGGTTCTTGAACAACCCGCGCGAATGCTCGTTCGACTTCAAGACGCTCGCCTGCGGCAAGGGCAAGAGCGGCGACATGTGCCTCACGCCGGGCGAGCTCACGAGCGTGCAGAACTTCTACGGCGGCACGAAGAACAAGAAGGGTGAGCTGATCTTCTCGGGCCAGGCCATCAGCGTGGCGCTGCCCGCAATCTCGGCGCCGAAGGATCCGGGCGCCGGCGGCACGTTCGACACCGTGCGCATCCTCGGCTTCCAGAACGCGGACTACGACTGGCACAACTTCGATCTCGACCGCGACATGCCGCTGATCGACAAGGCCACGGGCTTCGTCGACGCGGTGAATCCGGACCTGCGCGCGTTCGAAGCCGCCGGCGGCAAGCTGCTGCTCTACGCCGGCTGGAACGACAACACGATCACGCCGGAAAACACGGTGTACTACTACGAGAGCGTGCTCCGCGAGATGGGGTCCGACCAGGCCGACTGGATGCGCATGTTCCTGGTCCCCGGCATGCAGCACTGCGGGCGCGGCCCGGGCCCGAACACGTTCGACTCGATCGCGACGCTCGAGCAGTGGCGCGAGAAGGGCCAGGCGCCGGCGCAGATCCTGGGCAAGAACCCGCAGTCGGGCCTCGCGCGACCGATCTGCGCGTATCCGCAGTACGCGAAGTACAAGGGCTCGGGCGACTTGAAGGACGCGGCGAACTGGAGCTGCACGGCGCCGTAAGCGCCGGCGGAAAGTTCCGCGGAAACTTGCACGGCTTTGGTGCGGAATCCCTCGCGAGATGCTCCCGGGGGCCGCGCACGAGGCGCACAACTGACGCAAGACTGACGCCGCAATGGCGTAGTATCGGCTTCGCTTGCGGCGGCAACCTCTCGGGCTCCAAACCTTCAGGAGCCCGGCGCGTGGAAATGAAAGTCGATTCGATGCTGATCCGTTCCGAGCGCGAGAAGCGCGCCTGGAGCCAGGAGCACCTCGCGGAGGTGGCCGGGCTCGGGTTGCGCACGGTCCAGCGCATCGAGAGCACCGGCGCCGCAGCTTACGAGTCAGCCCGCGCCCTTGCGGCAGTGCTCGAGATCGACGTCGCCAGGCTGCGCGTGGTCGACAAACCGGCCACCGCTCCAGCGACCGGCGAGCCGCAGATTGCGGCGGCACCCGAGCCGATTGCACCGCCGAGGCATCGACTGTTCAAGCTGAGGCCCGCGCCGCTATGGATCCGGCCGCTGTACACGGTTTTGGCGCTGCTCGCAGTCGGCGGCGGGCTGTTCCTCGCGCGGAGCAGCTTCGCCGACCAGATCCAGCTCGACGTCGGCGTGTCGATCGACGATCAGAAGTGGGAACGGCGCATGGTGATCGATGAAGGCGCGCTCGTGCCGAACGTCACGCGCGACGGCCTGCTGCGCTTCGACCTTACGCCGACGAACGAGAAAGACTGCGTCATGGTCGCGATGGAACTGCTCGTGCGCGAGGGCGACGAGTACGTACCGATCGGCTCGCCACGAATCTGCGCGAAATATGGCGAGGAGGCCGAAGTGCGCTTCACGACTGCCGACGGCAAGGCGTTTCAGATCTCGATAACGCCGCAGAGTGTTCCGCCGGAAGTGGCGAAGCAGCTCCGCGAGTTTCGCTGACGCCCGATGAAGCCGCCTCGCCTGCGCGCCGGCGATCGCGTGCGGTTCGTATCGCCCGCGAGCCCGCCCGAGCGCGAGCAAGTCGAGCGCGGCGCCGAGCTCGTCTCGAGCTGGGGACTCACCGTCGAGCTCGGCGCCTGCTCATCGAAGCCATCGTGGACGTGCAGCTCGGAGCGATCGACAGTGCACTCACCCAGCTTGCGAGGTCCGGATGCCTCGACGGTCTCGCAGGAGTGGCCGTGGGTCAATTCATCCGGGGCGGCGAGGGTCGGCCCGGCAAGTGGTCGGTCATCGACGTGCTCCGCGACCGGCTGGCGCTGCTCGGCGTGCCGGTGCTCGGCGGGCTGCCGATCGGCCACGGCCCGCGGCCGCCGACCGTTCCGCTCGGCACACCCGCGACGCTCGACACCGCCACTCGCACGCTGACGATCGAGCCCGGCGTCGAATAGAAAGGCGTCAGGAGTCGCGTGCGGCGCGCGCGACCGACGACGCGAGCACGATCAGACCCATGAGCGAGCACAGCACCGCGGTGGGCGAGTTGCCGGAGAATTCAATCGCGAGCGCAGACAGCGAGCGCCAGAGGTCGCGCGCCGCTGCGACGAATCCCGATCCGAGCACCAGCGCCGCCGCGATTGCGACGCCCAGCGCCGTGGCGCCCGACAGCACGAGCCACCGCTGTCGATCGGCGCGGGCCACGCGGCCGAGGATCGCGCGCTCGAGCGCCGCCGTGTCGGCGTCGGGAGCGGGCTCGCGGAACGCGCGCTCGAGGTCGAATTCGAAATCGGTGTCCGTCATGTTCGAGTCTCCTCTTCCTTGCCGCGCATGAACCGGCGCAGCTTCGCCAGGCCGCGCGTTACGTGCGACTTCGCCGTGCCGAGCGGGATGCCGAGCTCGGCCGCGATCTCGTCGTGAGTGAAGCCTGCGCCGTGGCACAGCGACACGCAAAGCTGCTCCGCCGGCTTGAGCTGCGCCAGCGCCTTGTCGAGGTCGAGGCGTTCGCCGTGCGCGAGGCCGGGGTTGTCGGGAATGTCCGCGCCGACCGGTTCGGCGGTCACCATCAGGCGTGCGTTCTTGCGGATGTGCTGTAGATACTCACGCGCGGCGATGCGCGCGGTCCAGGACGCGAATGGTGCTTCGCCGCGGTACGTCGCGATCGCGCGCAGCGCCGCGAGCAGCGCGTCCTGCGTGAGGTCGTCGGCGAGCACGGACTGCGCCCCCATGCGCCGCAGCGCGGACCACGCGACGGGCGCCGCGCGCCGTACGAGCTCCGCGAACGCCGGGCGATCGCCGTCCGCCGCGGCTTGCGCGAGCTGGATGTCACTCGCGGCGGCCAGCGGGCCGCCGCCTTGCGTTGTTGCGTAGCGCGCCAAAGCGCGGGGCTCGGCTGCCGTCAGCCGGCGTGCGGAGCCTGAGTCTTACGGGCGAGCACCAGCAATCCGGCCCCGATGCAGCCGGGCAGAGCTGCGACTGCCGCGATGCCGGCGGCCACCGACAGCGCTTCAGGGGCCCCGAGATTCGCCGCGAGCACGAATGCGCAGAGGGCGATCAGCAGGATCGCGGACGCGATTCCGAGATACATCACTCCGCGCCGGTAGTCGCGCTCGGGTTGCGTCGCGAACGGACGGGCGAGCAGCGCGCCGATCGCGGCCGCGTCGAGCGGCTTACCTTGTTCCGCGCAGCCGCGCACGATCTCGAGCAGCCGCATCCGCAGCCGCCAGCGCAGATAAATCGTGGCGAGAAACATCACGGTGGGCGCGCCCACCAAGCCCAGGAACAGAGCGAAGTCTTTCATCGAGCCTCTCCAAGTGCCGCGCCGATCGGCGGGCTACTGTAGAGAGGCTCGAGCCTGCTGCGCGAGATGCAGCCGCGCGATTTTGGGTGCGAAATCCCTCCGCGGAGGGATTTTGCGCGGCCTACCGCGGCAGCGCCTCGATGTCGG